>REEU01000142.1 GCA_007694905.1 Gammaproteobacteria bacterium | reverse complement strand
GCGCTTGATAGAGCGCCGATGGTGGTTTCACGAGCGCAGGCACTCCTTCGGACGACGGAGAGGTCAGGCCTGAGGCCCGCAACGGACGGAGATTACCAGGAAGCCCCCGAGGTCGTCAGCGCGACCTTCAGGGGCCAACCTGGTGCCCGCGAGGCGCCATGGCCGGCGTCCAGGGCCGTCAGTCCGTGCGCGGACCTGCAGCGACGATCTCAGGCGCCACGTCGAAGCGCTTGAAGTTGGCGACGAACTTCTCTGCCAGCCTGTGCGCGGCTTCATCGTAGGCGCCCTTGTCGCTCCACGCGGCTCTCGGGTCGAGGTAGGTGGAATCGACGCCAGGTACGCAGGTCGGAATCGCCAGTCCGAATACTTCGAGCTCGCGGGTCTCCACGTTCTCGAGGGCCCCGGACTGAATGGCACTGACCACCGCCCGGGTCACCGGAATCGGGAAACGCTTGCCGACGCCGTGCCCGCCGCCCGTCCAGCCGGTGTTGACCAGATAGACCTTCGATCCGAATGCATCCATGCGCTGCATGAGGAGATCAGCGTACACGCCTGCCGGTCGCGGGAAGAACGGTGCGCCGAAACAGGTGGAAAACGTCGCCCGATAGGGTTCGGTGGAGCCGACTTCCGTGGAGCCTACAGCGGCGGTGTAGCCCGACAGAAAGTGGTAGGCCGCCGCCTCCTTCGAAAGAATGGAGACCGGTGGCAATACCCCGGAGACGTCGCAGGTCAGGAAGATGATGGCCCGCGGTTCGCCGGCGCGATTTTCGTCCACCCGCAAGGCGATGTGCTCGCGCGGGTAACAGGCGCGGGAATTCTCAGTCAGGGAGCTGTCGCTGTAATCGGGTTCGCGCGTATCAGGGTCGATCACCACGTTTTCGACGATGCTGCCGAAACGGATGGCATCCCAGATGACGGGCTCGTTCTCGCGGCTGAGATCGATGCACTTGGCATAGCAGCCGCCTTCGATGTTGAACACGCTGCCCGGGCCCCAGCCGTGCTCATCGTCGCCGATCAGGAGCCGTGAAGGGTCAGCGGACAGGGTGGTCTTACCCGTTCCGGACAGGCCGAAGAACAGGCAGACATCGCCGTCCGTGCCGACATTGGCGGCGCAGTGCATGGGCAGGACGTCTTTCTCGGGCAGCAGAAAATTCTGCACCGCGAACATGGACTTCTTCATTTCGCCGGCGTAACGCATCCCTGCTAGGAGCACTTTGCGCTCGGCGAAGTTGAGCATGACGGTGCCATCGCTGTTGGTGCCGTCACGCTCAGGGTCGCAGACGAACCCTGGTGCGTTGAGGATCTGCCATTCAGCCTTGGCGGACGGGTTGTACGCGTCGGGGCGAATGAACAGCAGGCGCGCGAACAGGTTGTGCCAAGCGGTCTCGGTGGTTACCGAGATCGGCAGGTAGTGATCCGGGTCCGCACCCACATGCAGCGACGACACGAAGTTGTCGCGTTCGCCAAGATAGGCCTCCACCCGCTGCCAGAGGGCATCGAAGACCTTCGGCGCTATCGGGCGGTTGACGGGACCCCAGTCGATCGCGGCCGATGAGCCGGGCTCATCGACCACGTAACGATCCATGGGCGACCGGCCCGTACGCTTCCCTGTGCGCACCACCAGCGCGCCGTTACTGGCAAACTCGCCTTCGCCACGAAGGATGGCGAGTTCCGCCAGATGGGCGAGGGCCAAATCCTGATAGACCGTTCGGCGTGAGGTCTTGTCGATGTCCAGTGCCATGCTCGATGTCCGTCCTTTCAATGCCCTGAGACTGTTCGGTTCAGGGCGCTTGCAACCTATCACGGGCTTGTCAGGCCGCCCACCTTGGCGGGGGCGGTCGTGGGGGTGATGCCTTGCCGGGTGACCCTGGGTCGCTCCAGGCGAATGCTGCGTTAGGGCGCCCGCGCGCGCGAGGCGCGAAAGGGTCGCGGATTATGCCAGACCGCTGCGGCGGACGCGACCGGGTCAGTGCACCTGGCCGTCGTCGGGCGCCGCTGAGGCGTGGACCGCTGCGACGTCCACTCGGTCGAAGCGATACTCGGCGTGGCAGAACTGGCACTCCATGCGAATGTCGCCCTCCTCCGCGATGATCTCCTCGAGCTCCTGCTCCGCGATGGCGCGCAGCGCATCCCGGGTGCGCTCGCGGCTGCAGCTGCAGGCGAACGCGAGCCCTTCCGGACGCTGCAGCGCGACGGTTTCCTCGAAGAACAGCCGCGTGAGCAGGCGCTCGCCGGGCAGCTCTCTGAGCTCGCTGCCGCTGACCGTGTCTGCAAGCAGCGTGATGCGACCAAAATCCTCCTCCCGCCGCCGCTCGCCGTGGTCATGGTGGGCCATCTCCGGCGGCAGTGCCTGGATGAGCATGCCGGCGCTGCGCTCGCCTTTGGTAGACAGCCAGATCCGGGTGGGGATCTGTTCGCTCTGGGCAAAATAGCCTTCCAGGGCCTCGGCGATGCTGCTTCCGTCCAGTGGCACGATCCCCTGGTAGGCCTCGCCGACGCGGTCGCCGATATCCGGTCGAATGGTGATGGTCACCAGGCCTTTGCCCAGGATTCCGGTGCCTGCGGCGTCGTCGCGCGCCTCCATGCGCAACGCCTTCGCATCGCGGATCCGGGCGATCCCGCGCAGGTTGGAGCGGTCGCGGCATTCCGCCATCAGCGCTGCCAGCGGTCCGTCGCCGGTGGCCTGCACCGTGAGCGTGCCGCTGACCTTGACGATGCTCGCGAGCAGGGCGGTGGCGGTCAGCAACTCGCCGAGCAGGCGTTCGACAGGCTCGGGATAGCGCTGCGCTCCGCGTACCGAGGCCCAGGCCTCGTCCAGCCGGGCGAGGGCACCGCGAATATCGAGTTCCTCGAACATGAACCGCTGCAGGCGGTCTGCGTCCACAGGTGAAGCGTTCGCGTCGCTTTGGGGCATGGCTCGACTCACTGTCTCATTCGTTGGTGATCGGATTGTCGCCGCGCTTGATGCGTTCGAGCGTTCGGCGGTCGCGTCGGTCTGGACGCGACCCGGGCAGCTGCACCGCGTCGCGTTGAGCGCGACGCCGGGCAGCGGCCCCGGTCCGCGCGGCCAGACTGTCGTCGGTTTCCCGGTACAGCAAGGCTGCCTCCGGGGCGCCGCGTCGCTGGTCCGACAGCGCGAGCACCTCGACGGTCAGTTCGTCGTCTCCGCGCCGCAGCCGCAGCATGCTGCCCACGGTGATTTCTTTCGCTGGCTTGGCGCGCTGTCCGTCCGCCTGCACCTTGCCGCCGGTGATCGCGTCCTTGGCCTTGGCCCGGGTCTTGAACAGGCGCGCTGCCCAGAGCCACTTGTCCAGCCGGATTCTGCTCCGGTCGCCCGAGCCGGTTCCGGCGGCGTGGTCGTCGTCGCCGTTCATGCCGGGTCCGCCTGCGCCAGCGGCCCAATGGGCTGCAGCAGGGCGAAATCCTCCAGCGCCGGGAAGGGCAATCCCTGCAGCCGGGTGCCGCCGGAATCCGGCTGGGCAATCGCCAGCAGATGGCCGATGCCGTAGGCCTGAGCGGCTACCAGGGCGTCGATGTTGTCGTCTACCAGCAAGGTCCGTTCCGGATCGAAGCCCAGGCGGCCCTGCACCGTCGACCAGAACCGCCCTTCCTCCTTGGGCAGGCGATGGTCGTGGGCGCTCTCCACCGCGTCGACTAGATCGATGATGCCGGTGTGACGATGCTTCAGGTCCAGGCTCGCCCGATGGGCGTTGGTGACAATCACCGACCGGCGGCCCGACGCCCGCACCGCGCCAAGAAATTCGCGGGCGTTGTGGCGGAACCCGATCAGGTGGACCAGGTCGTGCTTCAGCGTCACGATGTCCAGCCCGGTCTGGGCGCTCCACCAGTCCAGGCAGTAGAACTCGAGCTTGCGCCGGCTCGAACGGAACAGCACGTCCAGCTTCGCCTGCGCAGCACCCGCCTCGAGGCCGTGATGCGCAGCGAAACGGTTCGGCAGGTGATTGAGCCAGAATTCAGAGTCGAAGCGCAGATCGAGCAGCGTTCCGTCCATGTCCAGCAGGACGGTGTCGATCCGATTCCAGTCCAGCATGCAGCCATCCGGACGTTGCGGAGTCAGCTGCCCCTTATAATGGCGAGGCCCCCGGGCTTCAAGGAGCGATGGATGAGCGGTGACGATGAGGGTGATCCGCGGCCCCGGATCCTGGCGCGGCGGGAGGTGGCCCGGAGCCGGTTGTTCCGCATCGAGGAACTCGATCTGCGTTTCAGCAACGGCGTGGAGCGGACCTACGAGCGCCTGCCTGCTACCGGCCATCGGGCCGTGATGGTGGTGGCCCTCGATGATGCAGGCGAGATCCTGCTGATCCGGGAGTATATGGCGGGTTTTCACGCCTATCAGCTGACCCTGCCCAAGGGGGCTGCAGATCCTGGAGAGAGTCTCGAGGAGGCCGCGAATCGCGAGCTCAAGGAGGAAGCCGGCTACGGCGCCCGCCGCATCGAGCTGCTCAAGGAGCTGTCCGTCGCCCCGGGCCACATGGGTTTCACCCAGACCGTGGCGCTGGCGACGGATCTCTATCCCGAGCGCCTGCCGGGGGATGAGCCTGAGCCGCTGGACGTGGAGCGCTGGCCCCTGGCCCGAATCGATGCATTGTTTCAGCGCGAGGACTTCAGTGAGGCGCGGGCCATTGCCGCCCTGCATCTTGCGCGCATGCGCCTCGAGTCCACTCCCGGGTGATGGCGCCAGACGACACCGACCGGCTCGCGCGCCTTGCCGAGCGCCTTGCGGTCGAGGCCGGCAGGGTGATCATGGGCTGGTATCGGGCAGTGGATCCGGGCGCGCGTGAGAAAGCGGATGCGTCGCCGCTGACGGAGGCGGATCTGGCGGCCCATGCGCTGATCGCAGAGGGGTTTGCGGCTGCGACGCCTGAGATTCCCGTGCTCTCGGAGGAAGGGCGCCAGGCCCCGGCCGCCGAGCGTCAGCACTGGCAGCGCTGTTGGCTGGTGGACCCTCTGGACGGCACGCGGGAGTTCCTCGCGCGCAACGACGAGTTCACTGTCAACATCGCGCTCATCGAGGCAGGAAGACCGCTGCTCGGTGTGGTCGGTGTTCCGGCGCGCGGTGAGGTTCATCTGGGGGTGGTGTCTTCCCGCCGGGCGGAAACCCTGCTCGCCGACGGACGGCGCCAGGCGCTGCGCTGCCGCCGTTTCGATGCGCAGCAAGCGGTGATCGTCGCCTCCCGCAGCCACCGTGGCCCGGAGCAGGAGGCCATCGTCGGGGCGCTTGCGGCTCGCTTCCCGCGCCTTGTGGAACGACCAGCGGGTAGTGCGTTGAAGCTGGTGCAGCTGGCGGCAGGAGATGCGGACGGTTACCCCCGACGCGGACCCTGTGCGGAATGGGACATTGCTGCAGGGGAAGCCGTCCTCATGGCAGCCGGCGGCGCGCTGCGGACCTGGTCGGGTGAAACGCTGCGCTACAACAAGCTCGATTCGCTGCTGAATCCGGACTTTTATGCGGTGGCTGATCCCGATGGTGCCCTGGCGCATGCGTTCCGGGCGCTCGGCGCCGCAGGTTGAGCATTGTGGCGTGTCGAACTTCGGGCAGCCTTGCTGCGGGTCTTGTCGGGTCGGATACTGAACCATCATGCAGACGAACGACAGCGTGGCTGGAGGTGATTGTGCAGCCTGATTCCGCGGGTGCGGCGACCGGCGCTGGCGTCCTTCCCCTTTATCTGGCGGAGGTCGCACGGGAGTCGTTGCTGACGGCTGCCTCGGAACGGACGTTGGCCGCCGAGCTCGATGCCGCCCGGGCGGTCTGGGCGCGTAGGGTGGCGGCGATTCCCGGCGCCCTGGAGCGCATCCTGGCGGACGTCGAGCGACGACTCGCCGGAGCGGGGCGGGTGGGGGAGCTGGTGGACGGTGTTCTGGCGGGTGACCCGGAACCTGTCGCCGGGGCGGACGCGGAGGCGCGCGCGCTGACGCGATTGCTCGCGCTGGCCCAGTTTGCCGACAGAGCGGGTCGCGGTGCCGAAGCCATTCGATCCCGCGAGTGGTTGCTGCGGCAGTTCGAGTCCCTGCGCTGGCGGGATGCGGCGACCGCGCCGCAGGTGGATCCGTTCCTGTCCAGCGCGGCAGCGCTGCGCGAAATCGACCGCTCTCTGCGCCAACTGTGCCGTTTCATTGGTGGCATCGCCTCCGCTCGGATTGAGCGGACTCCTCCGGGAGGGCTCACTCGGGAATGGTTCGCACATGCGCAGCGCTCAGGTCTGATCGACGGGGTTCGGGCCCGCAATCTGATGCCGCAACTCGACGCTTTCTGGCGGCAGGTCCAATGCTGCCTCGATCCTTTCGGCATGGGGCCGGAGGCCATGCTCGAACTCGCGTCGGAGTTGGCAGCTGCGCGGACGCAGGTGCGGCGCCTCGGCACACGGATGGTGCATGCGAACCTTCGCTTGGTGGTGTTCATCGCGCGTGACTACCAGCGGCGGGGCGTGGCGCTGGAGGATCTTATCCAGGAGGGCAACGTCGGCCTGCTGCGTGCCGTGGATCGCTTCGATCATCGGCGTGGCCATCGCTTTTCAACCTACGCGACATGGTGGATCCGGCAGGCGGTGGCCCGTGCAGTGGCCGAGCAGGGGCGGACGATCCGGGTACCCGCAGCGCTGGCAGGCCTCGTGGTCCGGGTGCGGATCGCGACCGGACGCTTCCTGGCCGCCCACGGTCGGGAGCCATCCTTCGAAGAACTGCTGGTCATGGAGCTGGCGCCGGAAGAGCGCCTGCGACAGGCGTTGGAACTGGTGCCGGAGCCGCTGGCGTTCGATGCGCCGGTCGCTGCCGGCAGCGATGCGGTGCTGCTGGATGTCACGCCCGGACCAACCGCTCGACAGCCTGAGGACCGGGCCATGCAGGGCCAGATCCGGCGCGCTGCCGCACGTGTCCTCGAGCAACTCGATAGGCGCACGGCGGCGGTGCTGCGCATGCGTTTCGGGATCGGCACCGGCCGTGAGCACACGCTGGCGGAAGTGGGCGCTGCGCTCGGCCTGTCGGGCGAGCGGGTGCGGCAGATCGAGAACGGGGCGCTGGAACGGTTGCGCACCGAGCTGGGCGATCCGCGCGCGTTGCTCGATCCGGAGTGACTGCGCGGCGACGCGCTCGGGTCAGACGATCTCGACCAGCTCGATCTCGAACGTCAGGTCCCGGCCCGCAAGCGGGTGGTTCGCATCCAGCTTGACCGAGTCATCCTCCACCGCGGCCACGTGAACGACGAAGGGCTGGTCATTCTGGTCCTTGACCTGCAGCGCCTGCCCGACTTCCAGGTCGAGGTCGCCCGGGAGCTGAGTGCGATCCACGTCCACCACCAGTTCGTCGCGCCGTGGCCCATAAGCCTCCGCCGCCGCAATCGTGGTCGTGCAGGCGTCACCAACAGTCATGCCCACCACTGCGCTCTCGAAGCCGGGGATGACCTGCCCTGAGCCCACTTCGAACTCGAGTGGGTCCCGATCCCGGGATGAGTCGAACTGCGTGCCGTCATCGAGGTGCCCGCTGTAGTGCACCTTGACCGTGTCACCCTGCTTCGCTTCCGTCATGCTTCACTGTCTCCTAGGATTGTTCGCTCGAGTTTCTCATGACGGGGCGACACCGCACAAAGCGGGTCATGCCGTGCCGGGATGATTACAATGTCGCTGCGGGCGCAGGTTCAGCAAGGATCGGACATGGAACAGGAGCTGGATGTCGCCCTGCCCGCAGAGCAATTAGGCGTCTTCGTGCAGCAGCATTCGCGGCTCGTCGTGCTAACCGGCGCTGGTTGCAGTACAGAGTCTGGAATTCCCGACTATCGGGATGCCGGTGGCGCATGGAAACGGCCGCCTCCTGTTCAGTACCAGGATTTCATGCGCAGTGATCACGCGCGCAGACGTTACTGGGCTCGCAGCATGCTCGGCTATCCCCTCATGGCCGCAGCGCGGCCGAATGCGGCGCATCGTTGGCTTGCGGCCCTCGAGGCTCGGCAGCGCTTGTCGCTTCTGATCACCCAGAACGTCGATGGCCTGCATCAGCAGGCGGGCAGCCGCAGCGTCATCGATCTTCACGGTCGCATCCATCAGGTCCTCTGCACCGCGTGCGGCGTTCGGCTGTCGCGGGACCTGCTGCAGGAGCGACTCGAGTCGCTGAATCCCTGGCTGCGTCGGGTCGACGCCGCCATCGGGCCGGATGGGGACGCGGACATCGAGGATGTGCCTCTCGATGCGTTCCGGCTGCCCCGCTGCGATGTCTGCTCCGGTGTGCTCAAGCCGGACGTAGTGTTCTTCGGTGAGAACGTCCCGCGACCACGTGTGGACCAGGCGTTTACGGCGCTGCGAGAGGCGGATGCTCTGCTGGTGCTGGGCTCGTCGCTGAAGGTGTTTTCCGGCTATCGCTTCTGCCGGGAGGCAGAGCGGCTGGGGCTGCCTATCGCGGCGGTGAATCTGGGCGCGACCCGGGCCGATGCAAGTTTGACCCTGAAGATCGAGGCTCCCTGCGCCGAGCTGTGTGCGGCGCTCGTGCGTCGCGCTTGAAGCGTGCTCGAAGAGCTGCCGGGCTCCAATCTCGCCCGCCGGCTTCACTGTGCAGCGTAATAGCGCGCCAACAGTTCCATCTGAGCGTTGCTGAGCTGTTGTGCCTGATCGTTCATGATGATGTTCACGCGCTCGCCTGAACGGTATTTTTTCAGCTGTTCGTACATGTACCCGGCGTGCTGGCCGTTGATATTGGGAAACGTCGGTCCGGTCCCCCGGCCATTCGTTCCGTGGCAGGCCACGCAACCCGTTTCGGCTGCGAGCGCCGCGCCGCCTGCGATGTCGGCGGGACGTCCGCATCCAGACAGCAGCGCGCTGGCTACAGCGAGCCCGATGAGAGCGATTCGGTGTCTGATGGGCATGGCGGGCTTCCTCACAGGCGCTGTTCCGAGAAGTACGCGGCGAGATCCCGCTTCATGTCCTCGGTGAGCGGTCGTGCATGCCCGTTCATTTCGTTGAAGGGTTCGATTTCCGCCTGGAAGTACGCCAGGCGCTCGATGATATAGGCCGGCTTCTGTCCGGCGATGCGGGGGTAGCGCGGATCGTTCGAGCGACCCTCGACACCATGGCAGGTCATGCAGCGGTACTGCCATGCCAAATCGCGCCCGCGCTCGCTGTCGCCAGCAGCGGCCGCCAGCGGGAGCAGCGCAAGGCAGGTCATAAGAAACACAGGGATTCGGGGCATGCAGCGTGCTCGGTCGCGGTTTCAGAGCGCGACATTTTAGGGGCGGGGGCGCGAACTTCAAGCAGAATCGTCCGAGCCCGCGCGGGCTACTCGGTGAACGTATTGATGTAGGCGACGACGTCGAGAACCGCCTGTTCGTCCACCAGTGGGCCGATCATGGCCAACATCTGTTGCCCGTAGATGTCTTCGCGCTCATGGCCGCGCTGCTGGTTGCGATACAGGTGAAGCTGGCGGGCGAGGTACCAGTCGTTCTGCCCTGCCAATGCAGGTGCGCCCAGGCTGCGATTGCCCTCCCCGTTCGTCCCGTGACAGGTGGCACAGAGACTGTAGAGCTGGGCGCCGCGCTCTGGCCGACCGGTCAGCGTCGGGCTCGGATCCGGCGTGTCCTGTTCGGCGAACCAGGCGGCGATGGACGGCAGCATATCGTCCTCGAGCATGACGGCCATGGGCTGCATTTCACGACCCTGGTCGTCCTCCGGATGGCTCCCGCGCCATCCCATCCGGAACGCCTCGAGTTGTCGCTCCAGATACCAGGCCTCCACGCCGGCGATGCGTGGCGCCGCCACCGGCTCGTTGCCGCGGCCGTCAGTGCCGTGACAGAGGATGCAGTCAGCAATGACCTCAGGCGGAGGCTGGGACGCGGCCTGACCAGCGATGGTGTGCATCAGGAACAACAGAAAGAGGCATGCGCGGAGCACGTTTGCAGGCACCTCATTGGCGAGTTGGTCCAAATTCCTCGCATGGTTCGTGCCATGTGGCAGCGGCGGGTATCCCCGTTGGGGCGGTGCATTTGCGGGCGTAGCCGCGTGCATGATGCCTCACAGACATGCATTGCGCGTTAGACCGCATTGTTTTGGTGCCTTGGTTTCCTGGATTTTCGCTCCCTTCTACCCGGTCCTTGGCCGTGTGACGTTATTGGGCGGCGGTTTCTTGTCGTCTTGATGACCGGGTGTTGTGTTCGAACAGCGCGACATAAGGCGCGCTTTGGGCCTGCGTTTCGGATGAGAGCGGGTTTCTTGAGAGTTGACCTGTAGGCATGGCCCGTTTCTTGCGGAGTAGCCGCAAATCAGCGTTCTTGTGATTGAGCGCCGATGGTTCAAGGGGGCGAGTCGATGTTTCGGCTCCCAAGATCAAGCGTCATACGGAGCATTTCAGTCATGAATAAATGGATTCGCACAACGCCACTCTCGGTGGCATGCGTTCTGGGGATGACCGCCGCGGCCATTACCCCCCGCCCGGTCGTCGCTCAGGCTCCGGCCGGAGCGCAACAGGCCAGCATCGAGGAACTGGTCGTCCTCGGAACTCGGCGCCAGGGTCGGGCGGCAGTCGATACGGCGGTGCCTGTCGACTTTTTCAGTCCTGAAGACATCGAGAGCGTGAATTCGTCCGATATGGTGGACGTGATCTCCAATCTGGTGCCCTCCTTCAACGTCAGTCGGCAGCCGATTTCAGATGGCGCTTCCTTTATCCGTCCCATAAACCTGCGCGGTCTCGACTCCCACCACGCCTTGGTTCTGCTGAACGGCAAGCGGCGCCATCGATCCGCTCTGCTTCAGCTTGGCGGGTTCGGGGCTCATGGCGCGGACATCGGCAGCATTCCGTCGATTGCGCTGCAATCAGTGGAAGTGCTCCGGGATGGTGCCGCAGCCCAGTACGGTTCGGACGCTATTGCCGGCGTGCTGAACTTCAATCTGCGCACCAACAGCGAAGGCGTCGAACTGCGTGGTCGATTCGGTGAGTACGACGCAGGCGACGGTCGTGAACGAACCATCGAGGGTAATATCGGCCTTCCGCTCGGTGAGTCAGGGTTCTTGAGCCTCAGCGCCCAATACGCGAAGGCCGGCGCGACCAGCCGATCAGTGCCCTACAACCTCACCCTTGGAAACTCGGGCCAGTTCGCCGGGCAATTGCCGGTCGAGGCGATCAACAACGAGTTGACTGTCGATGGCCGGACGTTCTTCGGACCGGATGTCTTCACCTACACCTATGACGAAGCCGGCAACATCCTCCAGGTGCTGCCCGGCAGCGACGGCATTCCGGACGATCTTGATCCCCGTTACCGGGAAAACTTCGAGAACATCAATGGCTCGGGTCCTTTCTCCGACGTGGCCCAGCCCTGGGGCCAGCCTAAGCGGGAACAGTACATGCTGTTCGCCAATGCCGCCCTTCCCATCAGTGAGCAGGTGGAACTCTACGGTACGGCCAACTACGCGGTAAAAGACCAAGTGGGCGGATTCTTCTATCGACGGGCGGGTGTCACGCAGCTACTGCCGCTGCGTCTGGAGGACGGCTCGATCTATGATCCGCGCCAGGAACTCTATCCCGCTGGTTTCACGCCCCAGTTCGGTGGTGACGTGACCGACTACAGTATCCTCGGCGGCGCCCGAGGTGATCTTGCGAATGGCCTCACCTACGATTTCTCAGTGGGCTATGGCAACAACGAGATCGACTACTTCATCTCCAACACCATGAATCCGTCGATGGGCCCGGCCACGCCGACGTCCTTCCGACCTGGCGTGCTGGTCAACGATGAGCTGCAGGTGAACCTGGACTTCACCTACCCGGTCGAGGTCGGGCTCGCCAGTCCGCTTTCCATCGCCTTTGGCTTCGGCTATCGCGATGAAGGGTACGACATCAAGGAAGGTGAGCCGACGTCATTCGAAATCGGACCGTTTGCGCGACCGGATCCGTTCGGTTTCTGCGAGGTCAACGACTGCGTTCCGGGTGATCCTGCTCTGAATGCGGTGCCGGTGGGCTCCAACGGTTTCCCGGGCTACTCCCCGGAGTTCGCGTCCAGCCGCAGCCGTGACAGCTACTCGGCCTACATCGACTTCGAGGTGGACGTGACGCCTGATTGGTTGGTCAATGTCGCGGGTCGCTTCGAAGACTACTCGGACTTCGGCAGCGTCGCGATCTGGAAACTGGCAAGCCGCTACAGCGTGACCGACAACCTGAACGTTCGTGGGTCGGTGGGCACCGGCTTCCGGGCTCCGACCATGGGGCAGATTTCGACGACGAACGTGTCCACTCGAATCGACCCTGATGGTTTCCCGGTGGCGGCAGGCATCTTCCCTGCGGATGATCCCGTGTCGGCGCTGTTCGGTGCGCAGGAACTGGATTCGGAGGATTCCTTCTCCTACACGCTCGGTCTCAGCACCACGCCGATCGACGGTCTGACGCTGACGCTGGACTACTACTACATCGAACTCGATGATCGGATCGTCCTGTCCTCCGCGTTCAGCATCGGACCGGATGAGGTCGCTCAGCTGGAAGCGCTTGGCGTCGCGGGTGCCAACACGATCGCTCAGGTGCAGTTCTTCACCAACGATGTGGACTCGAAAACGCAAGGCGTCGACTTCGTAGCGAGTTACGCGTTCGATTCTGATCTAGGTTTGACGACGCTGCAGGCGGCGGTCAATCGCAACCAGACCCGGATCAAGGAAAGGGGTGCCTTCATCAACGATCAGACTGAGTTCAACCAGGAAAACAGCACGCCCAATTGGCGGGGAAACGTCACGGCGCGCCACACCTGGAACCAGTTCGATCTCATGGCACGTGCTCGTTACTACGGCAAGTACACCCGTGCTGAGAACGCCGCGTTGACGAACATTCAGCGGTTCGGTTCTGAGACGTTCGTCGATCTCGAGGCGACCTGGAACATCAACACCAACTACAGTCTGACACTTGGGGGGCAGAACATTTTTGACAGCTTCCCCGATCGGACGCAGTTTCAGTGCTGTGGACGTGCCTACGATTCGGCGTCCATCGTTCCCTGGCAGGGTGCGTTCTACTACCTGCAGGCTAAGGCGCAGTTCTGATCTGAGGTTGGCATGAGGAATCGCCCACGTCCGGCGGCAGTGATGCCGGACGTGGGCGATTGACGTTTGTGCGGCGGAACAGAGAGGAGGTGGGGTGGGGTCAGCGACGGACGAAGATGGCTTCGATCTCGACCAGCATGCCTGGCGCGACCAGATCGGCCACACCAACGGTGGAACGGGCGGGAAGATTCATGCGTCCGGCGTCGGCGCCGTAGTACTCCCGGTAGGCTTCCATGAATCCGGAGAAGTCCATCCGGTTGCCGTTCTGCGGGTCCGGGACGAGAAAGACGGTCATCTTGATGATGTCATCGAGACTCAGGCCGAGATCATCGAGGGATTCCACGAGGCGGTCCATGACGCTGATGGTCTGGGCTTTGGTATCACCCCAATACTCCCTGCTGAATCGCGGTGCATTGGGATTGAGCGGACGTGGCACCAGGCCGCTGTGCCAGACAAGATTGGAACCCGCAGGAATCTCAACTGCGCGGGCAATCGGAAAGTCACTGCCGATCTGGTCGTGCTGGATGCGGGTCTCGCGTTCGCCGTCCTCAAGATTCGCGGATCCGATGGACGTGACCACCAGTGGTCCGGAGAGCGTGCCGCGGAGATGGATTTCCTGATTCGCTGATGCTGTGGCTGCGAATCCTATACTGGCGGCGAGCACGGCTGCGGCCAGTCGACCGCTTCTTGGATGCTGCATCGGTTGCTCCTTGTGTGGCTTGAAGGAAGGTCTGACGCTCATGGCGACAGGGGTTCAGCGCCGAGCGCTGAGTTGTGCGATTTGTGTCTGTACGCGGCGATCGATGTCTGCCAGCGCAAAGTGGGCTGAGCGGATGGCGCCCTCCTGCCATCCTGGATGATGGCTGATCTGATCCCCGACCATGTAGTGGGCCCCGGCGGGTTGCTGCAGGCGCGTGTAGTGAACGTGACGATCCTCCGGGCGCCAGCGGGCTGAGCAACCTAGCATGTGGTTCATGCGGTGCCACGGGACGCTGACCCCGTTCTCGATGTAGTTGCCGTATCCCGGATGCAGCCGTTCGCCCTGGGCGATGGCGACGTTGATGCGAGCTTCGGGCGTCATGTTCGCGAATTTTTCCCCGCCCGCATCGCCGAAGGTGTAGGCACCGAGGAGGATGCCTTTGCGGCGGTGGAAACCGGTGGGTGGATACCAGATCTGGGTGATGTCCTGGTTGGTCCAGGAGATGCCGCCGTAGATGCGGTCCGCCTCCCAGAAGCGTTCCCTGGCCTGCAGTCCGATCTTGAACAGCTTGCCCCGCTGGACCACCCTAAGCGCATCGACGTAGTCGCGAGGGAAGTTGTGATCGAGGCCGGCCGTGAGGTGTGTGGGAATGCTGTTGATGCAGAAATCGGCGTGGATGCGGCGCTCGACGCCGTTCACGGCATAGGCCACATCGACGCCCTGGTCGCGTAGGTGCACGCGCCGCACGATGGCATGCAGCGTCACCAGCCGGCCAATCCGGCGCATGAACCCGTCGATGATCGCATCCATACCGCCGACCGGCTGCATCATGGTCGCCGCCTGGTCGTTGCCTTCCGCCCAGTGCATCTGGAAGCGCCAGAAGTCGCTGTTGAGCAACTCGCTGAAGTCGAAGGGCTCCTTGAGCTGGCCTTGGGTGAGGAAGCCACCGTTGCGATAGCCCGCCCGGCGTGAACCCCGGTAGAAGTTGTTGCTGTCGAGATCGCCATAGGCGCGGACGAAACCGAGCAGGCGCTCGGCATCCATGGCGTCGAACGGTTGCGACAGTTGCTCCGTAAGCACGGACTTGGCCAGCAGCTCGCTCATGAAACCGCGCGCATCCGTGATGAACTCGCGGGCGCGGACCGGCTTGCCGTCGAACATGCGGTCGTCGTGGACCAGGGCATTGCGATTGTCGTTGACGAAGACCTCCAGTGGCACCTGAAGTTCGCGGCAGTACTGGAGCAATGCGACATGATCAGCGGGGATGCGGGCTGCCCCGGCGTTGAAGTACAGGTCTGGATCCCGATCGAAGTTGCAGATCTGGCGATGACCCACTTCATCCACGATGTCGCCGCCGCGCACCGTCAGGACGCGTCCGCCTGGGCGATGGGATGCCTCCAGGACGATGCACTCATAGCCGGCGCGATCGAGTTCATAGGCGGCGGTGAGGCCGGCGACTCCGGCTCCGAGAATGACGACCCGGCGTCGGGATTCCCGCAGCCGTGTCACGTTGGCTTTGACCAGAGCACCGGGTGCGGCGACGAGGCCCAGGGCAGTCGCCACCTGATAGCTGGCGGCGGAACCGCCTGCGGCCCCGATCATTTCCAGAAGCTTTCTGCGCGAAATGTTGGACACGACTACAACCTTCGAAGAAATAACCTGAAACGGCAAACAATTCGCGTGCCAAGCCGGTTTGATTCGATGACTTCGTGGAATTAATGGCGTGGCGTGGCGTGATGGTGCGCTGAAACGGTGCTGCTGCGGGAGCTGCGCACTTTCCCTGGGCGAGGGGCACCAGGGATCAGCGCGGGCGACCAAGGAGTTGATCGAGGAAACGTTCGCGCATGGCCGGGGTGAGGTCGCGATCGATGAACCAGGTGGGGGCCTCGTCAGGGGCGCCGGGGTCGAATTCCAGCCCCCACATGGGTGAGACGCCGTCGGGGACAGCGCTGAACCGGATGTCACCCATCCGGTTGGCGCTGGACACCCAGACAAGGTAACCGTCAGATAGGCGGTCGAGGCGGTCGATGTCCTGGCCGATCCGGCTGTCCTCTGGGACGTCCGCCAGATCCCTGGCGCGGTCGAAGGCCGGCACGGAGCCGCCTGTGTAGGTTTGCGCTTCAGCCAGCAAGCCTGGCCTGACCGCATCCAGGTACCAGCGGTCGCCATGGCGGTAGACCGAACGCCACAGCAGCGTGTTGCCGAAGGATGGGCGCAGCAGCAGGCTCTCCGCTGCGTGGCCGCGGGTGGCTGCGAGCGCTTCGGCAAGATTCTCCGCTTGCTGCTGCTGCCAGGCGGCGAATCCAACATAGAGCGCGCCGAGGATGGCTGTCGCTAAGAGTATGGCGCGCTGCTGCCGCCACAAGGCCACGGCCACGGGCGTGCCAACGAGTAACGTGAAGACAGGGTCGACGACCGAAAGCAGATCGAGCGCCACGCGCGTTTCTGCGAATGGCCAGAACAGATGCACGCCATAGCTGGTGCAGATGTCGATCACCCAGTGGGTCGCATAGCCGGCCAGCGTGGCGAGATACAGGCTGCGTCCACCGAGACGGCGCCCGAGCAATGGCCAGAGCAACACAGTGGCGAGCAGCGCACCCAACGGAATGAAGACCAGCGAATGGCTGAAGTGGCGGTGAAATTCGATCTGCAGCAGCGGATCGTTGGCGCTGCCAATGAAGTAGTCCAGGTCCACAAGCAGCGCAGCCGCAGCTCCGGCCAGCGCCGCATGGCGCATACCCGTGCCCCGACGCGTGGCCGCCCCGGCTGCAGCACCCACCAGCGCATGCGTCAGCAGATCCACGTGGCCCTAACCCCTACTCTGGACACCCAAGTGACCCTCCCAGAAGCACCTCTGAACCCCTACTCTGGACATCCAAGTGATCCCCCCACAAGCAACTCCGTGAGCAACTCCGGACACCCACGCAACCAAGCGATGAAGCTGTTGCCAGGTGGGCGTGGCTATCTGGCAACGATTTGCTGAACGCGCTCAGGGCTCGCTGGGGTCGAGCGCTTGCAGGTCTTCTGGAGCGATACCGTGGCCCCAGGAGCGCTTCGCCTCAAGATAGCGGCGGTTCCATTCGTCGACGCCGGCCAGGTGCTTGATGCGAGTGATCGCATGCAGGCCGCTTTCGTTCAAATCTTTGATTTTCTTTGGATTATTTGTGAGAAGGCGGAAGGGGCGATGGCCGATGACCCACTTCAGGATGGCGGCAGCGTCGCTGAAGTCGCGGGAATCCGCCGGCAATCCGAGGCTTTCATTGGCTTGATAGGTATTCTCGCCGGCGTCTTGCAGGAGATACGTGGCAGCTTTCGCCCATAGTCCGATGCCCCGGCCCTCATGGCCGGCCATGTATACGAGGTAGCCGCCTGTCGGGTCTTCGTGAATCTGTCGTACTGCAGCAGCCAGCTGCGGGCCGCAGTCGCAGCGTCGCGAGCCGAACACGTCACCGGTCAGGCAATTCGAGTGCACGCGCACCAGTGGATCGTCCCGACCTTCGGGCTCGCCGATGACTAGCAGACTGTTGACCGCCATCGACGACGTCAGGGAAGCAAAGAGGTGCTGACCACCTTTCTCTCGCAGCTCCGCGGCGAGTCCGTCCACACGAGCGAGCTCGGTGCGGCGGACGAACGCGTACCAGGACACCGTCAGCGGCTCACCGGTGAGCGCGATAGGCATGGGAATGGGCCCGAGAACCTCGAGTGCCGGTTCCGGCGGGACGTCGGCGGACGTCACGTCCATGGCGACGCCTTCAGCGCTGATACGGCGCAGCTTGCCCTGGTCGATGAGGCGATCCCGTACCGTCGGATCAAGGTAGGTGAACATGCAAAGTCTGCTCTTCGGCTGTCGATGAGTCGTGCCGTCGCCGGCTTCGGTCGCGAAGCATACCTGCCTATCCGTGTTGATCCATCCTTCACCGCGACGGCATCGTCTCCACTGTCAGCCGACGTTGCGATCCTGCCCCTCCCAGAACGGCTTGCGAAGTTCCGTCTTGAGGATCTTGCCAGCGCCGGACAGTGGTAGCGGTTCGCTCTGAAAGCTGATGCTCCTCGGGCACTTATAGCCGGCGATGAGGTGCTTGCAGTGGGCGATGAGCGTCTCCTCCGCGGCTTCGGCACCCTCCTTGACGACCACGATGGCGTGAACCCGTTCGCCCCATTTCTCGTCCGGCACTCCGATGACGGCGCATTGGCTCACCGCCGGATGCTGATAGAGAACGTTCTCGACCTCCGCGGAATAGACGTTCTCGCCGCCGGAGATGATCATGTCCTTCACGCGATCGACGATGTAGAGGAAACCGTCCTCATCCATTCGGCCACCGTCGCCCGTGTGCAGCCAGCCTTCCTGGAAGGTGGCCTGAGTCTGCTCATCGAGATTGCGATAGCCAAGCATAACGTTAGGCCCGCGGGCGCAGACTTCGCCGACCTCTCCTGGCGCCACGAGCTGGCTGTTCGAATCGAGAATCGCGAGCTCGACTCCGGGCACCGCCTGCCCCGCCGATTTGAGCTTGCCGTAGTGCACCGAAGTTTCATCCGTCGTGTGGTACTCGGGGCGCAGCATGGTCAGGATCGGCGCGGCCTCAGTCTGGCCGTAGGCTTGGCAGAAACGGGTCTGAGGCAGGGCTTCCAGCGCGCGAGCGATTACGGACTCCGGCATGGGCGATGCGCCGTACATGACCGTCTCGAGGCTGGTGAGGTCGAAGTTGGTCAATTCGGGGTGGTGAACGACCATATTGATCATCGTAGGCACCATCAGCATCTTCTGGATGCGCTGCTGCTCAATGCTTCGCATGACCTGCACCGGGTCGAAAGCAGGCAGGAAATAGTTCGAACCCGCGACAATGGCCGCACCAACGCACATGCACCAGTCAGCAATGTGAAACATCGGCGCCGTGTGCAGGATACGGTCACCCGGTTGCAGTTGCAGAATGGGAGCGGCCTGCAGGGCGTTCACAGCCAGATTCTGCTGCGACAGCATGACGCCCTTGGACCGGCCGGTGGTGCCGCCGGTGTAGAAGAGGCCGGCCAGGTCGTCGTTGCTGCGCCCCGCATCCGCGATCGGAGTCGCATCGGTCAGATCGTCCCAGCGTTTAACCGCAGGTGAAGCGTCATCGCCCAGGTAGACGATGTGCTCGAGCGCGGGGAGGTGGTCTCGAATGGTCTCGATCAGCGGCATGAAGTTCGCGTCGACGCAAAGCACGCGCGCGCCGCTGTCATTCAACCAGTGGACCACCTCGACAGCCGCGAGGCGCGTGTTGATGGGAACGAACACGCCGCCTGCCCAGGCCACGGCGAAGTAGAACTCGTAGTAGCGGTCCGAGTTGAGCGCAATGATAGCAGCGCGTTCATCCGGTGTGATCCCGAGTTGCTGAAGCCCGCTCGCAAGGCGCGCGACACGTTGCGGAAAATCGCGCCAGCGAATCTCCCTCCCGGAGTCCGATGTGGCAATGGCGTCTGGATTGATCTGGGCAGCTCGGCGGATGAGAGCGGTCAGTGAGAACAAGGCTTGTCTCCTCGGATTGAATATTGGCGTGTGCAGTTCCTACACTGCCCGGCTGCCGTTGTCGACATCCCGGCACAGCCCCCGTAACGGTATCCTTCTGGCCGGGAGGATTGATTATGGAAAAAGCTTCTACCGGCCCTGGAATCTGTGCATCGCCGCAAGCCGTAACGCGGGCTTGGCTCGAGGCCGTCTTGCATAGTGGTGGTTACGACGTCTCCGTGGCGGGCTTCACTGCGCAAGCCGTTGGCACTGGCCAAGTCGGCCAGAACATCCGTTTCGTCATTGAATACCGGCGGGGCGAGGGCCCCCGCAGCCTGGTCGGCAAGTTTGCTTCGGATGACCCGGAGAGTCGGCAGACTGGAATCGCCCTGTCGAATTATCTGCGTGAGGTCCGATTTTATCAGGAACTCCAGCCTACCTTGGACATCCAGACCCCCGTTGTCCTGTTCACTGACATCGATCTGGACACCCAAGACTTCGTTTTGATGATGGAAGATCTCGCCCCTGCGGTTCAGGGCGATCAGATCTCCGGCTGTGATCCGGCGGCGGCAGCACTCGCGATGCGCGAACTTGGGAAGCTTCACGGGCCCCGCTGGGATGATCACGCACTGCGCGAGATTCCTTGGTTGAGCGCCCAAAATGACGAATCAGCCGCCATGGTCCTAGGTCTTTGGAATAGCGTGTTCCCCGGGTTCAAGGTGCGGTACGCAAACCATCTGCGGCCCGAGCACCGCAAGCTCCTGGACGCGCTGGCTGAACGCTTCGATCGGTATGTTGCGCCGCGATCGACCCCAGCCACGGTGACGCATGGCGACTACCGGCTCGACAACATGCTGTTTGGCGGGCCGTATCCACTTACCGTCGTCGATTGGCAATCGCCCGGCTTGGGCAACGGGACCGCAGATGCGGCCTACTTCATGGGGACGTCGTTCGACCAGGCAGCGGAGCGGCGCGAGTGCGAGCGTGACCTGCTCGATGCGTATTACGAAACCCTGCTCGGCTATGGTATCGCTGGCTACACGCAGGACGATTGCTGGCGGGACTACGTGCGGGCAAGTGTTGCGGGCCTCGTTATGGCGGTGATTGCCTCCATGATCGTGGGACAGACACCGCGCGGGGATGAGATGTTCATGGCGATGGCGCGTCGAAGCGCGGAGATGGCCCTAGACCTCGGTGCCATCGACTCCCTGTAGCTCTGGGCAGCCAAAAGGTTCAGGTGAAGTGAAAAATCGAACCTCTTGCTCGCACGGCGAGATATTTTCGGCTTGATGTTGAAGCGCAGCACGTTCGGCTCACAAGAACGGGGGCTCATGAGACGGCCAGTCGTGACGCCGAGTGCCGGAGTCAGGTGTTATTGGCGAGGGGGCGGCCTGTAGGGTGGGCGTGAACTACCGGGTTCCGAGGTTAAGTGCAACGTTGCTTACACTATGTCGAATCCAGGCTCCTGGTGGAATGGCGACCACCGCGCAACCAGCGGCGTCCCATTCGGCGAGCCATGCGCGCCAAGGTTCCTGGTGTTCCTACAAACGACGCGAACGCAGTTTCCAAGGTGCCAGCAGCTTTAAGCCACCACTCGCTTTCAGCGCGAGGTCCCGTCAGGCCATCCGCCGAGGTCTTCAGGCGACCTTTGTGACTAGGGTGCTGGTGGTGGCCGGTCCATGCCACGAGGCGGAGATAGTCTTGCGTAGGCAAGGTCGGAGCCGGCTTTCTGACGCGTCCGGCTATCGGTCCGAGTGGCGTACGCTTGGCGCCCCCCTTTTCCTCCAGTTTGCGTAGGCGCCAAGGTAGCGAAGTAAACACACAATCGCTCAGTGTCCTGGCCGCGCCCGCACGGATAGGATTCAGATCGACATAGGTCATGGCAGCCAGCGCCGCCCGGTCATCGAGCAGGTTCTGGGACTTGAATCGTCCGCCCCAGAAGTGGCCTGTACAGCCGTCTTCAGCATTGGCTCGGCGGGCGATACCTTCGTTGAGAAAACGCATGAACCAGCTCAACGAGCCGAGGCGAGCGCGAATGTCGCGGAGCCGGCCCGCATCCCTGAGCAGCGCCTGTTCGCGCCGACGGCGCTTGTCTGGAGCCACTTTTCGTCCTGGAAATTGACTGATACGACACCAGCGTTCAGCACATTCCTCGTCGGACCACTTTTGAGGCTCAAGGGGATCGACGAGGATGACCACGTGGCAGTGGTTGCTCATCGCGGCCCAGGCATAGAGGCCCACCGCGAAGCTTTCGCAGAGCTCGAATAAGCGCCGCTCGATCCAATGACGCCTGTCGCTGCGCGCTTGTGTGCAGGGGCCGGTTGCGTCGAAGAGGAACGCCTGGCGTACACACCGTGTCATGCAGTGGTAGAAGCCGGGTCGATCGCTGTAGACAGTGAGGTGGCGTGCTTGTGTCATGCGGCAGATACTCTGCCCAATCGACGTCCCGTTGAACCGGACATCAACCCGGATCGCGGTAGGCTAAAGCCAGCATTGGAGTGGGACATTCTCCCGGCCCGGTGCAGGCCTAACGCCCAGCCTCGCGATCTGCGGAAGCGATTGAACGACATGGCCGCAGGCGGACGCCGTCAACGCGATGGCTTAGTTTGGACCGGAGTGGAGGCGAATCAATTCAAGTGCGTTCATCACCTTTCGATCAATATGTGCGATCTCGCGCAGGCACTTCGCTGCTACCCGGATGTTCTGGGATGGGAGGTGCTTGCGAGGCCGGACTTGAGTTCCCGCGGTGCTTGGCTGAAGGTGGTCAAACAGCAGATTGACTTTGTCGAGCGGCCGGATCAACGTGTGCCTTGAGGGCAGCGCTTCGCGTTTCATGCCGAAGTCGTCGACGCGACAGTTTTGGCACTTGAGCTTGTCGAAGTACAGGTTTCTGCCTTTAAGGAAGTGCCGGGCTTTTGCCGTCAATGCGCCTTAAGACAGCCATCACACAATCTGCTGGAGCTGCTGGGACTGAAAGTCGCTCAATACCAAGGCGACTTTTCCGAGGTGGTGGCCAGGGACGGAATCGAACCGCCGACACGGGGATTTTCAGTCCCCTGCTCTACCAACTGAGCTACCTGGCCCGTCCGCGAGGCGCGTATTTAACCGGCCACGCCTGAAGCGGTCAAGCTGCGATCGATACTCAACCTCAACTTGGTGGGACGTAGCCTTCAGCTGCATCGGCATCTTCACCTGCGAGAAAGCGGTCGCGCTGTTCTTCCAGATAGCGTCGAGCATCAGCATCCATCAAGTTGAGATGCTTTTCGTTGATCAGCATGGTTTGGTGCTGAGTCCATTCTTCCCACGCCTGTTTGGACACGTTGGCGAAAATGGACTCACCCTTGGCGCCGGGAAAGGGGGGTGTGGGGAGCCCCTCAAGTTCGCGCCCATAGCGGCTGCAAAGTACGGTTCTAGCCATGTTCAGTACTCTCGATGAATCGGTGTCGGGCAAGATGACGTATGACGGGGGCTGCTAATCCTACGGTCCGGACGCCGTTAGCGGCAAACCAGGCCGTCGTTGGTTGGACGTGGCTGTACGCTGGCTCACCGTCCTGCAGGCTTTCAGGCGGGTTCCCGAGATGGGTGGTTGCAGCGCGGATCGGCGAGGACCGTCCGAGCCTGAGATGTGCGAACCTGATGTGCAGCCGGAAGTGAGTGAACTGATGGCTCAGTGTTTCAGGAGTCTTCAGCACGGTCACCTCGGTGTCCTCGTCGCCGGAAAGCCTTCTGGCGATCGTAAGCTGATCGTCCTCGGGGCTGTGCTCGGGAAAGCACCAGAGACCGCCCCAGACGCCCTGGGTTTCTCTGCGCTGAAGCAGCATTCGACCGCTTCTGTCCTCAAGGATGAGCATGTGCGTGGTGCGTTCCGGTAAAACCCGCCGCGGCCTGGGCGCTGGCCAGTCCGCGACGCGGTCCTGGCGATGCGCCGCACAGAGCCCGACGACCGGGCATTCAGTGCAGCGGGGACGGCGCCGGGTGCAGATGGTCGCGCCCAAATCCATGATGGCCTGGGTATAGTCGGCAGCGTGCTCGGTGGGCGTATGGGCTTCGGCAAGCGTCCACAGTCGTGTCTCAACGTGCCTGAGTCCAGGCCACTCGTCGATGCCATAGATACGTGCCAGGACGCGCTTGACGTTGCCGTCGAGGATGGCAGCCCGTCGATTGAAGGCCAGTGCAGCAATGGCACCAGCGGTGGAGCGGCCGATTCCGGGTAGCCGTTCGAGGTCTATGGGATCATCCGGTAACTCGCCGTGCTGATTCGCGACGAGCTCGCGGGCGGCATTCCAGAGGTTTCGAGCCCTGCGGTAGTAGCCGAGGCCGGTCCATGTCGCAAGGACGGCGTCTTCAGGTGCGTTCGCGAGAGTCTGCACGTCCGGGAACTGCTCCATGAAGCGCAGGAAATACGGCAGCGCTGTCGAAACCTGGGTCTGCTGCAGCATGACTTCGGACACCCAGACGCGATAGGGCGTTGGGTCGGCCTTCCAGGGCAGATCGTGGCGTCCCGAGCAGGCGTACCAGGACAGCAGCCGGGTGGAAAATGCTTGCGCTCGTGATGGCGTCACGTCTGAGGTCTTGTTGAGCGTGCTCATTTTCTTGGCTGCACTACCTCGCTTGGGTGTCCAGGTCGGTTCTCCAGGTCGGTTCTTGGCCAAGCCCTAAATGACACGATGACAGGACATGATCGGCCGACGACCGTCAATGACGCTTCTGCGACATCTGTCTAGACTGCAGTGATCATGCTTCGTGCCGCAGGGCCTTAGTTTTGCGTTCACTTTGCGCTGACGGCGTGGTCTGCTGAGGAAGGGTCATGTCCGATTATCGTCTGGGAGACTCCACCCCGCCTTCCGCCAGGCGCTCCAATCGCGTCTTTGAGGAGGTTGGTGGGTGGTTCTTCACGACCCGCGAGGGCAAACCCATGGGGCCGTTCGACACGGAAGCCGAGGCGATGCAGGGCCTGCGGGATTTCATCGAGTTCATTGAGCTTGCACCCCTGGATGCGCTGGCTTCGCTGACGACTGCCCTCACACCCCCCAAGGATGCCGGATCGAACGAAGACTGATCCAGTCCTTCGCCCCCGGATACTGGCATTTGGCCACCATTTCTTAACGTCCCTGCCCTTGTCTAGACTGTGCGCGTGCTGCCTTACGCTGCAGCGAGGAGCGGACGTGACAGGGAATCGTGACGCTGACTCACCCAGGCGGGGGTGGAATCCGTTTCAAGCGCGGGCGGCTTCGCCAACCTCGCCCGAGCCGGCCCCCTCGAAAGGACGCCGCGGGCTGGTCATGGTTGTTGGTGGCCTCAAGCCGAGACCACCGCGCGCTTGCCCCATACAGTTCTGCCACGCCGAGACGGGCCATGATGCCATTCGGCTGATTCATGCCGATGGCATTCGTCAGCGCCTTGATGTCATCGTCGCCGAGGACGGGCTATTCGACATGCCTGGGCTCAATATTCTGCGGCGTCTGGCGGGCGAAGCGCCCCGCGCGGCGCGCGTGCTCCTGCTGGATGAAGGTTACCTGACCTATCTTCCCGAGGAGCTGGCTGAGCTTGGGATCGACGATAGTTGGATCATGCCTCAGGATGGCCGCGCCCTTGTCAAACGGGTGCTGGCGCGTCGCCGATCGCTTGCGCGGACGCATGCGGTCCATCAGCGGCTTGAGGCGCTGACCCGCGATCTCGAAGATCTCGAGAAACGGCATTTTCATGTGCGGATGGCCCGCGACCGCTTGGCGCGTAATGTCGAAACGGCACTGCTGGTGGATGAATTCCAGCGGGACCGCATGTTGCGCTGGTGGCAGGCCTATCGCGCGATGGTCCAGTTTCGAATCGGGCTCTGTCCGATTCGGCCTACGCGCATGCGGATCGTCGAGTTTCTGGCGCCCATTCTGGCTCGCGAAGAGCTGGAACGATGGCCCTTTCCAGGTCGTCTCCCCGATCGCGAGCACGTCTGGTTGGATCCCGTTCTGGTCGGCCAAATGGGACGCTGCCTGTTCCGTGGTCTCCTCGAAGCAGGTGAGCCGTTCGCTACTGTTCGCTGGGGTCGCATGCACGCGTCTCCCGAGACCACCACCATCGAGCTCAAGGTGGAACCCATTCGGGAGTGCATCGAGGATGTGTACGAGTTGCTCGAGGACCCCTTTGCGCGCCTGCCGGACGGCCCCTTGCGAGATCTGAGCATCGATCTGCCGTTTGCCAACGAGATGCTTCAGGCACAGGGCGGAACGCTCAAGGGCATCCTCATCGAACCGCAACTCGTGGTCGAGTGGCATATGCCTCGGCGTCGGCCTGAGTTGCCGCATCCCTTGGCTCATCCACCCCGACCACTTGGCAACCCCTGAGCCTCATCGCCCCGATGCTTGTGGGACCGCTGGGGGTGGTCTGAGGCTGAAGGGCGGCTATAATCGCGGCCCGCAAGGCCACCCGCCGGAGTCCCTGATGGTGTCCCGTACCGCCACGGTTTCACGCGATACGCTGGAAACTCAGATCCAAGTCACCGTTAATCTCGATGGTGAAGGGCGGGGCCAGCTCGATACGGGTGTGCCCTTTCTCGATCACATGCTGGATCAGATTGTGCGGCATGGGCTCATCGACCTCGATATCCGTGCGCAGGGTGACTTGGAGATCGATGCCCATCATACGGTCGAGGACATCGGCATCACGCTTGGGCAAGCGTTCGCGAAGGCCCTCGCGGACAAGCATGGCGTGCGTCGCTACGGGCACGCCTACGTACCCTTGGACGAGGCGCTCTCCAGGGTCGTGGTCGACCTCTCTGGGCGTCCTGGCTTGGAGTTCGACGTGCCGTTTACGCGGGCACGGATCGGTGAGTTCGACGTCGATCTGTTCCACGAGTTCTTCCAGGGGTTCGTTAATCATGCCCGCATCACGCTGCACGTAAACAACCTTCGCGGTGATAACGCTCACCACCAGGCGGAGACGGTCTTCAAAGCCTTTGGGCGCGCTTTGAGAATGGCCGTGGAGCCCGATCCGCGCGCAGCAACGGCTATGCCCTCGACCAAGGGCGTCCTGTGACCCCGAACGCGCACGCAGCTGGAGGCGAACCCTCGCGTCAGGCTGAGCTGATTCCAGCCATCGACCTCAAGGAAGGACGCTGTGTCCGCCTACGTCAAGGGCGTATGGAGGATGCCACGGTCTTTTCTGACGATCCGGTGGCGATGGCGCTGCATTGGCAGACCCTGGGGGCACCAAGGTTGCATGTTGTGGATCTCGATGGTGCTTTTGCTGGCCGTCCGGTCAATCACGACGTCATCGCGCGGATCTGCAGTGCTTTGACGATCCCCGTTCAACTCGGCGGTGGCATCCGCGACGCAGCGACCCTTGAGGGCTATCTGAACGCGGGTGTGCAGTGGGGCATCGTCGGGACGCGCGCTGCACGGGAACCCGCTTGGGCTGCAGAATTGGGCCGGGCGTTTCCCGATCGCCTGCTGATCGGAATCGATGCCCGCCGTGGTCGCGTGGCCACTGAGGGTTGGGCTGACACCACGACCCTGATGGCGGTGGACTTGGCGCGGCAGTTCGAGGGCGTGGGCATCGGGGGGATCATTTACACGGACATCGACCGGGACGGGATGCTCAGTGGCATCAATCTGGACGAGACCGTTGCGCTGGCAGAAGCGGTCTCCCTGCCCGTCTATGCCTCCGGAGGGCTGGCCTCGATGGCGGATGTCGAGGCTCTGGCGGAACGCATTGTGCGGTGTCGAGGGCACCTGGCCGGCGCGATCAGCGGCCGCGCGCTCTATGAGGGTACCCTGGACTATCAGGCCGCGTATCAGGCGCTCGCTCAGCGGCCAGCTTGACAGCCTGCCATCCGGCAGACTGCCTTTCTCCGATCGGCGCACAAAACCGTGCAGGCCCTGAATCAGCCTTCATGGGCAAGCTGCTGCGCCGGTCTTGGGTTGACGAGCGTTGACACGGGGACAAGCTGCACCCGCTCCATGATGGCCGGCAGGTGGCGTTCGAGCACGGTCAGCGTGGCGGCATGGGGGTGTCCGATCGCAACGGCGTGGCCGCGCTGCTCCGCAAGCAGCACGGCAGACTCCAGCGCCCGCTCGATGGCTTGGGTGTCCAGGATGGTGTCGATGAAGACGTCCCGGCGGGTGGCGGGCACCTGGGCGCTGCGGGCGCTGCTGTAGGCCACGCTGCGTGCGGTGGTGCGGCTGTCGAGAAAATAGAGCCCGCGCCGAGCCAATTCGGTCATCAGCACCGACATTGTCTGCTCGCAGCGTGTGAGCAGGCTGCCCATGTGGTTTGAGACGCCGCTGTGGTGGGGAATTTGGGCAAGATTCTCGCGCAGCCGCGCGGTGAGGACGTTCGGATCCATGCCCAGCTCCATGTTGCCTGGGCCTGCGTTCGGAATCCTTTCTGCAGCCATGGGCTGATGCAGCATGATCTCGATCCCGAGGTCGTGCGCATACATGGCAAGCTCGCGACCAACGGGCGTGCCCGGCAGCACGGCGACAGTGATGGGGCCAGGTAGCGCCAGGACGCGTTTGCCCGCGAGCATGTGCCAGCCTAGATCGTCGATGACCAGCGCCAGCTGCGGGCGCTCAGCCGCTGCTTCGGGCACGAGCACATTGCTGAACAGGACGATCAACACAAGGGCGGTGACGCGGTGACTCATCCCCGGCCGCCGTTGCGGCGGCTGAGGAGGTGCATCCCGCGCAGGATATTCAGCGCCTCCACGATTTGATGGTCGTCGCTCGGCGGCGCGGCGTCAGATGTGTCCGGTGCGTCGCCATTGCCGCGCAAATGACGCGGCAGATCGGACTCGCGCCTGGCGCTGGGACTCGCGCGCCGCATGCTTTCGCTCCGTTCCACGCGGATGTCCGGCACGATTCCATAGGCCTGTATCGAGCGACCCTCGGGCGTGTAATAAAGCGCCGTGGTCAGCTTGATCGCGCGCTCGTCGGACAGTGGCAGGATCGTCTGCACGGATCCCTTGCCGAAACTCGGGGTGCCAAGTACCAAGGCGCGGCGATGGTCCTGCAGCGCGCCGGCGACGATCTCGGCAGCGCTGGCGGACCCTTCATTGATGAGGACGACCAGCGGCACATCAGGGGCGAGATCCTGGCCGCTAGCGGAATAGGAGACCTGGGCGCTCGCTAAGCGGCCTTTCGTATAGACGATGCGGCCGCTCTCTAGGAAGGCGTCTGCAACCGCCACGGATGCCTGCAGCACGCCGCCTGGATTGTTTCGAAGGTCGAGGATCAATCCGTGCAGCGCTCCAGACGCCTCCTCCCTCAGGCTGTCGAGAACCCGCGGCAGGTCATCGCCGGTGCGGTTCTGAAACTGGGCAATGCGGATGTAGCCGAAGCCGGGCTCGAGCATGGAGCTTGTGATGCTTGGTATCTCGATCCGGGCTCGAGTCAGCGACAGCTCTTCGAGTTCAGCGCTGCCCGATCGGCGGACGTTCAGTTGGACGACGGTCCCGACTTCCCCGCGCATGGCGTTGATCGCCTCGTCGAGCGTCATTTCCCTGACCGGGCGATCGTCAATGCGTACGATGAGGTCGCCCGGCTGGAGTCCGGCACGTTCCGCGGGTGTTCCATCCATGGGCGCCACGACGCGAACGAGCCCGTTGTCGTGGTCGACCTCGAGGCCGATGCCCCCGAATTCGCCGCTCGTGGCTTCCTGGAGGTTGCGGTAAGCCTCTTCGTTCAGGTAGCTGGAGTGCGGGTCGAGCTGGCTGAGCATGCCCTGGATGGCGTTCTCGAGCAGGGTCCGGTCGTCGACCGGCTCCACGTAGGCCGATCGGATCCGGTCGAGGACCTCAGCGAACGCGCGCAGCTCTTCCAGGGGCAACTGCTGAGTGTTGGCCGGCGAGTCGGCATGGGCATGAAGCGCCAGCAGCAGTGCCACGGTGGTGCCGAGCAGGCGCCGTGCAGGGCGGATGGGCATGAAAGTGCGACCAAGGCTCACAAGTCGCAGGGATGATCGCACCCACCGGGCGTGGCGCCAAGGGATCCGCCCACGATTTGAGTTTCAGCGCCGTTTCACGCGCGCGCAGGCGGCCGACACCAGCGCCCGGGATCCTCGGGTTGGCCGTTGCGCCGGATTTCGAACCACACTCCGCTGCTGCTGCCGCCCCCGGACTGGCCCGCCGTCGCCAGAGGCTCGCCGGCTTCCACGATGTCGCCGGGATTGCGCAGCAGTGATTCGGCCTGGGCGTACAGGCTCATGTAGCCGCCGCCATGGTCCAGAATCACGAGCAGGCCGAGCCCGCGCATCCAGTCGGCGAACACGACCCGTCCGGGGTGGACGGCGCGCACGGTGCTGCCGGGTTCGGCCGCCAGCAGCACGCCGCCGGTCCGACGGCTGCCGCTGCGTTGCGTCTCGAAGCCCTGCAGCAGTCGGCCGTCGACGGGCCAGGGCAGCTTGCCGCGGTTCGCGGCGAACGTTTCGCCCGTGGGTGCGGTCGCCTGCCGTGAAAGACGCTCGAGCAGTTCCTCCAGCCGTGCCTGGTTGCGAGCCAGTTCCGCCCGGCTCGCTTCCCGGGCGCCGATGTCCGCTTCCAGCCTCGACAGGGCGGCAGCCTGACCTTTGCGCGCTGCGGCCAATTCGGCCACCTGGGTGTCCAGAATGACGCGATCGCGCTCCAGGCGGTCGCGCGTTGCCGCCAGGTCCGTGCGGCTACGTTCGAGGTCGCGGCGGTTATCGCGATACGCTTCGAGCGCATCGGCGCGCGCCCGCGCCAAGCGCTCGTGGTAGGCGAGCAGGCGGGCGATGCGCTCGGGGCTCTCCGCTTCCAGCAGCAGCTGCAGCGGTCCGCGCCGACCGAGCAGCCAGGCTTGGCGGATCGTGGCTTGAACCGCCGCGCGCGCGTCAGCCTCTTTGCCCTGCAGTTCGGTGATTTCCCGCTCGAGCTCGGCGACGCGTCGTCTGTGGGTGTCCAGCTCTTCCCGGGTTCGTCGGGCACGGCTTGAGAGATCCGCCAGCGTGAGATCCACCCGTCGGAGTTCGTCCTGCAGCGAGTCTCGATCCCGCCGGGAGGAGCTCAGCCAGCGATCGATCCGGCCGATGTCGGCTTCGATGGCCTCGAGGCGCTGACGGGGATCCTCCGCAGCGAGCACGCCGGTCAGCGTGAGGCCAGCGAGCAGCAGAACAATGAGTCGCGGCATGCAGGGGGCGCCGGCCGCCGTCAGGAGCGCCGTTCCAGGAGGGAACGCCCTGTCATTTCTGCGGGGCGCTCGATCTCCATGAGTTCGAGCAGCGTGGGTGCAATGTCGGCGAGGCAGCCCGGCTCGGCGTCGAAACGCACCGGTTTGGGTCCGATGTACACGAGCGGGACCGGCTCCGTCGTATGTGCCGTATGGGCCTGCCCCGTGTCCGGATCACGCATCTTCTCGACATTGCCGTGGTCTGCCGTCAGCAGGCACTGGCCACCGGTCTCCTCAAGAGCTGCGGTGATCTGACCGAGGCACTCGTCGAGCACCTCCACAGCTTTCACGGCCGCGTCGAACACCCCGGTGTGGCCGACCATGTCGCCGTTGGCATAGTTACAGACGATGAAGTCGTAGCGCCCGGCCCGGATGGCCTCCACCAGCCGCTCGGTGACTTCCGGCGCACTCATTTCCGGCTGCAAATCGTAAGTCGCGACCTTGGGAGAGGGAATCAAGGCTCGGTCCTCGCCTGTGAATGGCTCCTCCCTTCCGCCATTGAAGAAGAATGTGACGTGGGCGTATTTCTCGGTTTCGGCGATGCGCAGCTGGGTTCGGCCGAGACCCGCCAGATACTCGCCCAGGGTATTGTCGAGCGGAGTAGGCGGATAGGCGCATGGCGCGTCAAGGTCGTCTGCATAGCGGGTCAGCATGACGAAGCGCCCGAGATCCGGACGGGTCCTCCGCCGGAAGTGTTCGAAATCCTCGTCGACGAACGCGTGACTCAGCTGCCTGGCCCGGTCAGCCCGGAAGTTCATGAACACGACCACGTCGTCGTCCTCGATCCGGATCGGCAGGCTGTCCTCGCTGTGAATTGAAGTGGGCTCGACGAACTCGTCGTTCTCTTCGCGGCCGTAGGCCGCCTTCAGGCCGCTGCTGGCGCTCGGTGCGTGGAAGGGTGCCTCGCCTCGTGTGAGCAGGTTGTAGGCGCGTTCGAGTCGGTCCCAGCGCTGGTCCCGATCCATCGCGTAGTAGCGCCCGACGAGGGATGCGATCTGACCGCAATCAAGCCTGGTCAGCAGCTGCTCCATGGCTTCCAGCGACGCCAGGGCGCTGCGTGGCGGGGTGTCTCGACCGTCCAGGAAAGCGTGAACATAGATGCGGGACACTCCGCGCGCATGGGCCGCTTCGACCATTGCGGCGATGTGATCCTCGTGGCTGTGGACGCCGCCTGGCGACAGCAGGCCGAGGATGTGCAGTGGCCGGTCTTTGGCTATCGCGACGTCCATGGCCTCGTGCAGCACCGGATTCTCGGCGAAACGGCCCTCGCTCACGTCCTTGTTGATCCGCGTGAGCTCCTGATACACGACGCGCCCCGCGCCGAGGTTCATGTGACCCACTTCGGAGTTGCCCATCTGTCCGGAAGGCAGGCCCACTTCATGTCCAGAGGTGGCGATGAGCCGGTGCGGCCGCCGCTGCCACATGTCTGACCAGACCGGCGCCTCCGCTGCGGCGATGGCGTTGCCCTCGGTCGTCTCCGCATGACCGAAACCATCGAGAACGAGGAGCATGGTGGTGCTGCGGGGCGACGGGTCGGCCATGGACGATTCCAGCTGTCAGCGGGTCGGGGGTCGGGGTGGTGTACCACAGACCCCACAGGGCGCAGCGATTCTATCGAGGCGTTGAACCTTGCGCCAACGCAGGCGCTGCGGGCGCCACGCGGCTGTGTATAATCGCGCCCTCATTGGAGGGTACATGGCGCGGTTTTTCGAGTTCGTCAGTAATCATCTGCTCCTGGTCGGCGTGTTCGTGACCCTGCTGGTGCTGTTCATTATGAACGAGGCGCGGCGGGGGGGGCGCAGCGTCAGCGCCCAGGAGTTGGTGAACCTGGTCAATCGCGACAAGGCAGTGGTCGTGGACGTCCGCGACCGCAAGGAGTTCGCGTCCGGCCACATCGTCGATGCGATCAATATACCCTTCGCCACCCTGGAGAAGCGGATGTCGGAGCTGGATGGCTACCGCGAACGGCCCATCGTCGTGACCTGCAAGATGGGTCAGCACGCGGGTGCGGCCGGCGCGCTGCTGCGCAAGGCCGGTTTCGAGAACGTCATGCGCCTGTCGGGCGGTATCGCAGAGTGGCGCAACAGCTCCCTGCCCGTGGTTAAAGGAAAGGCCTGAGCGCATGGCGGACGTGGTGATGTACGGGACGCGGTTCTGCCCCTACTGCGTGGCGGCCCGCCAGTTCTTCGACCGCCGCGGCATCAGCTATGCGGATATCAGGGTGGACGAGGAGCCGGCACGGCGTGAGGAGATGCGCGCCCGGGGCGGCGGCCGTACGGTGCCCCAGATCTGGATCAACGCCACCCACGTGGGTGGTTACACGGACATGCTGGCACTTGATTCCGAGGGTCGGCTCGACGGTCTCTTAAAGGAGCCGAAGACATGACGGATACACCCCAGACCGATGACGGTGCAGGTGCGGCAGAGGGCGCCCAGTCGCCGAGCTTCGCCCTGCAGCGGATCTACGTGAAGGACATCTCCTTCGAGAGTCCGCGCGCCCCGGAGATCTTCCGCAACAACTGGAAGCCCCGCATCAATCTGGACCTCAACACGCGTTCCCAGCGGCTGGAGGACGATGTCTACGAGGTGGTTCTGACTTTGTCCATCGAGGCCGGGGCGGAGGGCGAGCAGACCGGCTTTATCGTCGAGCTGCAGCAGGCGGGTGTGTTTCACATTAGCGGACTCGACGAGAGCCAGCTGCAGCATACCCTTGCGAGCTACTGTCCGAATCTGCTGTTCCCGTATGCGCGGGAAACCGTCGACACGCTGGTGCTCAAGGGCAGCTTCCCGCCGCTCATGCTCGCACCGGTGAACTTCGATGCGCTCTACGCCGAAGCCATGCAGCGGCAACAGGAAGGCGGCGACGTCGCTCACTGACACCCGGTATCCGGGCCCGCTTCAGTGGGCTTGGGCACCGCCTGCACCCCGAGGAATGCGGATCGACTCCACCATGGCCTGTACCGGCGCCGGCGGGGGCTGCGTCAGTGCGCTCACGCTGAAGGCCACGGCGAAGTTGAGCAGCATGCCGAGGGCGCCGATGCCTTCCGGTGAGATCCCGAACAACCAGTTCTCCGGGATGTCCGCGGCCATCGGCTCCATGAAGACGCCCTTGAACCAGATCAGATAGCCCAGCGTGAACAGCAGACCGGTGACCATGCCGGCGATGGCGCCCTCCCGGTTCATGCGCTTGGAGAAGATGCCCATCAGGATGGCCGGGAAAAGAGACGCGGCCGCCAAGCCGAACGCAAAGGCCACCACCTGGGCGACGAACCCCGGGGGATTGTAGCCCAGATAGCCCGCCATGCAGACCGCCACCGCTGCTGCGCAACGACCGGCCAGCAGTTCACCTCGCTCGGAGATGCGCGGCCAGAACACGCTCTTGAGCAGGTCGTGGGAGAACGCGGCGGAGATCACCAGGAGCAGCCCCGCCGCCGTGGAAAGGGCAGCGGCGATGCCCCCCGCGGCGACCAGGGCAATGACCCAGTTCGGCAAGCCGGCGATCTCCGGGTTGGCGAGCACCAGGATGTCGCGGTCCACCTCCAGCTCGTTGCCCGCCCAACCGTAGCTTGCCGCCTGCTCGGCGAAGTCCGGATTGGCATCGTTGTAGTACTGCACCCGGCCGTCGTTGTTGTGGTCAGTGAAGTGGATCAGGCCCGTTGCGGCCCAGGTGTCGAACCACTCCGGGCGTTCGCTGAACAGCAGGTTGCCTGCCGGGTCGCCGACGGGGCCCGGTTGCACGGTTTCGATCAGGTTCATGCGTGCGAGGGCACCGACGGCGGGTGCGGTGGTGTAGAGGATGGCGATGAACGCCAGGGCCCAGAACGCCGAGCGGCGGGCGTCGGAGACCTTCGGTACGGTGAAGAAGCGGACGATGACGTGGGGCAGGCCGGCGGTGCCGACCATCAGCGCGGCGGTGATGAAGAAGACGTCGATGGTGCTTTTCGAGCCATCCGTGTAGGCGGTGAATCCCAGGTCCGTGACCAAGCCGTCGAGGCGGTCGAGCAGATAGGTGCTGCCGTCGTTCAGGGTGCCGCCGAAGGCGAGCTGGGGAATCGGGTTGCCGGTCATCTGGAAGGAGATGAACACCGCCGGGACGGTGTAGGCGAAGATCAGCACACAGTACTGGGCGACCTGGGTGTAGGTGATCCCCTTCATGCCGCCGAGGACGGCATAAAAGAAGACGACAGCCATGCCGATCAGCAGCCCGGTGGTCACATCCACCTCGAGGAAGCGCGAGAACACGATCCCCACGCCTCGCATCTGACCCGCTACGTAGGTGAACGAGATGAAGATCAGGCAGATCACAGCGACGATGCGGGCGGTCTGGGAGTAGTAGCGGTCGCCGATGAATTCGGGGACGGTGAATTTACCGAACTTGCGCAGGTACGGCGCCAGCAACAGCGCGAGCAGCACGTAGCCGCCTGTCCAGCCCATGAGGTAAACGGAGCCGTCGTAGCCCAGGTAGGCGATCAGACCTGCCATGGAAATGAAGGATGCGGCAGACATCCAGTCCGCCGCCGTGGCCATGCCGTTGGCCACCGGGTGGACGCCTTTGCCGGCGACGTAGAAATCCCCGGTGCTCGATGCCCGGGAGGCTATGGCGATGCTGATGTAGAGCAGAAAGCTCGCACCCACCACCAGGTAGATCAAGGGCTGGAGTTCCATGCCTCGTGCCTACTTTTCGTCGACGTCGAATGACCGGTCCAGCCGGTTCATTGCGCGGGCGTAGTAGGCGATCAGGGCAATGAACACCAGGATCGAGCCTTGCTGGGCGAACCAGAAGCCAAGCGGGAATCCGGCTACGCGGAACTGGTTCAGGACATCCACGAAGAGGATGCCGCAGCCGTATGAGACGATGAACCAGATGGCCAGGCAGCGCAGCACCAGCCGCAGGTTGGCTCGCCAGTAGGCGCTGTGGTCGCGGACGACGGCGTCGTCCGGCTCGCGGCTGTCGGAAGGCTCGCTCACGGATCTCTCCAGGTTCGTCGCTGGTTGCGCGGCGAAGGCATTCTGCCAGATGCGCGGCGCCGAGGCCTGCTCCTGGCGCCGTCAGCTGCTGCCGACGAAGTCCTGTTGGCGCCAGGCCTCGTAGATGGCGACGGCGACCGCGTTCCCCAGATTGAGGCTGCGGCTCTCAGGGCGCATGGGCAGGCGTAGACGCTGATCGGTGGGGACCTGTTCCAGAATCGAGGCCGGGAGCCCGCGCGTCTCGGCACCGAACAGCATGATGTCGCCTGACTGCCAGATCACCTGATCGTGGCGGCGCGTCCCCCGGGTCGAGAACGCGAACAGCCGCGGGCCGGCCCCGCGCTGACTCTGGACACCCAAGCGCGCCTCCCGATCCATCTCTTGGCTGTCCAGAGTTGCGTCCAGGGGGCCCGGTCCGGTTGCTTGGGTGTCCAGAGTTGCGCCGAGAGCGGTTAGGCAGGCGGCGAGATCCTTGTGGACGTCGACGCCGACGTACTCCCGGTAATCGAGACCCGCGCGGCGCAGGCGGGCATCGTCGAGGGTGAAGCCGAGGGGCTCGATCAGGTGCAGCCGGCAGCCGGTGTTGGCGCACAGGCGCATGATGTTGCCGGTGTTGGGCGGGATTTCCGGTTCGTGGAGGACCACCTCGAACATACTGTCGACACTCAGTCCCAGCTGCAGTGGCGGGTCCCCGCCCGGGCGATTCCGTTGCGAATCTCGAGATCGTCCATGGCGATGCGCACGCTGCAGAGCTGACCGTTGCGTGTCACCGCCAGCTCGACTTCTGCGCCGGCTTTGGGTCGGAAGACCTCCGCCTGGAACAAGCCGCCAACGTCGGTGACCGCGAGCCCCTCCGCACCCTCGATGCGAAGGCCCTCCAGGGCTTCACCTTCGGGGTCGAGCAGCCGCCCGAAGAGCACCAGAACCTCGGCGACCTGCCAGTTCAAGTGAACCACATTGCCCGGGTAGAGCGTGATGCGCTCGCTGCGGTCTTCCCATGATACCAACGCTGACCCGACGGGCCGCAGGCGGATTTCGTAGGTCTCCCAGGGCCGCAGGTGCACCGGGGTGACCGACCCCACGGGTGCCACGCTGCGGGTAAAGTCGTCGACCCGGACCTCGAAGTACGCATCCGGAACGTCGCCCTGGATGTCCACCAGCGCGGCGGCCTGGGCCTGATCCTGGCCGCCCATGGCCACGCGCCGGCCATCGCTGAGCAGGCTGGTATTGAGCGTGGTGGCCCAGGTGGTCCGTTCATCCTCGCCGAAGTTGTGGTCCACGTCGGCCCGGAGCTGTCCAAGGCGGCCCTGGTACTCGCCATCCACGCCGATCCGGTCGTTGTCCGGGCCGGAAGAACCGGACACCGCACCGAGGAGGCGGGTCCCGTCCTCTCCGAAGCGCTGCCAGGCCATGCGGCCGTCGGTCTGCTGGCCGAAGTCGTTGCTGCCGTCGCGTCGATCCCAGCGGCCGCGTGGCGCGACATTGCCGTTGTAACCGTCTCCGCGCAGGTCCATGCGCAGCCCGACGAGGCCGAGCCAATCCCCCTCCTGCCGGGAGACGTCTGCTGTCAGACGCACCCACCCGTTCATGGTCCGCATGACGGTGCGCTCCCAGTTCAGGTTCTGGCTGTCGCGGCGCCGGTCGCCGTCGCGATTGACGCGGCGAACGCTGAAACCGAGGTTGCCGCCGGCAAACGGTGTCCGGACGTTGACCCCCAGCTGCTCGAACCCCCTTCCTGTCAGGCTCGTCCGGCTGTCCACCAACGGGCCGCTCTTCACGCGCCGGTAGTCAGCGCTCAGTCGGGTCTGGCCGACCTGCATGCGTGTCACGGCTGCGAAGCCGCTAGCGTTGTCGGTGCCCACGAACGCGCTGGCCTGGAATTCCGCTCCGCGCAAGAGCCGAAAGGCACCGGCTTCCAGCAGACCTTCGCCGCTGCTGGCGGCCAAACCGACATCGATACCGCTGTCCGCGCCGACCCGTCGGGTCACGCCGGTGCGTGCGAGCCAATCCCCGGTGTCCTCCGGCAGGGTCGAGCGCGTGTTGCGGTCGGCGATGCGGCCAAGCTCGAAGAAGTACAGCGGTTGATCCGCCGGGGGCAGGCGGGTGCTCTTCACGAAGAAACGCTCCTCGAAGCGCTCGGTGCCGTCACTCTCCCGGATGCGCAGCGTGATGTCGTACGCCCCCTCGGGAAGCGTGGAGGTGTCGAGAATGCGGTTGCCCGCGTCGTAAAACCGGGTCGAGAGCAGGCGGCCGTCCTTGATGATTTCGACCCGTGCGCGACTTGGCAGGAAGACCTCCAGCGGCACCCCATCGGAGAACGCCCGGTCGGCGCGTGTGTTCAGGGATCGTCCGTAGCGGATCCCGTAGAGATCCCGCTCGCTTACGAATCCGAGGCTCTGGCTGCGGGAGCGGTACAGGCCGCCCTGCAGCGCGGTGCCCTCGAATTCACGGCGGACCGCCATGCTGTCGATGGTGAAGCGGTCATTGGCACCATAGGAACTGAACATCTCCGCGTGGGTCTCGCGGTAGCTCAGCGCGGTAATGCTGGCAATGTTGTAGCTGTCGCTGCGCGTCGAGGAGCCGGACGCGTTGGCGAGGATGTTCTGCAGCACGGAGAAGCCAGCGTCGCTGCGCGGCAGAAAGCGGCTGACTGCCGGGCCTCGGGATTCGAGCCGATCGGGATTGACGAATACCGTGGCGCGAAAGCGCGAGGGGTCGAACAGGACGGCAGCGATGGGCGGGTCGAGGCGGCCGCAGTTCTCCTGCCCGGGGCGAACGCAGAGTTCGGCCTCGTGGGTGTCCAGATCGCCGCTGAGCGCCGCCAGGACCGACTCCGTGTCGGTCACATCGGGAATGGCTTGGACGATGCTCTCCGGCTGTTCGAAAGCGATGTGATCGAGGTCGTAAGATGCTGGGGTCGAGAGCAGGAAGGTTCCGCCATAGTAGACATCCACCAGGGTGCGCTGGGGCTCGTAGAACGCTTCGAAACCAGGTGGTGGCTGGGTCGATGCCCGGAACACGGGTTGCGCGGGCGCCTCCGACGGTTCAGTGGTCTCGACCGGCGCTTGCTCGGCACTTGGACGGGACGCGCCATCGCTGACGGTGAGTTCCTGGGTGGCTTCCTGCGGAGTCGCGTCCGCGTCGGAATCATCAACGCCAGCTGCCGGCTTGCGATGCGTTTCTGCGCCGTCAACAACCGGGTCTTTCACAGGACCCGTTGTGCCGCCGCCGACGGTGCGCGCCGGGAGGGCTTTCTGCGGCGTGGCGTCCGGATCGGAATCGTCGCGGATGGCCGCCTGATCGCCATGGGCTTCTGCGCTGGAGGTGAAAGCGTGTTCGATCGTTTCATGGCGCCCCAAGGCGCCTGAGCCGTCGCGCTGCAGATCCGCGACGTCGGCGGTGCCAGGCGCAGGTGTGACCGACGCTTCGTCAAGGTCAGCTCCCGGTCCACGGCAGAACAGCCACCACAGCAGTCCCACGACGCAGAGGAGCGCGACGACTGTGAGACTGGATTTGCGGTAGCCCGCCATCGCTCGAGGGGCGCGTCAGTTGAAGCGTTGCCGGACGTTGCGCTGGCCGACCCCGGTGGTGAACTCCACGCTGCCGTCGTAAGGGAGTTCCAGGGTCCATGAGTTGCCGGCATAGAGCCGCTGGGCGGCGTTCAATTCGACACAGTCGCCGCCATCCGGAGGGCACTGCACGCCATTGAACAGCAGGACGTTCGTGTTGCCGTTATTCGTGAACGTGATATTGCGGCCCTGGCGATCCCAGATCAGTTCCGGCTGAGGATCGGATGGGCGCAGGATCACCAAGAGCTGGTAGGCGATGATCACCTTCACCGCGGTGGTCTCCGCCTCGACGGAACCCACGACCGGTCGCACGTTGATGCGATAGATGTGGTCGACCTTCGCTGGATCGCCAAGATTCACGACCCGCAGCAGACGCCGCGCGCCGGGTGGTACGATCAGGCGGGCCGGTGTGACCAGCAGGTCGATGGCGTCAGGGTCCAGCACCCGCTCTCGGGTCTCGGCTTCCGTGCCCGGCTGGCTCACACGCAGGATTTCGGTTTCGAGGTAGAGGTTCTCGCTGCCGGAGTTGGTGATTTCGACGTCCTGTCGCGGCGTACTCTGCGCATCGAAAATGAGGATGCTGCGGTCCAGGGACATATCCGCTTGCGCCGCGCTCCCGAGCAGGAGCAGCGCGACGCAGCCGAGCAGGGCTGCGAGCAGAGGGGGGCGGCAGATTGCGGACATCAGGAGGCGCTCCTGGCGGCAGTGCAGGTGGTGATGCCTTATCCTAAAAGGCCGCCTGTGCTGAGTCGTGGTCGACCCGATCAAGCGTCCTGTTAGTCCGACGGTCCGCTCAGATTGGGGCGATCATCACGATGTGCTGCCCTTCGAGCCCGCGCACAGGCACGTCATCGGAGCATGGATCGAGCCGCTGGGCGTGGGGTCCGTTAAAGCGAAGAAGTTCGCGCCGGCCGTGGTTGACCTCGGTGGTGCAGAGTTTCTCGCTGCCGACCTGGATTTTCAGATCGGCAGCAAGCGCAGTGGGCCGCTCGGGGATCGTCAGCGTCAGGCGGATCTGGGCTTGGCTGCTGTTCGCATGCGCCAGAGGCGCGCATAAGAGCAGGGTCGCCATCCATGCCAGCGCGACAGCGCGGCTGCGCAGCGTGGTTGCCCGCTTTCCCATACGTTCCATGTCCTTGCCCCGGCAGGGAGATCATGTGATCCGATGTCCATGAGCGCATGGTGCCGATTCGGACCGCCCGCCTCCATCAGGTGAAACCCTGAATCCATTCGCGTGAAGGGTGGTCGCCCCGCTTCACGCCCCCAGCGCCTCTGCCCCGCTCTGCCTGGTTCCGCTTGGCTGTCCGGTTGGGGATCGTAAACGGACCGAAAACGTCGTGTTGCAGTGACGTTCAGCGTCAGGTTGTGCCGTAGATTGCCCGTTCAAACGAGCGGTTTGTGGCAGGTGGAAGACGCCACGGAACGGGTCTTTGAATCGGTTTAAAATGAAAAACATTAAAATACAGATAGTTACTTGTTTGTTAACGAGCTGAAAGTGCATGGCTCGAAATGTAAACGGATAGTTGGCACGAGCCTTGGAATCTATTCGTCAACCACCGCGGACGAAGCGACCGGCGGATGCCGGGGCAGAACGCGAAAGCGACGAACCAGACCATCTCGAGGAGATACGAACCATGAACTTCCAACTCAAGCAACTCGGCCAAGGCATCGCGCTCGCTTCCCTTCTGGCCGCCGCGGGCACCGCTTATGGCGCCACGCAGGGCACGCTCGGGGCTGACTCCACCGGCACGCTCGACGTGACGGTGAGCATCGAGGACCGCGTCCAGATCAGCGCTCTGAACGACATCCCGCTCGGTACCTACAGTGGCACGGGCCCCTTGAACGGCAGCGATGACTTCTGTGTTTACCGCAACGGCACCGGTCTCTACAGCCTGCAGGTGGTTGGTTCTGAAAATACGGGCCCAGGAGGCGTCTTTCGCCTTACGAATGGCACCGACTTCATCACTTACAGCGTCAGCGTCAACGACTCTCCGTTGCTTGACGGCGAGGATGTTGACGGGACAGGAAGCTCGACTTCCGTAGTGTGTGGCGGTTCGACCAACGCCAATCTGGGTGTGGAGGTGGCTGAAGGCGACCTGCAATCCGCGCCTTCCGGCAACTACTCCGACAGGATCACGCTGGTGGTTTCGCCCCGCTGAGCGCGCTGTTCACGGCACATGGATGTGCCGGCACCACCTGAAGGGCGGCCATGTGCCGCCCTTCGTTCTGGATACCCAACGAATCGCTCAACGAATCGCTGGACACTCACGCATTTTCCCAACGCATTTTGCACCGGCAATCAAGGACAGCGTCATGATCTTCGGCATCAGCCCCAACAGCCATCCGGATCGCGGCCTCCGCCGCGGCTGGGTGCTGTTGTGCCTGCTGCTGGCGGGCCTGATTCCGGCCCTGGCGCAGGCGGCGGTCGCCGTGACGCCGCTGGCGGATTTCGACCTGGGGAACTGGGCGCCGGGCGCCGGCAACATGACCGCGAGCCGGGACCTCTGCGCGGTCTCGGTGGTGGGCGGCCGGCTGACCGCGAACAACGACAATCAACTGCGCCCCTGGGGTGCGACCCTGCACGATCATAACGGCGCGAGTTCGGCGAGCGTGTTCCGCATCGAACATGAGGGCGGCGGCAGCTTCATCGACGTCGAGGTTCGGCTGCGCGACCTCCGCACCGGTGCCGAACAGGCCCTGGCGCCGAGCGTGGGAACGGACACCGACAAGACCGGTGACGAGCTGGGTTGCCCGCGCGGCGGCCCGAACGGCCGGCTCACGGTGCGCATCCTCGGCGGCGGTCTTGCTGCCGCTCGCGCCGGAACCTACGAGGGGCAGTTCACACTGGAGATCAACGGCGGTTCGAATGGCTCGGACACGGCCTCGACCAGCTTCGGCATCCGGGTGAACGTTCCGGATCTGGTACGCATCTCCAACCTGAACGACATCGCGCTGGGCTTCTTCCCCGGCAGCGCCGAGATGAGTGGCAGCGATACCCTGTGCGTTTATCGCAACGACCCGGCGGGAGCTTACACCGTAGAAGCCTCGGGTCAGGGCAGCGGCAATGCGTTCGTGGTTGCTCAAAACGGTGCGGAACTGCCCTTCTTGGTGGACTTCAGCGACGGCAATGGCTGGCGCCCACTCGCGGCGGGCGGCGCGCCGCTGGCCGCGGGTAACGCCAGTTCCGCGTCCATGGATTGCGGCGGCGCCACCAACGCCAGCGTCCGCGTCCGGATTCAGGAAGACACCCTGGCGAACGCTGAGCCGGGCAGCTATGCGGGTCGACTGACCCTGACCGTGGCGCCGATCTAGCCCGCATATCTAACTGATTCAAGGCCTCGCTTCGCGCATCGGTGGGATATGCGATCTAGAACGCGATCCTTCAGCGCTGTCCATCCGCCAACGGACACGCCAGGCCTCAGTCGTCCTCGCCGTGCTCGTCGGCGGAATCCATTCCGAGTTCCTTGATCTTCCGCGTCAGGGTGTTGCGGCCCCACCCGAGCAGCTCGGAGGCATCGCGACGGCGTCCGCCGGTGTGCTTGAGCGCCGTCTCAATCAGGATGCGTTCGAATTTGGGCAGGGCCACGTCGAGCAGCGGCGTCGTCTGCCCAGAGCGGAACCGTGCCAGCTCCTGATCGCTCCAGTTGCGAAGGGCGGCCTCCCAGTTGGTGGTCTGCTGCGCACTGCCTTCGCTCAAGCGGAGCTCCGGCGGCAGGTCGCCGATATGCACTTCGCGGCCGGACGCCATCACGGTGAGCCAGCGGCAGGTGTTTTCCAGCTGGCGGACGTTTCCGGGCCACTCCAGGTTCGCGAGGTACTCCTCGGTCTCCGGGCGCAGCAGTTTCGGTTCACCGCCAAGCTCCTGAGCCGCCGAAGACAGAAAGTGGCGCGCGAGGAGCGGGATGTCGCCGCGGCGCTCTGACAGTTTCGGGATGTGGATCCGAATCACATTGAGGCGGTGGAACAGATCCTCGCGGAAGCGCCCGTCCCGCACCAGATCTTCGAGGTTCTGGTGGGTGGCCGCGATGATCCGCACGTCCACCTTGATCGGCTGATGCCCCCCGACCCGATAGAACTCGGCGTCCGCCAGCACGCGCAGCAGGCGCGTCTGGGTGTCCGCGGGCATGTCACCGATCTCATCCAAGAACAGCGTGCCCTCGTCGGCCTGCTCGAAGCGGCCCTGGCGCTGGGCCGCGGCGCCGGTGAAGGCCCCTTTTTCGTGGCCGAACAGCTCGGATTCGATCAGGTCGTGGGGAATGGCAGCCATGTTCAAGGCGATGAAGGGCCCGGACTGCCGCGGCGAGTGGCGGTGCAAGGCGCGCGCCACCAGTTCCTTGCCAGTGCCGGACTCGCCGTTGATCAGGACGGTGATGTTCGAGTGGGACAGGCGGCCGATGGCGCGAAAGACTTCCTGCATCGCCGGCGCCTGGCCGATGATTTCAGTGGGCGCTGGATCCTCCTGCGTCGGCATGGAGGCCTTCTGTTCGTGGGCGTGTGCGACGGCCCGCTTTGCCACCGCCACCGCATCGTCCACGTCGAAGGGCTTTGGCAGATATTCGAAGGCGCCGCTCTGGTAGGAGGCGACGGCGCTGTCGAGATCCGAGTGGGCGGTCATGATGATGACCGGGATCTCCGGGTGCTCCGACCTCAGACGTTCCAGCAGCGTCAGCCCGTCCATGCCGGGCATGCGGATGTCGCTGATGATGGCGTCGGGCTGCTCCGTCTGCAGGCGACTCAGCACCGCGGCGCCGCTCTCGAAAGCCTGGGGTGCTATGCCTTCCTGTTCCAGCGCGCGCTCGAGTACCCAGCGGATGGAACGGTCGTCATCGATGACCCAAACCCGATCACGCGGCTTCATCTTGGCTCTCCAATGGCAGCAGGAACGTGAAGCAGGTGCTGCCCGGCTCGCTTTCGCATTCGATCAAGCCTCCGTGCTGAGAAATGATGGCCTGAGTGATGGACAGGCCGAGACCGGTGCCGTCTGCCCGGCCGCTGATCATTGGGTAGAAGAGACGCTCGAGCATGTCAGCGGGAATCCCGGGGCCGTTGTCCAGCACGTCCACCCGGACCACCAGGCGGTGGCGTTCGCTGCCGATGGTGATCTGCCGCAGGGTGCGGGAGCGCAGCGTGATCATGGCATCCTCTGTGTCCTCGAGCGCTTGAGCCGCGTTACGTACCACGTTGAGCACCGCCTGCAGGATCTGATCGGGGTCGCAGTACAGGTCAGGAATGGAAGGGTCGTAGTCGCGCTCGATGCGAAGCCGACCCGGGTGCTCTGCAGTGATGAGTTGCCGCACCCGCTCCAGGATGCGGTGCAGGTTGGCCATGCGGAAATGGGGCAGCTGATTGGGCCCGAGCATACGGTCGACGAGGTTCCGCAGCCGGTCCGCCTCCTCGATGATGACGTCCGTATAGTCACTGAGTTGTGGCCGGTCCAGCTCCCGCGCCAGGAGCTGGGCTGCGCCGCGGATGCCACCGAGGGGATTCTTGATCTCGTGGGCCAGTCCGCGCACCAGGTGGCGGGTGGTTCTATGCAGCGTGAGTTGGGCGGCTTCCCGATTGATGCGCAGCAGCCGATCCAGCGGCTGCAGCTCCAGCAGCAGGCCGCCCTGCTCGCAGTCCGTCATGGGTGTGACAGTGTAGTCGACCACGATTTCCCGACTGCCGGCCTGCAGCGCCTTGAGGCTGGTGATGCGGCGGGTGAACGACTGTTCCTTGCTCAGGGCGACCTCGAGTTCGCGCTCGAAGTCGTCGTCACCTCGCAGCAGCATGCAGAGGTGGTCGCCTTGGCTGCGCTCGTTGCTGGCCGCCAGCAGAAACTCCGCTGACTGATTCATGTAGGTCACACGGAGCGCGGCATCGAGCAGCACCACGGCCGTGGACTGATGTTCCAGAATGTGGCGGTAAAGCGCTTCCATGACATGCTCAACAGGTGCCTCTTCAGGGCACTGCAAATTCCGCACCAGCTGCACCGGTACTGCGCACTACTGATCAGTCAGGCGGAGTAAGTGGACACTACTGGCAGCAAGTCCGAACTTGAAGCCAAGTGGACAGGGCGGCTGCTCAGCGCTCGGAAACGAGCGATCCAACGCGGTGCGATCAGTCTAGACGATGCACAGCCGGTTCGCACCAAATTGGTGCGCTCGGCGAGTTGGTTCAGGGTGCCTGCAGGCGGGGATAGTTAGGTGCAGGATTGGCTGGTCCAGGCTGTAGCAGCGACCGGCGCAGCAGATAGAACGTGGTGGTGTCGCTCTCCGCGAGCGTCCGCTCGCCGTCCACCACCCGCGCGCTGAGGTCGTTCTCGCCGCGATCGAAGGTCTCGATCGTAAAGCTGCCGCCGCTCCCGCTGCTGGCCACCGGCGAGCCGTTCAGCAGCAGTTCGAGGCGATGGCCACGCCGTAGACCTGGTTCCACTTCGACTGTAACGGCGACCTGTCCGTCCGGGGCGCGGACGCCCTCCTTATGGCCGGGCTGCGTGATCCGCACGGTGTAACGTATTCCCTCCTCCGTGTCCCGTCCACGGCGGGCGGGCCGCGGTTCGGGCTCAGGAATCGATTGCGCTTCATAAACGTTGGGTGCGCGCAGATCGACGCGCTCCGACGGCGTGGTTCCTGGCCTGTCGGTGAACACCGGATTGCCTTCGGCGTCACGGGTGACGTAGATCTCCTCCGCGCCGGCGAAGGGCAGGGCGAAGGCGAGCAACGCGAGCGTCGTGATCAATCGTGTGAACAACATGACCTGTTCTCCAGGTCGGTGACTGCTGTCCATAGCATAGGGGCGCGCGCCCCAGAAACAAGAAGCCCCCGTGTGAACGGGGGCTGCAGGTGCCTGAGGTTGCCTCGCGGATCAGCTCGCGAGGCGTCCTTCGGGCAGGGTCGCTCAGACAGGGTCCTTCAGACCGAGTAGTACATCTGGAACTCGACCGGATGCGTGTTCATGTTGAGGGTCTCCACCTCGCCACGCTTCAGCGCGATGTAGCCGTCGATCTGGCCGTCGCTGAACACGCCGCCCTGCTTGAGGAACTCGCGATCCGTATCGAGGGCGTTGAGGGCCTGCTCCAGCGAACTGCACACCGTCGGAATGCCTTCGAGCTCCTCTGGCGGCAGGTCGTAGAGGTCCTTGTCCATGGCATCGCCCGGGTGAATCTTGTTCTTGATGCCATCGATGCCTGCGAGGAGCATGGCCGAGAACATCAGGTAGGGGTTGCCGGCACTGTCGGGGAAGCGCACCTCAACCCGGTAGGCCTTGGGGTTGCCGCCCTGGATGTACGGAATCCGGATGGAAGCGGAGCGGTTGCGCGCCGAGTAGGCGAGCAGCACGGGTGCCTCGAAACCGGGGACCAGGCGCTTGTAGCTGTTGGTGCTGGCGTTCGTGAACGCATTCAGGGCGCGGGCGTGCTTGATGATGCCGCCGATGTAGTACAGCGCCATCTCCGAGAGTCCGGCGTACTTGTCGCCGTGGAACAGGTTCACGCCGTCCTTCCAGATGGACTGGTGAACGTGCATGCCGCTGCCGTTGTCGCCTACCAGAGGCTTGGGCATGAACGTGGCGGACTTGCCGTAGGCGTGGGCGACGTTGTGCACGCAGTACTTGTAAATCTGCACCTCGTCGGCCTTCGTCGTGAGGGTGTTGAACTTGACGCCGATCTCGTTCTGGCAGGCGGTGGCCACCTCGTGGTGGTGCACGTCGATGGTCAGCCCCATCTGCTGCATGGCCGTGCACATGGCATTGCGCAGGTTGTACGCGGAGTCGACGGGCGGAACCGGGAAGTAGCCGCCCTTGACGCTCGGCCGGTGGCCCAGGTTGCCGCCCTCGAACTCGGAGCCGGACTCCCATGCCGCCTCTTCGGCAGAGATGGCGAACATGGAGTTGCCCATGCTGACCTTGAAGCGGACGTCATCGAAGACGAAGAATTCGGCTTCCGGGCCGAAGAAGCAGGTGTCGCCGATGCCGGTTTCCTTCAGGTAAGCCTCGGCCATCTTGGCGGTGCCGCGTGGGTCGCGGACGTAAGGCTGCATGGTGCTCGGCTCGATCACGTCGCAGCGCAGGTTGAGGCTGGCATCTTCCGAGAACGGGTCGAGGATCGCAGTGCTGTCGTCCGGCATGAGAATCATGTCGGACTCGTTGATGCCCTTCCAGCCGGCCACAGAGGAGCCGTCGAACATGGCGCCGTTCTGGAAGAAATCCGCATCCACGACGGCGGCGGGGAAGGTCGTGTGCTGCTCCTTGCCGCGCGGGTCGGTGAAGCGGAGATCGACCCACTTTACGTCGTTATCCTTGATCATCTTCAGAGTTTTCTCTGACATACCACGCCTCCGGTGTCTGGGCTCAAATGTATGACTGGTGTGCCTGGCCGTTGCGTCGCGCTCTGGCGTTCGGCATCGAGCGAGCACTACTTGTGCATGGATGCAAAATGGGTGCCAGTCGGTGCGCTAATATGATGCGTGATTTCCGCTAGGCTGCGGCCAGTCAGGCCACCAGGAGCGCACCATGTCGGTGCGATCCTAGCATAACGCACGCGATCGGTGCGTTGCGGCGGCTCCCCGTCGTGCCACGCTTCGTCGCCCCGCGTGATATGAATCCCCGTTGTAAGCCTTCGGTCTGTATAATACGCGCCCCGCCAGTAGCCAGAGCAGTCCCCTCACCGTGTCCGAATCTCAAGCAGCAAACACGTCCGCAGCCGCCTGTGGCCCAACCGAATGCGGCCTGCGCAACGTCGCCATCATCGCCCACGTCGACCATGGCAAGACCACGCTGGTGGATCGTCTTCTGCAGCAGACCGGTCGCTTCACCGCTGGATCTGGCGAGCGGGTGATGGACAGCAACGACATCGAACGCGAGCGCGGCATCACCATTCTCGCTAAAAACACGTCCATCGAATGGAAGGGCGTGCGCATCAACATCGTCGACACCCCCGGCCACGCCGACTTCGGCGGCGAGGTGGAGCGGGTGTTGTCCATGGTGGATTCGGTGCTGCTGCTGGTGGACGCGGTGGACGGACCCATGCCCCAGACCCGCTTCGTCACCCGCAAAGCCTTCGCCCGCGGCCTGAAGCCCATCGTGGTCATCAACAAGGTGGACCGGGACGGAGCCCGTCCGGACTGGGTGGAACATGAGGTCATGGATCTGTTCGATCGCCTCGACGCCAGCGAGGAGCAGCTCGACTTCACCACGGTCTATGCCTCTGCATTGCTGGGACGCGCAGGCCACAGTCTCGACGCCATGCAGGACGACATGAGCGCGCTGCTTGATCTCATCGTCGAGCAGGTGCCGCCGCCGGCCATCGAAGTCGACGGTCCGCTGCAGATGCAGATCTCTGCTCTCGATTACTCCAGCTACGTGGGCGTGATCGGGCTTGGACGTATACAGCGGGGAAGCGTGCGGCCTGGCATGACCGTGGCCGTTGTGGATCGGCACGGCAAGCGGCGTTCCGGACGTATCCTTGGCGTGCTCGGCAACGATGGCCTCGAGCGCCGTGAGATTGCCTCCGCCAGCGCCGGCGACATCGTCAGTATCACCGGTATCGCCGATCTGGCGATCTCGGACACGATCTGCGATCCGAGTAAGCCTGAGGCCCTGCCTCCGCTGACGGTGGACGAACCCACCGTGGTGATGACTTTTCAGGTGAACACCTCGCCGTTTGCGGGTCGCGAGGGCAAGTTCCTCACCAGCCGCCATCTGCGCGGGCGCCTCGACCGTGAGCTGCTGCACAACGTGGCCTTGCGGGTGGAGGACACCGAACACCCGGATCGTTTTCGGGTTTCCGGTCGCGGCGAACTGCATCTTTCAGTTCTGATCGAGACCATGCGTCGGGAGGGCTACGAGCTTGGGGTGTCCCGACCGGAGGTCATCACCCGTGAGCAGGACGGCCAGCGGCAGGAGCCCTATGAGACCCTGGTGGTGGACGTTGAGGAGACCCATCAGGGTGCGGTGATCGAGGAGCTCGGTCGCCGTCGCGGCGAACTGGTGAACATGGTGCCGGACGGCCGTGGCCGCGTGCGCCTGGACTTCGTCATGCCCTCCCGCGGTCTGATCGGGTTCCGGCAGCTGTTCCTGTCCCTGACCTCCGGTGCCGGCATTCTCACTCACACCTTCTCTCACTGGGGCCCGTTCCACACCGGTGCCGGGTCCGAGCGGGTCAACGGGGTGCTGGTCTCGAACGTTCAGGGCAGAGCCAATGCCTACGCCCTGTTCAACCTGCAGCAGCGCGGGCGGCTGATGGTGGAGCCGGGCGTCGAGGTCTACGAAGGCATGGTGGTGGGGATCCACAGCCGCGGCAATGATCTGCCAGTGAACCCCACCAAGGAAAAGCAGCTCACCAACATTCGTGCCGCGGGCAGCGACGAGAACCTGTTGCTGTCGCCGCCGGTGCGTATGAGCCTCGAGCAGGCGCTGGAGTTCATCGATACCGACGAGCTCGTGGAAGTCACGCCGAAGGCGATCAGGGTGCGCAAGAAGCTCCTGAAAGAGCATGAACGGCGCCGGGACGAGCGCCGCAAGGACGACTGATGCGGGCGCTGCTGCAGCGCGCCGGCAGTGCCCGGGTCGAAGTGGCCGGTGAAGTGGTCGGCGCCATTGAGCGCGGTCTGCTGGTGTTGCTCGGGGTCGCCCGTGACGATGTCATGGCGGATGCTGAGCGGCTCGCGCGCAGGACGCTTGCGCTGCGTATTTTCCCGGATGCGGACAAACCCATGAACCGCTCCCTGACGGACGTGGGCGGGGCGCTGCTGGTGGTTTCGCAGTTCACGCTCAGTGCCGACACGAGCCGAGGTCGGCGCCCCGGGTTCTCGACCGCCGCGCCGCCCGAGCAGGCGCTGCCGCTGTACGAACACTTCGTGGGCTGCTGCCGGGAGCGCGGTGTGGTGGTGGCGACCGGGCGTTTCGGAGCGGCCATGCAGGTACACCTGGTCAACGATGGACCCGTCACCTTTCTGCTGGAATGAGGATCAGGTTGCTTCCGGTTCGCGTTCGACGAACTTCGCGAACAGGATACCCACCTCGTACAGCAGCCACATGGGGATGGCCAGCAGCACCTGGGAGATCACGTCCGGCGGTGTCAGCAGCATGGCGAACACGAAGCAGCCGACCAGCACGTAGGTGCGTTTGGCGCGCAGGGCGCTAACCGTCGTGGCGCCGCTCCACACCAGAAGCAGAGTCGCCACCGGAATCTCGAACGCGAAACCGAACGCAAAGAACATCTTCAACACGAACGTCAGGTAGGCGTTGATGTCGGTCATGATCGCGACGTCGGTTGGGGCGACCCCGATCAGGAACGCAAACACCACCGGGAACACGGCGAAATAGGCGAATGCCATGCCGGCATAGAACAGCACCACGCTGGAGGCCAGCAGGGGTATGGCCAAGCGTTTCTCGTGGCGGTAGAGACCCGGCGCCACGAAGCTCCAGATCTGATGGAGGACGTAAGGAATAGCGAGGAAGAACGCGGTCACGAACGCCAGCTTGAATGGCGTCAGGAACGGTGACGCCACTTCCGTCGCGATCATGGTGGAACCCTCGGGCAGCGCGGCGCGCAGCGGTTTGCTGACGAAGGCGTAGAGATCATTCGCGACGTAGAACAGTGGGAAGAAGACGATGAGCACGGCGAGAACGATGCGCAGCAATCGGCTGCGCAGTTCGGCAAGGTGCTCGAGTAGCGGCATTTCGCGATCGTTGAGGTCGTCCTCGGATTCGCCGGGAAACGGATTCGTGCTGCTCATGACCTCGATTCCCGGGGCGGGTGCGGAGCGGACGGTTCCGTTTCTGAATCGGTTTCGTCTGCGTCGGTCGGCCCTGCTTCGGGGGCCTCGGCGTCAGCGCCTGTCGCATCGTTTGGCGCAGACACCTTCGGATCGGACGCGGATGACGTAGTATCAGGCTGCGCGTCCTCGACGGCCTGATCCTCCGCCTGCAGGGCCGCCATGCGGCGGCGCATCAGATCGTCCACGTCCTTCTGGCTCGCGCGCAGCTCTGCGCCTGCGCCTTCGATCTCCTCGCGTACTTTCTTCGCTTCTTCGAGGATGCGGGAATTGTGCAGCTCACGCCGAATCTCGTCAGCACCGATCTCGCGCTCGATTTCCGTCTTCAGGCTGGTAAAGCTGCGCCGTGCCTGGCCGATCCAGCCGCCGAGGGTGCGCAGCACCTCTGGCAGGCGTTCGGGTCCGAACACCAGCAGGATGACCAGCGTGACGAGCAGCAGTTCCGGGAAGCCGATGTCGAGCATGCTTCACTCCGAGCAGGTACGGCCAGGCGCGTCTCAGTGCTTGGACTCGCTGCCCACGCCAGACTTGGGTTTCTCCACGTCGTGCGTCTCGCGGCGGGACTCCCCCTCGATGTACGGCGCTTCGCCGTTCTTCTCGGCTTCGGCGGCTTTTTCCTCTTCGGTCATCGCGGTCCGGAAGCCCTTGATGGCGCCGCCGAGGTCGCTGCCGAGGTTCTTCAGCTTCTTGGTTCCGAACAGAAGCAGAACGATGGCCAGGATGACCAGGAGCTCTGTCAGACTCAATCCGAACATCGGTGATCACCTCGCATAGGGAAAACAGTTCAGGAGTCGGTGCCGCGGCGAGCAGCTTTCTCTGCGATCCCGGACAGGCCGAAGCGCTGTCCGAGCTCGTCAAGAACCGCCTGGGGCGGAATACCGACGTGCACCAGCATGACCATGCTGTGGAACCACAGATCCGCAGTCTCGCGGACGAGGGCTTCGTGGCCCTGGTCGCCGGTCACGTCTTTTGCCGCGAGCAGCGTTTCCGTCGCTTCCTCGCCCACCTTCTCGAGAATGCGGTTCAGTCCGGCGGCGTAGAGGGAGGCCACGTAGGAGTGTTCCGGGTCGGCCTCACGCCGCGCCTCGAGAACACCGGTCAACTCTTCGATCACGGACATGGCAGGAAGTTTCGGCAGCAGCCGACGTGGATGGTCCAGCGCTGCAGCATACCTGATGGGTCCCCATGCGGGCCATGGACGCGGCGGGGTCGAAACGGCTTCAATCGCGACCCAGCAGCAGCCAGACGCCGAGCAGGCCGAGAAAGCCGGCAGGCACGATGGCCGCGGTGGGGTCGGCAGCCGCCACGCTCGGCGCCAGCAGCGCGCCGCCGGCGAGCAGTGCGATGAGCCCACCATTGCGGCGCCGCCTGCGGCTTCTGGCCTGGCTGTGCTGCATGGCTTCGATACGGGCCAGGAGCTCGTGCTGGTCCCGGGCCATCGCATCCAGTCGGTCGACGGCTCGTCCCGCCTGCAGAATGAGTTCCGGCAGGCGGGGGAGTTGTTCGAGCAATTCCGGTGCGCGATCGGCGAAGTCGCGAAACACCGCTGCGGGCCCCGCGCGTTGTGCCATCCAGCGTTCCATGAAGGGCGCCGCGGTGTGCCAGAGATCGAGATCCGGATAGAGCTGCCGTCCGAGCCCCTCGATGTTCAGCAGGGTCTTCTGCAGCAGCACCAGCTGAGGTTGAACCTCCATTTCGAAGCGCCGCGCGGTCTGGAACAGGGTGATCAGGAAGTGGCCGAAGGAGATCTCTTTCAGCGGTTTCTGGAAGATGGGCTCGCACACGCCACGGATCACCCGCTCGAACTCGTGCACGTCCGTGTTCGGGGGCACCCAGCCGGACTCCACGTGCAGGCGCGCCACTTCGTAGTAGTCCTGATGGAAGAAGGCCAGCAGGTTGCGGGCCAGATAGTTCTGATCGTTTTCCGTGAGCCGCCCGATGATGGCGCAGTCCACGGCGATGTAACTCGGGTTCGCCGGATCGGTGATGTCGACGAAAATGTTGCCGGGGTGCATGTCGGCGTGGAAGAAGTTGTCTTCGAAGACCTGGGTGAAAAAGGTCTCGACGCCGCGCTCGGCGAGCTTTCGCATGTCGGTACCGGCCGCGAGCAAATGATCCACGTCGGCGATAGGCACGCCGTGGATGCGTTCGAGCACCAGCACGTTGCGGCGGGTGAGCTCCCAGTGGACCTTGGGGACGTAGAGCAGCTCCGAGCGGGTGAAATTACGGCGCAGCTGGGATGTGTTGGCAGCTTCGTGCAGCAGATCGAGTTCGTCGCCGATGGTCCGCTCGTAGTCGCGGACGATGTCGACTGGGTGCAGGCGTCGCGCCTCGGGCCAGAAGCGCTCGAGGGTGCCGGCGATGCCGTAGAGCAGCGCGATGTCTTCGGCGATGACCGATTCGATGTCAGGGCGGATCACCTTCACCACCACTTCGGAACCGTCGTGGAGTCGCGCCGCATGCACCTGAGCCACGCTGGCGGAAGCCATCGGCTCGGTGGTGAACGCCGCGAAGGCCTCATCAAGCGGCATGCCGAGGGCCCGTTCGACGATGGCGCGCGCCGCGTCGCCGGAAAATGGCGTGACGCGATCCTGCAGCGCCCGCAGTTCATCGGCGAACGCGGGCGCGAGGAGGTCACGACGCGTGGAGAGGATCTGGCCGAATTTGACGAATACCGGGCCGAGATCCTCGAGGGCTTTGCGCAGGCGCCGGGCCGGCGGGTCCACGGGCTTCGGCAGCAGCCGACCCGGATGAAACCGGAACAGCAGGCGTGCGAACCAGGGCAACCTGTCCACCGGCAACCCGACCACTTCGAGCAGTTGGTCGAGGCGATGCCGGGTCGCGACCCGGACGATGCGCCCGGCGCGTCGAAGCTGGCCCCACCTGCTGCGGCCGTTCATGGCCCGGCTCCCGTCTGCTGTTGCAGCTCGAGGCGGCGGATGCGCGCCTCGAGACGATCCGTCGCGAGCCGAAGCTCGTCAACTTCGTCGAGGAAGCGGGCAATCTCACTGCGTCCCGGCAGCCAGCCCTCCGCAGGGGCGGTGAGCCAGGTCTGCGCGCGCTGCATCCCGGCATCGACACCACTGCGCAACCCGCGGCCGGCGCGCTGCGCGGCCTCCCCCACCACATGGGCGGATTCGGCGCCGAACATCTTCGTCAAGGGGGCCAGCAGATCAGGACGCAGGCCGCGCAGCAGATTAAGCACGGCAGCGGCGAGTTCCGCATCACCCTTGATCTGGGCACCGCCGGTGCCGGTCTGCTCGCCACCTTCCGCGAGCAGGCGCGCCAGGGCAGTGGGATCGAGCTGAACGCTGGCATCGGCAGCCTCTCCATGGCCGGGCTCAGCGCTGACGCCCGCGTCGTGGAATGCCAGTGTGACATGCACCGGTCCCGGCTCCAGCGTCAGCGCAAGGCTGGATCCGGACAGGCCCTTCGCCTGAGCGCGTCCCGCCGGATCCAGCTCGAAAAGCTGTCGCAGTGCGGTTTCGATGGCGAGAGCGGCGAAACGGTCGAGCCAGAGGGGCGGCACGTGGATGCTCCGAGTCAGGGGCGGACGCCGCGATGGAGGGCGACGATACCGCCGGCCAGGTCGTGGCAACGGACGGCGGCGAAACCGGCGTCCTTAAGCATGTCAGACAGCGCCTCCTGGGGTGGGTGCATGCGGATGGATTCGTTCAGGTAGCGGTAGGAATCTGCATCTCCGGTGACGATCTTGCCGAAGGTGGGCCACAGGCTGGACCAGACGTCGAAAGCCTGATTGAGCAGCGGATGACGCGGATGGGAAAACTCCAGCACCAGGACTCTGCCACCTGGAGCGAGCACCCGCAGCATCTCGGCCAGGGCGTGCTCCTTGCGCGTGACGTTGCGCAGGCCGAAGCCGATGCTGACGCAGTCGAAAGTGCCGTCGCCGAACGGCAGGCATTCCGCGTCCGCCTGCACCGGCAGCACGTTGCCCACGCCCGCATCGAGCAAGCGATCCCGGCCGATGCCGAGCATGCTGGGATTGATGTCGGCGAGGACGACGCTGCCGCCCGGCAGAATCCGGGGCGCGAACAATTCGGCGAGATCGCCGGTGCCACCGGCCAGGTCGAGCACGCGTTGTCCAGGACGCACCCCTGAGAGCTCGATGGTCATGCGCTTCATCAGGCGATGGGTACCGAGAGACATCAGGTCGTTCATGATGTCGTAGCGCGGCGCGACGCTTTTGAACACGCCGGCTACGCGTTCTGCCTTCTCGCCGATCGGAACCTGCTGGTAGCCGAAATCGGTGGTGCCTTCGAGGTCGCTTTGCTTCATCTGGGATCCGGGATGGGCGGTCGAGCCCGGATCATAACGGCGCACACTCAGGACGGCGACCATTGACCGACGCCGATGGCCGGCAGCCGGGACGCATTCGCCTGTTTCAGCTCGGCTAAGTACTCGTCCCAGTAGCGTTGCTGATTGCGGCCGAGGTCCTGCAGGTGGCGCCAGGTGTAGATGCCGGTGTCGTGGCCGTCATCGAACACCAGGCGCAGCGCGTAGTTGCCCACCGTTTCGATGGCGCTCACGGTCACGTACTTCTTGCCGGTCTGGAGGATGCGTTGGCCTTCGCCGTGACCGCGGACCTCCGCCGACGGCGAGTAGACCCGCAGCAGCTCGGCGGGGAGCTCAAGGCGCCGCCCGTCGTCGTAGCGAAGCTCCAGGGTGCGTGACTTTTTGTGCATCAGGATGTCGCTGGGTGCCTCGGCCATGATGCGCGTGCGCTCCGGGTTTCAGAGGATGTAGCGGCTCAAATCCTGGTTCTCGGAGACGTCGGCGAGCCGTGATCCGACGTAGTCCGCATCGATCACGATGGCTGCGCCGCTGCTGTGTCGATCAGCCTCGAAAGAGATCTCTTCGAGCAGTCGCTCCATCACCGTGTGCAGGCGGCGCGCTCCGATGTTCTCGGTGGTTTCGTTCACCCGCCAGGCGATCTCGGCGATGCGCTTGATGCCGTCGGGCGTGAACTCGATGTTGACGCCCTCGGTGCCGAGCAGGGCGCTGTACTGTTCTGTGAGTGACGCCTTCGGTTCAGTCAGGATGCGTTCGAAATCCTCCGGTGTCAGCGCGGCGAGTTCCACCCGGATCGGCAACCGGCCCTGCAGTTCGGGGATCAGGTCGCTGGGTCGTGACAGATGAAACGCGCCGGAGGCGATGAACAGGATGTGGTCGGTGCGGACCATTCCGAACTTCGTGGAAACGGTGCAGCCTTCGATCAAAGGTAACAGGTCGCGTTGTACGCCCTCTCTGGACACGTCGACACCACCCGTTTCGCCGCGCCGCGCCACCTTGTCGATCTCGTCGATGAAGACGATTCCGCTCTGCTCGACTGCGGTGACGGCGCGGGACTTGATCTCTTCCTCGTTGACCAGCTTCGCGGCTTCCTCCTCCCGCAGCCGACGCAGGGCTTCCTTGACCGGCAGCTTCAAGCTCCGTTTGCGGCCCTGGGACAGGCCCGAGAACAGGCTCTGCAGCTGCTGGGTCATCTCCTCCATGCCGGGTGGCGCGACGATCTCGGCCCCGAGCATGCTCTGGGACAGGTCGACGTCCACTTCCCGCTCGTCGAGCTCGCCTTCCCGTAGCTTCTTGCGCAGCATCTGGCGGGTGCTGGAGTCGCGTTTTTCCGCCTCGTTCGTGAAACCGGGGGCCGAGCGGGCCTCCGGCAGCAGCGCATCGAGCAGGCGGTCTTCGGCCGCGTCGTCGGCCCGGTGCTGCACCTGCTGCAGCTGTTCTTCGCGCAGCATCTTGACGGCGGCTTCGGTGAGGTCGCGGATAATGGACTCCACGTCGCGGCCCACGTAGCCCACCTCGGTGAACTTGGTCGCTTCCACCTTGGTGAACGGCGCTCCGGAGAGTTTCGCGAGGCGGCGCGCGATTTCGGTCTTGCCGACCCCGGTGGGGCCGATCATGAGGATGTTCTTCGGCGTGATCTCCTCGCGCATGGCTTCCGGCAGCTTCAGCCGTCGCCAGCGATTGCGCAGGGCGATGGCCACCGCCCGTTTGGCTTCGGCCTGGCCGATGATGTGCCGGTCCAGTTCGTGGACGATTTCGCGCGGTGTCATGTCTGACATGAAGGGTTCCGAAGTCGGGGAACGATGGTTGAAGGTCAGCCCTCTGGGCCGATTTCCTCCACGGTGAACGAGCGATTGGTGTAAACGCAGATGTCCGCGGCGATGCCGAGCGAGCGCTCGACGATGCTGCGGGCATCGAGCTCGGTGTTTTCCAGCAGCGCCAGTGCTGCGGCGCGGGCGTAGGCGCCGCCGGAGCCGATGGCCAGGATGCCGTGTTCCGGCTCGATCACGTCACCGTTGCCGGTGATGATGAGTGAGTTGTCCGCATCCGCCACTGCAAGCAGCGCCTCGAGGCGTCGCAGCGCCCGGTCCGTGCGCCAGTCCTTGGCCAGTTCCACCGCAGCCCGGACCAGATTGCCCGAGTGCTTTTCGAGCTGGCCCTCGAAGCGCTCGAAGAGGGTGAACGCGTCGGCGGTGCCGCCGGCAAAGCCGGCGATGACCTTGCCCTTGAGCAGCTGGCGGACCTTGCGCGCGTTGCCCTTCATGACTGTATCGCCCATGGATACCTGGCCATCGCCGCCCAGGGCGACCTGGCCGTGGCGGCGCACGGAAAGGATGGTCGTGCCGCGGAACTGTTCCAAGGAGCCTCCGGAAGCTGGGCAGTGCGAACATGAAAGAATGCGGTCGGCGCTGCGTATTTCAAGGTTCAGGCGGCATATTCCCTGGCAGCGCTGATCGCCAGCGGGGTCAGGTGCGGTCGGAGCGCAGGACGATGGAGTCGATCCTGTCCTCGAGCAGCTTGAGCTGGGCGTCACGAACCCGATTGCGATCGGGAAACGGTCCCACCAGGACCCGATGCCAGGTGGCGCCTTCACGGGTGACCCTGAGGGTCCGGGCGTCCAGGTCGAGCAGAAGGATCTGCGCCCGCCGCCGGTCAGCGTCCTCCTCACGGCGGAACGCCCCGGCCTGCAGCAGGTAGTTCACACCCTCTTCCACCGTCTGCTCCGGCTGCAGGTATTCCTCGACGTAGGGCACCAGCAGCCGGGCATCGCGCAGCATGTCAGGAAACTCGAAGCGTACCCCGGCGGGCGGCACGGCTGCGGTCGCGGTCTCCCGGGCCGGCTCAGACACTTTACGCTCACCGGGCCAGAGACCGATCAGCGCCAGGGCGAACGCGAGGACGAGCCCGCTGCCGAGGCCCGCCGCGAAGGCCGGGATGCGTCCGTTTCCGGACTTGGGCGCCGGGTTGCGGCGGCCGCCGGTGGGGCGGGATCGGGTGTTCCTGGCTGCCATGGACGCTTCTCTGGGGCTATCGATGTTGCAAGGGTCAGGCGAATGCTTTGCGGGCGCCATCATACGTCAGCCTCCCTTGGGCATCAGTAGAGATCGATGGGGTCCACATCCAGGCTCCAGCGCACGCGTCGCGATTCCGGCAGGGCTTCCACCTCCGCGAGCCTGTTCCGCAGGAGCGCATGCAGGGGTGGCCGGGTCGGGCTTTGCAGCAGCAGCTGGGCCCGATAGCGCCCCGCCAGCCGTTCGCGCAGCGCGGCGACCGGGCCGAGCACTGCGACCTGCGGCTGCTCGCCGTCAAGGCAGGCAGCGGTCCGCTCCAGGAAGGCCCACACCGTCGCCCTGTCCGGGGCCTCCGCACGCAGCAAGGCCAGATGGCTGAATGGCGGCAGACCGGTCTGCCTGCGCTCGTCGAGCGCGGCTGCAGCAAAGGCGGCGTAGTCCTGTCGTAGCAGCGTTTCCCAAAGCGGATGGTTCGGTTCGTGAGTCTGGATCAGGACCCGGCCCGGTCGTTCCGCGCGCCCCGCGCGTCCGGCCACCTGCAGGATCTGCTGGGCCAAGCGTTCACTGCTGCGGAAATCGGCGCTGAACAGACCACTGTCGGCGTCGAGCACGGCGACCAGGGTGACGGCGGGAAAGTGGTGGCCCTTGGCCAGCATCTGAGTGCCGACAAGGATGCACGGGTCGCCCCGCCCGATGCGATCCAGGGCGGCCTGTAGTGCAGGTTGGCTCGCAGTGCTGTCGCGATCGATGCGGATCACAGGGGTGCCCGGGAAGTGCCGCCCGAGTACATGCTCGGAACGCTGCGTACCCTGGCCGATGGGCATGGGTTCGGGCGCGCCGCACTGCGGACATTCCGGCGGCAGCGAACGGCGCGCGCCGCAGTGGTGACAACGCAGGCCCGCGGGTCGGCTATGTACCGTCATGCGCGCATCACAGCGGTGACAGTCGGCCATCCAGCCGCAGTCGCTGCAGCGCAGTACCGGGGCGAAGCCGCGGCGATTGAGAAACACCAGAACCTGATTGCCGGCCGTAAGCGCCTCGTTCATGGCTGTCTGCAGGGGCGCCGCGAAGCCTTCTGGCGCCGGGTGTCGACGCAGGTCGACCAGACCCATGGTGGGCCGGCTGGCCCCGCCCGCCCGCTCGGGAAGCAGCAGGTGCCGGTAGCGGCCGGCACCGGCGTTGTGCAGGGTTTCCAGGGACGGGGTGGCGGAACCGAGGACCACGGGTATGCCGCGGTTGCGAGCGCGCACGAGGGCGAGGTCCCGGGCGGAGTAGCGCAGTCCGTCCTGCTGCTTGAAGGACTCGTCGTGCTCCTCATCCACCACGATCAGGCCGAGATCGGGCAGGGGCGTGAAAATCGCCGAGCGGGTGCCGATGAGGATGCGGGCGCCGCCGCGTCGGGCACGCTCCCAGGCGCGCAGTCGCAGCAGATCGCTCATCCCCGAATGCAGCGTTGCAACGGCCGACCCGAAGCGGTGATGCAAGCGCTGCTCTGCCTGGGGCGTGAGGCCGATTTCGGGCACGAGCAGCAGAACCTGACGTCCTGCGGCCATGGCTGACGTCATCGCGTGCAGATACACCTCGGTCTTGCCTGAGCCTGTGATGCCGTCGAGCAGGGAGACAACGAAGCTATCCATGGCGGCGACGATGGCGTCTGCAGCGGCCGCCTGATGGACGTTCAATCGCGGCCGGTCATCGCTCACAGGGGGCTCCAGGGCGCTGGCGACCATCGCGTCCATCGCGACGATGAGGCCTGCCTGCTCGAGCTTGCGGATGATTTCGCTGCGGATACCGACGGCGCGGAGGTCTTCGTCCCGCTGCGGCGCGGTCGCCGCCCGCAGCGTCTCGACGGCTCGGGCCTGGGCCGGTGTGCGCGCAAGCGTCGCGAGGTCCGTACTGAGCCCCGCGGCCGTCAGCTGCCAGACCCTGGGTGTACGTGGAGTGCCTGCGTCGGGCCTGCGATGGCGTGGAGGCAGGCATCGAGCCAGCACCTCACCGAGGGGATGGTGGTAATACTCGGATGCCCAATGGGCCAGCTCGAGAATATCGGTGTCGAGGATCGGCGCGGAATCGAGGACTTTCTGCACCCGTCGCAGACGATGTGCATCCAGGCTGCTGTGGTCCTCGGCGCCGACGACGACACCCACCAAGCGCCGCCGGCCGAGGGGAACGCTGACCCGGGAGCCGGGCTCGACCGGCACGTCGGCGGACGGTTCGGCCTGCGGCGGCAGATAATCCAGAGGCGTACGGAAGGGGCCCGGTACGGCCACCTTGATGATGCGGGTCACGAGTGGCTCGCCGGGTGTCGAGTCGCCCCTTGCCTGCTTGGCCGGCTCTGGTACACTTCGCCACCTTTTTCGACGACCCCCTCGCGTCTCGGGCGTGAGGCCTAAGGTCGCGGCGCAGGCAGGATACACGATGAAGGCCGACATTCATCCTCAGTACCAAGAGGTTACCGTTCGCTGCAGCTGCGGCAACGAATTTCAGACGCGCTCCACGCTGTGCGAGGACATCCAGCTCGAGGTGTGCTCGGCATGCCACCCGTTCTACACGGGCAAGCAGAAGATGGTCGACAAGGGTGGTCGCGTCGAGCGCTTCCGGCGCCGTTTCGGTTCCCGCGGCGCCGCCTGAGCGCCGCGCCTCCCGGCACGCGTCGGGATCAGGCTCCTCGTTCACATCCACAGACTGCATCCACTGGATGCGGTCTGCGTCTGCTTACGCCATGATCCCCGTCACGACGCGCTGCAGACAGTGCGAGAGATCAATTATCTGCGGGGAATCGGGGCATATCGGGAGAAGATCTGAACGAGGCGGCGCTTGTGTATCACGCGCGCCCGCGGCCAGGAAAGATTGCGATCGGGGTCACCAAGCCCTCTGATTCGGCGCGGCGGCTGTCCCTCGCTTAAAGTCCTGGCGTCGCAGAGCCGGCTCGACGGATCGCCGAAGATCCGGAAGCGGCCTATACCTAGACCGCCAAGGACAACCTCGTCGGCATCGTCACCAACGGGTCGGCCATTCTCGGATTGGGCAATCTCGGCCACCTTGCCAGCAAGCCCGTCATGGAAGGCAAGGCGCTTGTGTTCAAGCGTTTCGCGGGCATCGACTGCTTCGACATCGAGGTGGATGCGACGGACGTGGAAAGCTTCGTGGAGACCGTGGCGCGAACTGCCGTGGACAGCGGCGCAGCGACCCGGCCGTATCCGTCCCATTACCCCCTGACGTCGGTCGAAGACGTTTTCGGTAAGCGCTGATCGCCGGTGGTGGCACCACGTTCCGGCGCCTGTCTCAGAAGATCGATTCGGGTCTGGCTTCGGGATCCCTTGGCGTTGGCGATGTCCGGGCCTCAGGTGCGGTTTCCGTCGTGAACAGTTCAAAGATGGCTCCGGACTGGTCCAGGCTCACCGGCAGGCCCGTGTGCGGATCGATGCGCATCCGCACCACGCCGGGCGGCTGGTCCCACGTGAATTCCGGGACCCCCCGCAGCGCTGTTTCCATGAACTCCACCCACACGGGCAGTGCGGTATTGGAGCCGAATTCGTTGTTGCCCAGAGGTTGGTTGTTGGCGAATCCGATCCAGACCACGGCGGCGAGATCGTGCTGGTAGCCGGCGAACCACGTGTCGGCCTCGTTAGTGGTTCCGGTCTTGCCGCCGAGATCGGCACGCTCGAGTGTGCGTGCCCGTCGTCCCGTGCCGTGCTGGATAACGTCCCCTAGCAGTGAATGCATGATGTAGGCGACGCGCTCGTCGAGCACCCGCGGCGCGCTGCGCGGAAGGTGTTCGTCCGCGTCGTCCGCCACTTCGACCGCAAGCCTGCCGTTGCCGTTGGGGATCTGCTGGCACTCGTCGGAACAGGCCAGCAGCGGTTCTGCCGTGAACAGCGTTTCACCCGCCTGATCGATGCGCTCCACCAGCCAGGGCTCGACCAGATAGCCGCCATTGGCGTAAACCCCGTAGGCACGCGCCATGTCCAGCGGCGTCACGCCCATGGTGCCCCCGCCGATGGCAAGCTGCAGGTTGCGGGGAAACCCGGCGGTATCGAAGCCGAAGCGACCCGCGTGCTCGATCGCATGGCCGGCGCCGATCTTCATCAGGACCCGCATGGATACCAGATTGACGGATCGAAACAGAGCGGGGCGCAGTCGGGTGGGCCCGCCGAACTGGCCGCTGTCGTTGCGCGGCCGGTAGATGGCTTCGAGCGCCGCATCCTCGAATACGAGCGGGGCATCATTGAAGATGCTGGCAGCAGTTTCCCCCGCCTCCAGCGCAGCGGAGTAGATGAACGGCTTGAATGCCGAGCCTGGCTGCCGGGCCGCCTGATTGGCGTTGTTGAACTGGGAGTGGCGGAAGTCGAAGCCGCCGACCATGGCACGAATGGCGCCATCCTGCGGGCGCATCGCCACCAGGGCACCCTGGACTTCGGGAACCTGGCCCAGGCGCCAGCCCCCTTCGCCGTCAGGGCTGAGTCGGACCAGATGGCCCCGGTCCACCACCGCGCGCGGATGATCGGGGCGGGCGCCGCGGCTGTTCACGGTCAGGTAGGGTCGTGCCCAGCGCATCTGCGCCAGTTCCACCCGCACCCGCCTGCCGTCTCCGAGCAGGGCCTCGAACCCTTCGTCATCCAGCCCAATGACCAGCGCCGGGACCTCATCACCGAACGTGGGCGTCTGCGCCACGGTACGCTGCCAGCGGTCCAGGGTGTCGTCATCCAGGGGCTCGTCCCCGGGCGGGGCCGTCAGGGTCCGCTCCGGGCCGCGGTAACCGTGGCGCCGATCATAGGCGATCAGGCCGTTGCGCAGGGATTGGTTGGCGCTTTCCTGCAGCACCGGGTCGACGCTGGTAAAAGCCTCGAAGCTGTCGTCGTAGGCCGCCCGGCCGTAGCGCTCCAGTACCGTTCGGCGCGCCCATTCAGCCACCCAGGGGGCTTCCAGGTCGCGATCGCGCTGATGCAGGCGGGCGATGTTCGGCGCCGCCAGGGCAGCCCGGTAGGTGTCCGTGTCCATCCTGCCCGACTCGTACATGTTGCGCAGGATGACGTTGCGTCGACGTACGGCACGATCCGGCCCGCTGACCGGGTTGGTGATACTCGGCGCCTGCGGAATACCCGCAAGCATCGCCAGTTCGGCCACGTCGAGCTCCGTAAGCGAGCGACCGTAGTAGGTGCGGGCGGCCGCCTCGCCGCCGTAGGCACGATGGCCGAAGGGAATCACATTCAGGTAGAGCTCGAGGATCTCATCCTTGCTGAGCTCATTCTCGATTTTCACCGCCAGCAGCATTTCCTTGAACTTGCGCAGGAAGGTCTGTTCCAGCGTGAAGGAGATGTTGCGCGCCAGTTGCATCGTGATCGTGCTCGCCCCCGGCGGAATCTCGTCAGGGTTGGCAAGGAGTTGCACGGTTGACCTGACGAGCGTCACAAAATCGATACCGCCGTGCGCGTAGAACCGTTTGTCCTCGGTATCCAGCACCGCATGGATGAAAAGTGGCGGAAACTGGTCTATGGATAGGGGGATGCGTCGCCGTTCACCGTATTCGGCAATGAAGCTGCCGTCCTCGGCGTAGATGCGCAAGGGTGTTTGCAGGCGCAGTTCGCGGTAGCTGGCGGCGCTGGGAATCTGGGGGTCGAGATAGAGATACACAGCAGCGATGGTCATGATCGCTGCTGCAGCGCCGGTTCCGAGCATGATCGCCAGTCCGCGAGCGATCCAGATGTAGTTTTGAAAGACCAAGGATTTCATGACCTTGTGTTGATAATCGATGTTTTGCATGAAGGTGGCGAAAGGGGCTGGTCGCGACTACATTTAGAATGTAATTTAACGTGACTTGCTACAAATTTGGCGTAAGTGCCTAGTCTCGATGGAATTTTAATAGTGTTCGGACTCTTCGGAAAGAAGACCAACGCACTGCTGGGGCTCGACATCAGTTCCACTTCGGTGAAGCTTCTCGAGCTTAGCAGGTCTGGTGACCGTTACCGGGTCGAAGCCTATGGCGTCGAGCCGCTGCCGGCCAATGCGGTTGTCGAGAAGAATATTAGTGATCCTGAAGGCGTTGGTGAAGCCATCAAACGGCTCGTGAACCGTTCCAAGGCTGTTTCGAAGCATGCGGCAGTGGCGGTGGCGGGCTCCGCGGTGATCACCAAGGTCATCGAAATGCAGTCAGGTCTCTCCGACGCCGAGATGGAAATGCAGATCGAGGTGGAGGCGGATCAGTACATTCCTTACCCCCTCGATGAGGTGGCCATCGACTTCGAGAAGCTCGGCCCGTCTCCGCGCGGGGAGGAGCAGGTTGAAGTGCTGCTCGCCGCCTGCCGGCGCGAGAACGTGGAAATGCGGCAGGCTGCGCTCGAACTCGGCGGGCTCAAGGCCAAGGTGGTGGACATCGAGGCCTACTGCATGAAGCGGGCGTTTTCGACGCTGGTGGGTCCCCAGCTCGGGGACAACGCAGATGAGATGATCGTCGCAATTCTAGACATCGGTGCCACCATGACGACGCTGTCGGTGCTGAGCAAGGATCGCAGCGTCTATACTCGTGAACAGCTGTTCGGCGGAAAGCAACTCACGGAAGAGATCCAGCGTCGCTACAGCCTGTCCATGGAGGAGGCCGGACTGGCTAAGAAGCAGGGTGGGCTGCCTGATGATTACGAGCGCGAGGTGCTGAAGCCGTTCAAGGAGGCCGTGCTGCAGCAGGTCACCCGTTCGTTGCAGTTCTTCTTCTCGTCCAGCCAGTATGACGACGTGGATGCCATCGTGCTGGCAGGCGGAACGTCGTCCATCGAGGGGCTCGCGGAGATGGTGGAGGCGAAACTCGGTACACGCACCCTGATCGCGAACCCGTTCGTGAACATGAGCGTCGCACCGAAGGTGCAGGTGGAAGCGCTCGCAAATGACGCTCCCGCGATGATGATCGCGTGTGGATTGGCGCTGCGGAGTTTCGACGGATGACTCGCATCAACCTGCTGCCATGGCGCGACGAACTGCGGGAGGAGCGCAAGAAGGCTTTCCTGCAGTACCTCGTGTTCGCGCTCATCCTCGCTGGCGGACTCGTTTTCCTCAGTGGGACCTGGATCGACGGCAACATCTCTACCCAGAATGCGCGCAACGCGATGCTGCAGGACGAGATCCGCGTCCTCGACAACCGCATTCGCGAGATCCGCACCCTCGAGCAGCAGCGCCGTGACCTGCTGGCGCGGATGGAAGTGATCCAGAACCTGCAGGGCAACCGGCCGGTGATCGTGCGCATTTTCGACGAACTGGTACAGACGCTTTCCGATGGCGTCTTCTACACTTCGCTCAGGGTGAGCGGAACGACGCTGTCGTTGGAAGGCGTCGCCGAATCCAATGCCAGGGTGTCGGCGCTGATGCGTAATCTGGACGGCTCGGAATGGTTCACGAATCCGAACCTGCGGGGCCTGCGCGAAGCGCCCGAGTTCGGGTCCCAGGCATCGCGTTTCACCCTCACTGTGACGCAGACGTTGCCGCGCAACGACCGGGAGGAGTGAGGCATGGCGTTCCAGGACACGCTGCAGCAGCTCCAGAACTTCGACTTCAACAGTCTGGACATGAACAACCCCGGCGACTGGCCGGGTCCGGCGAAGGTCGTTGCGCTGGTGCTCGTGTTCACGCTGGCCGCTGCCGGCGGCTACTTCTTCTACCTCACGGGCAAGCTCGAGCAGCTCGAGCGGGAGGCCCGTCAGGAACAGACGTTGCGGGGGCAGTTCGAAACCAAGGCTCGAGATGCAGCGAATCTGGACATTCTGCGTCGTCAGCAGGAGGAGATGCAGGAATCCTTCGGCGCCATGTTGCGGCAGCTGCCCACTGATACGGAAGTTCCCGGGCTGCTCGAGGACATCACCATGACAGGTCTCGACTCGGGGCTGAAATTCAGCGCCATCGACCTGCAGGCTGAGCGGGAGGCGGAGTTCTACCGGGAGCTGCCGATCTCGATCACAGTGTCGGGCACGTATCACGGCATGGGCGCCTTCGTCAGTGGCGTCGCCAACCTGTCCCGGATCGTGACCCTGCACGATTTCAGCATCACTCCGGAGCGCGCACGCGGCGGACGCGGCGCCCGCAGCGAAGGTGACGGCGAGCTGACCATGCAGATTCAGGCCCGGACCTATCGCTATCAGGATGGGGGTTCATGATGCTGCGCCTGCTCACCCTCATCGTCCTCGCTGTGACTCTGGCGGGCTGCTCTTCAGGTCAGCAGCGCTTTACTGATCTCGAGGCGTTCATGAATGAAGTTCGCGCGCGCCCGGCGCGGCCGCCGGAGCCGGTACCTGAATTCCAGCCCTACCAGCCCTTCGCCTACAGCGCGGCAGGCAAGCGCAGCCCCTTCGATCCGCCCGTGGAGCAGCGCCGGCGCCCTGAGGGTATGCCGGACGTGAGGCCTGATCCGAATCGGGTCCAGCAGTTCCTGGAGCAGTTCTCGCTCAACGAACTGCGCATGGTCGGGACGCTGGAGCGTCAGGACGACACGTTCGCCCTGATCAGGGATGGACGGGGCGGCGTGCATCGGGTGACGAGGGGCGACTTTATGGGCCAGAACCACGGTCGCATTCAGGAGGTCGCCGAATCGGGTATCGAACTCGAGGAGATCGTTCCGGACGGCGCCGGCGGCTGGCTCCTGCGGTCGCGTTCCATCCGTCTGCAGCAGGACGGCTGAACATCACAAAGGGGCGCGCCGGATTGCGGTGCGCAGTGCTGGATGATCCAGCAGATCAATCGGGGAATTCATCATGCGAGCACCGATGCGAAGCGACAGGAAGTGGATGGAAGGGGCTGTGATCGGCCGCTTCCTGGCGCTCCTGGGCATCATGGCGCTGGCGGCACACGCGCAGGCCGGTACGTTGGAAGATATTCGCTTCTCGAGTCTGCCCAACGACGTCACTCAGATCGAACTTAAGTTCGACTCGACGCCGCCTGAGCCCTCCGGCTACACCATTGACCAGCCGGCGCGTATTGCCATCGATCTGGACGGTGTCGTCAGTGCGCTGGATTCCCGTTACCACAGTCTCGGTACAGGTAATGCGCGCAGCGTGACCGTGGTTGAAGCCGGTGGTCGGCTGCGGGTGATCGTCAACCTGACCCGCCTCGTGCCCTACGAGAGCAGCGTCAGGGGCAACTCCCTGTTCCTCGACGTGGGTGGTGCCGGTGTGGATCCCGGTCCGGTCGCCGCGCCCCCGAGCGTGGCGCGCACGCAGCCTTCGGATGCCGGTCCCTCCACCATTCGGGACATCGATTTCCGGCGCGGTCCGGAGGGCGAAGGTCAGGTGGTGATTCGGCTGTCCAATCCTCGCGCGCCCGTCGACGTACGCAGCGAAGCGGGCAATATTCGTGTCGAGGTGTCCGGCACCACCCTGCCTCAGGCCCTGCGGCGGCGCCTGGACGTGACCGATTTCGCGACTCCGGTGGAAACCGTCGATGCCGTGGAGCAGTCAGGTCGGGCCGTCATCACCATTCGGCCCCGGGATGACTACGAGTACATGGCCTATCAGGCCGACGACACGCTGACGGTCAACGTCAGCCGCTCCCGTCCCGAGGACAGAGCGCGGATCGACGATCCGTTCCGCTTCAAGGGCGAGAAGCTGTCGCTCAACTTCCAGGACATCGAGGTGCGCTCGGTGCTGCAGTTGATCGCTGACTTCACTGATATGAACCTGGTCGCCAGCGATACCGTGAGCGGTCGCATCACGCTCCGGCTGCAGAACGTGCCCTGGGATCAGGCGCTGGAGATCGTCCTGCGCACCAAGGGTCTCGACAAGCGTGAGATGGGTAATGTCCTGATGGTGGGGCCGGCGGCGGAAATTGCTGCCCGGGAGCGTCAAGAACTCGACAACCAGCGGCAGATCCAGGAGCTGGCGCCGTTGCGTACCGAGTTCATTCAGGTCCGCTATGCCAATGCCTCCCAGATCGTGCAGCTGTTCCGGGCTGCCGGTGAGGGCGAGGCGCGACTGCTGTCCGAGCGTGGCAGTGTGATCGTCGATGATCGGACCAACGCCATCATCCTCACAGACACGTCCGAGCGTCTCAGTGACATCCGCCGCGTCCTGCAGCAGCTCGACATTCCCGTACGTCAGGTGCAGATCGAGGCGCGGATCGTCACGGCCAACACCAATTTCACGCAGTCTCTGGGCATCCGCTGGGGCGGTGGCTATCAGGACAGTGTGGGCGGCAACAATTTCGTCTCCATCGGTGGCCGCCAGGAAAGTCTCTCGCAGATTCGTGCCGGTGGTCCCGCATCGGTGAGCTTCCCGGACGCCCTGGCCGTCAACCTGCCGGCGGGTGGTGCCACCTCGTCGTTCGCCATTGGCCTCACTGGCAGTGAATATCTGCTCGATCTCGAACTGTCGGCACTCGCCACTGACGGTCAGGCCGAAGTGGTGGCGCGTCCTAAGGTCATTACGGCCGACAAGCAGACGGCGACTGTGGCGTCCGGGGTGGAAATTCCCTTCCAGGAGGCCGCGGCCAGCGGTGCCACCGCCACTCAGTTCAAGGAGGCGGTGCTGTCCCTCGAGGTCACGCCCCAGATTACGCCCGATGATCGGATCATCATGGACCTCGCCGTGAACCAGGATTCTGTCGGTCAGGTCTTCGGCGGGATTCCGAGCATCAATACCAACTCGATCACCACCCAGGTTCTGGTGGATAATGGCCAGACGCTGGTGCTCGGTGGTGTCTTCCAGACCAGCACCAACCGGACGACGGACAAGACACCCTTCCTCGGCGATCTGCCGATGGTGGGGGGCTTGTTCCGCCGCAATCAGCAATCTGAAGAGAAGCAGGAACTGCTTATCTTCATCACGCCGCGTATCATTCAGGATACCCTGACGCGGCGTTGAGCACTGCGGCCGGGATTGCTGAGGTCCGGGTTGGCGGTGACGTGCGCGCACCGCTCCCGATTCCGCATCGGCGCCACGGGATGGGTGGCCTGCGGCCCACATTGTCATCCTTCGGTTCAGAGAGGGCATGGAGAAACCGCGCAACGTTTTCGTGATCGGTCCCATGGGTGCGGGCAAGACCACGGTGGGCAAATTGCTCGCCGAGGCGCTCGGGCTCGAGTTCGTCGATACAGACCGGGAGATCGAGCGACGCACAGGCGCCGACATCGCCTGGATCTTCGATGTGGAGGGCGAGGAGGGATTCCGGCGTCGGGAAGCCGCCATGCTCGATGAGCTGACGGCGCGGCAGGGCGTGCTGGTCGCAACCGGTGGTGGCGCGGTGATCGACGAGGAGAACCGCAAGCGCCTCATCAGTCGCGGAACGGTGATCTACCTCGATGCGCCCCTCGAGCAGCAGGTCGAACGCACCAGCCACGATCGCAATCGGCCGTTGCTGCAGAGCGGCGAACCCCGGGAGGTGCTCGAGCGTCTGCGGGACGAGCGCGATCCCCTGTATCGTGAGGTGGCCGACCATGTCTTTACGGCCGATCGGCGTTCCGCCAAAGTGCTCGCAGGGGAGATTGCGCGGGTGCTGCGGGAGGGCCAGGACTGAAAGCGGATAGCCTCGAGGAGTCTGCAATGCCTGCGGTCCGGCGGATCGACGTGCATCTGGGCGGACCTGACGGAGACCGCAGCTACCCGATCCTCATCGGCTCCGGGCTTATCGACGGCCATCCGGAGCTGCAGCGATGGATCACGGGCCGGGAAGTTTTCATCGTCAGCAACGAAACCGTTGCGCCCCTCTATCTCGATCGCATTCTCCCTGCCTGCGGTGACCGACGCATCGATACGCTGATACTCCCAGACGGTGAGTCCCACAAGCATCTCGGCACGCTGGAACACATCATCGAAGCCCTTCTCGAGCGGCGCCACTCGCGGGCCACCACCCTGGTGGCACTCGGTGGCGGGGTCATTGGGGACATGACCGGGTTCGCCGCGGCCTGCTATCAGCGCGGGGTGGCTTTCATTCAGATCCCCACCACGCTGCTGGCCCAGGTGGACTCGTCCATTGGCGGCAAGACGGCGGTCAATCACGCCCGCGGGAAGAATATGATCGGCGCGTTTCACCAACCACGCGGAGTTTTGATCGACACCGATGTGCTGGTGACGCTGCCGCGCCGTGAACTCGCTGCCGGTCTGGCCGAGGTGATCAAGTACGGTTGCATCCGGGATGCGGACTTCTTTGGCTGGTTGGAGCAGTCCATGCCGGCTCTGCTCGCAGGCGATGCCGGGGCGTTGTCGGTGGCGATCGAGCGTTCCTGCATTACCAAGGCGGGCGTGGTAGCCGCCGACGAGCGCGAGTCCGGGGTGCGGGCCATCCTCAATTTCGGCCATACCTTCGGTCATGCCATCGAGACGCACACCGGATATCGCAGCTGGCTTCACGGTGAGGCCGTGGCCGTCGGCATGGTGCTTGCCGCAGAGCTCTCGGTCCGTCTCGGCACCCTTGACGAGGAACATGCTGAGCGTATTCGTCTGCTGGTGGCGGCGGCGGGTCTGCCGACCCGGCCTCCCGACGATCTTGGAGTCGAGAGATTTCTCGACCACATGGCCGTGGACAAGAAGGTGATCGATGGCCGTCTGCGGTTGATCGTCCTCGAGGGTCTCGGAACGGCCGTGGTTCGCGACGATATCCCGCGGGATGTGATTGCAGGGACGCTGGCGGCGGCCGGAGCTTCGCCGTGAGTGTTGTGGAACGGGATCTCGATCGTGCCACGGAGCGCTTCGTGGCCATGGGGCTGGAACGCGACCCCTTCCCCGATACGGACCTGCAGCTGGAATTCTTCCCGTCCGGTACGCGCGATCGACACATGGATACGCTCACGGACCTGTGGGGGCTCGGGCGGCCGTTGGTGCTGGTCACAGGGCCGGAAGGCGTCGGCCGCTCAACGTTCTTCCAGATCCTGCAGCGGAGGCTTCCGGACGATGCACGGGTCGCCCGCATCACCGCTGGCGTGTTTCTTTCGTCGCGCAACATGCTGCGGGCTGTGGCGCGGTCGATGGGTATCGGAGTCGATGCGGAGGAGAGCTGCGATGGCATCCGTGAGCGCCTGTATCAGCAGATCATGGAACTCGGAGCGGCCCGGACGCTTTGTGCCGTGCTGGTGGACGATGCCAATGAACTCGAAGCAGAGGCCTTCAAAGAGTTGGTCGCCCTTGCTGAACTGTTCGCCGAGTCCCCCAACGTACGCGTCCTCTTGTTCGGCAGCGAGAACCTGCCGCGCGCCGTTGCCGATGTGGTGGGCGACGAGCGTGTGGAACCGCTCGTTCACCAGATCGGCCTTGATCCCTTCACCCTGAATGAATTGCGCGGATATCTTCAGTTTCGGCTCGAACGCGCAGGACTGAACGGCGCCTCACCGTTCTCCGAGCGGGATTGTCAGGAGATCTATGTAGCGTCGCGCGGCTTGCCGCGCCTGGCCAATGGGGTCGCCCGGCGCATTCTCCTTGAGCGCGGATCGCGCTGGTCGCCGCAGCACATGATGCTCGCCGGCGGCGTGGTCGCGCTGCTGGTGATGGTCCTCCTGGCGGTGCTGCTGGAGCCCGAGCCCGCGGCCGACACGGCGGCCGCTCCAGAGGAGCGTCGAACGGTGGAGCTTCCCGGCACACCCGTGACCGTGGATGTGACGCGCACCATGTTACAGCGGCAGGAGCCTGCTGCAGACGTTCGCGATCGTGGCTGGCTCCCGCTCCCTGACCGCGAACGCTCGGGCGCTGCCGAGCGAGCCTCAGCGGCCGATGCGGTGGATGCGGTGGATGCGGTGGATGCGGTGGATGCGACGCCGACGCCTCCGGCGGACCAGGGGCAAGTGCCGCCGATCCCATCGCAGCCGATCCCATCGCAGCCGATCCCATCAGAACCAGTTGCGGGCGCAGCACCGGCTGAGCCGCCCCGCACCAGGCCGGAGGTCGCCGCACCGGATCCGGCTCCCGTCATGGAGGCCCCGCGGCATCCACTCATGGACCGGGATCCCAATCGTTTCGCGCTGCAGCTGTTCGTGCTGTCGGCCCGGGACCGAGCGGAGGCCTGGATCGAGGAGCGTGATCGTGCGGATGACTACCAGGTCTACAGCCGTAGCCGCGACGGGACACGGCAATACGTGATCGTGGAGGGAGACTATCCGAGCCGCGACGCAGCCCAGGCGGCTGTTTCCCGCCTGGCCGCCCAGACCGGTCAACCACCGTTTCTGCGTGACCTCCGGTCGATCCAAGCCGAGCTGGTGGACTGAAGCGCGGGTCGCCTCGAGCAGTTCAGGGGAGGTCGGTGGACCCCATCAGGTGGCGGTCGATTTCCCGCGCCGCCTCGCGCCCCTCGTTGATGGCCCATACCACCAGGGATTGACCGCGACGGCAGTCACCCGCGGCAAAGATACCTTCGATGTTGGTCTTGAAGCGACCGTGCTCTGCCTGATAATTGGAGCGCTGGTCGTATTCCAGCCCCAAAACATCGCCGACAGGGTGCTCAGGCCCAAGAAAGCCCATGGACAACAGCACGAGGTCCGCCCCCCATTCCTTTTCGGTACCCGGGATCTCCTTGGGTCCGCCTTCGGACCATTCCACCTCGATCGTGCGAATGCCTTTGACGTGGCCGTTACCGTTGTCGACGAAGGCCTTGCCCGAGATGCAGTAGACCCTGGGGTCATCGCCGAACTTGTGGGCCGCTTCCTCGTGACCGTAGTCGACGCGGAAGATGCGCGGCCACTCGGGCCAGGGATTGCTGTCCGACCGGCCCTGAGGCGGCTGCGGCATGATTTCGAAGTTGACCAACGACTTGCAGCCGTGGCGCAGTGAGGTGCCGATGCAGTCGGTCCCGGTGTCGCCACCACCGATGACGATCACGTTCTTGTCCTTGGCCGATATGTAGGCCTCGTCGGCATGCTCCGAATCGAGCAGGCTCCTGGTATTGGCGTGCAGGAAGTCCATCGCGAAGTGGACGCCGGCGAGCTCCCGTCCCGGGATCGGCAGGTCCCTCGGTCGGGTGGCGCCAGTGGACAGCAGGACGGCGTCGAACTCCTGCTGCAGCTTGCGCGCATCGAGGCTGCCGCCGGAGCCGTCGGAGACGTGCGCGCCGGTGACGAATTCGACGCCCTCCTCCGCGAGCAGGTCCACTCGGCGCTGGACCACGTCCTTGCCAAGTTTCATGTTGGGAATGCCGTACATCAGCAGGCCGCCAATGCGGTCGGCGCGCTCGTAGACGGTGACTGAGTGCCCTGCCTTGTTGAGCTGGGCTGCGGCTGCCAGTCCTGCCGGACCGGAGCCCACCACGGCGACGCGGCGCCCGGTACGCTTGACCGGCGGTTCCGCCACCACCCAGCCTTCGGCAAAGCCGCGATCGATGATGGCCATCTCGATGTTCTTGATGGTGACTGCCGGGTCGGTGATGCCGAGTACGCAGGCGCCTTCGCAGGGCGCCGGGCAGACGCGACCGGTGAACTCCGGGAAGTTGTTGGTGTGATGCAGCCGATCGAGCGCCTCCCGCCAGCGGCCCTGGTAGACCAGGTCATTCCACTCGGGGATCAGGTTGTAGATCGGGCAGCCGTGAGGTGCGGACTGACAGAAAGGCACGCCACAATCCATGCAGCGTGCGCCCTGGGTACGAAGCCGGGCTTCGTCCGGCGGAGTGAAAATCTCCTTGTAGTCCACCAGCCGGACTGCCGCATCCCGGTAGGGTGCGGCTTGGCGTGGGAACTCCTTGAACCCGGTCGCTTTACCCATCGGTAGAACTGCTCCTCGTCATTCGAAATCGGGGCGGTTTCAACCCGCCTTGGCGGCGACGTCGGACGTCTTGTCCTGCCCGGCGGTCTCGGCGAGCACCCGCTTGAAGTCCTGGGGCATCACCTTGACGAACTCGGACGCGGCGTCCGGCCAGCGCGCGAGCAGCGAAGCCGCGACGGTGGAGCCGGTGAACTGCTCATGGTTGCGGATGAGGCCTTCGAGCTCGGCGAGGTCGTCGCCCACGACAGGATCGAGATCCACCATCTCCATGTTGCAGTTTTCCCGGAAGCGCGCCAACGGATCCCAGATGTAAGCGATTCCGCCGGACATGCCAGCGGCGAAGTTGCGGCCGGTGGCGCCGAGGACCACGACGCGACCACCGGTCATGTACTCGCAACCATGATCGCCGACGCCTTCGACCACGGCCCGGGCGCCGGAATTGCGCACGCAGAAACGCTCGGCAGCAACGCCGCGGAAGTAGGCCTCGCCGGCGGTTGCGCCGTAGAGGCAGACGTTGCCTACGAGAATGTTCTCCTCCGCCTTGAAGCGGCTGCTGCGAGGCGGGTAGATCATCACCTTGCCTCCGGACAGGCCTTTGCCGACGTAGTCGTTGGCATCTCCCTCGACCTCGATGGTCACGCCGCGCGCCAGCCAGGCGCCAAGGCTCTGGCCTGCGGAGCCCGTGAGTCGGATGTGGATGGTGTCGTCCGGCAGCATGTCGGCGCCGACGCGCTTGATAATGGTGTGGGACAGGGTTCCGCCTACCACCCGATTGGTGTTGACCACCGGCAGGTCGATGCGCACCTTCTCGCCGCGCGCCAGCGCCGGCTCGGCAAGCTCGATGAGCTGGTTGTCCAGCGCGCGCTCGAGTTCGTGATCCTGGGGATGCTGGGCGAAGCGGCCAAGAAAATCCTCGGGTTCACGGGCGGGCAGCAGCAGCGGCGTCAGATCAAGACCCTTGGCCTTCCAGTGAGCCACGGCGAGGTCCGCTTCCAGGCAGTCCGTCCGGCCCACCATCTCGTCCACGCGGCGGAAGCCGAGTTCTGCCATGATCTCGCGCAGCTCCCTCGCCAGCATGAAGAAGTAGTTCACCACGTGCTCGGGCTGACCACTGAATTTGGCCCGCAATTCCGGGTCCTGGGTCGCAATGCCTACCGGGCATGTATTGAGATGGCACTTGCGCATCATGATGCAGCCGAGCACCACCAGCGGCGCTGTGGCGAAGCCGAATTCTTCGGCGCCGAGCAGGGCAGCGATGGCGACATCACGGCCCGTCTTGAGCTGACCATCGGTCTGCAGGACGACGCGCGAACGCAGATTGTTCGTCACCAGCGTCTGATGCGTCTCGACGAGTCCGAGTTCCCAGGGCAGTCCGGCATGCTTGATGGATGTCAGCGGTGATGCGCCGGTCCCGCCGTCGTGCCCTGCAATTACAATGTGATCCGCCTTGGCTTTGGTGACACCGGCAGCGACGGTCCCGCAGCCGATTTCGGCACCGAGCTTGACGCTGATTCTCGCTTTGGGATTGGCGTTTTTGAGGTCGTGAATGAGCTGCGCCATGTCCTCGATGGAATAGATATCGTGGTGAGGGGGCGGACTGATCAGGCCTACTCCGGGGGTGGAGTGGCGGATCTTGGCGATGTAGTCGTCCACCTTGCCACCCGGCAGCTCGCCACCTTCTCCAGGTTTCGCGCCCTGGACAATCTTGATCTGCAGCTCGTCTGCGTTGGTCAGGTAATCGATGGTGACGCCGAATCGACCGGACGCGACCTGCTTGATGGCCGACCGCTTGGAGTCTCCATTCGCCAATGGCAGGAAGCGCGCCGGATCCTCGCCGCCCTCGCCGGTGTTGGATTTGCCGCCGATGCGATTCATGGCGATGGCCAAGCCTTCGTGAGCCTCCGCCGAAATGGAGCCGAAGCTCATGGCGCCAGTGGCGAAGCGTTTGACGATGGCCTGTTCGGTTTCGACCTCGGCGATATCGATGGGCCCGCCGTTGGCGCCGGGTTTGAACTTGAGCAGACCCCTGAGGGTCGCCTCCCGGGTGGCCACTTCGTTGGTATAACGGGCGAAGCGCCAGTAGGCGTCCTCGCTGTTGCTGCGTGCGGCTACTTGCAGATCGGCGATGGCAATGGGATCCCACATGTGACGGTCGCCGTTCTTGCGCCAGTGGAACTCGCCTGGATTCGGCAGCACCGGCAGGCGCACCTGTTCGCGGGCTGGATAGCCGATCTCGTGGCGGCGCTCCATTTCCTCGGCGAGCACGTCGAACCCGGCGCCCTGAACCCGGCTCGTGGTGCCGGTAAAGCAGCGCGCGATCACCTCTTCGGCGAGCCCCACGGCCTCGAAGATCTGCGCACCCTTGTAAGACTGCAGGGTGGAGATGCCCATCTTGGCCATCACTTTGTAGATGCCCTTCGCCGTGCCCTTGCGGTAGGCGTAGACCACATCGTCATCGGAACTGATGTGCTCGGCGTCGTCCAGCAAACCGTCCGCGCGGGCCTGCCACAGCGCCTCGAATGCCAGGTAGGGGTTCACGGCGTCGGCGCCGTAGCCGATCAGCAGGCAGAGGTGGTGCACCTCACGCGCTTCGCCGGTTTCCACCACGATGCCGATCCGGGTGCGGGCATGGCTGTTCACCAGATGGTGATGGACGGCGCCGGTGGCCAGCAGCGTGCTGATGGGGACCCGATCCGGACCGATGCCTCGATCGGTGAGCACGATCAGGCTGTGACCGGCGGCAATGGCCGCGCTCGCCTCCTCACAGATGCGATCCAGGGCGGCCAGCAGGCCGTCGCGCCCGGCACCCTTCTCGAACGTGATGTCGATGGACTGTGATGTCCAGCCGCGATGGTTGATGTGCTTGAGGCTCGCGAGTTCGTCATTGTTCAGGACCGGGTGGGGGATCCACAGCCGGTGGGCATGGGATTCGGTGGTCTCGAGAAGGTTGCCTTCCGGGCCGATGTAGCACTCGAGACCCATGATCACCTCTTCCCGGATCGAATCGATGGCCGGGTTGGTGACCTGAGCGAAGAGCTGCTTGAAGTAGTCGTAGAGCATGCGCGGCTTGTCCGAAAGGACGGCCAGCGCCGAATCGTTGCCCATGGAGCCAAGCGGGTCGCGCAGTTCCAGGACCATCGGCATCAGCATGAAGTGCATGGTCTCGACGGTGTAGCCGAACGCTTGCATGCGCTCGAGCAGTCGGTCCGGGTCGAAGCCGCGCGCTTCCTTCTCCGGCGACAGATCCCGAACATCGATGCGCTGCCGGTCGAGCCACGCGCCGAAGGGATGCTGCCGGGCGAAGTCATCCTTGATCTCCTCGTCGGGGATCATGCGGCCCTCTTCGAAATCGATCAGGAACAGACGCCCGGGCTTCAGTCGACCCTTTTCCACGATGCGCGCCGGGTCGATGTCCACCACGCCCACTTCCGACGCCATGATGCACTTGTCATCGTCGGTGACGTAGTAGCGTGACGGCCGCAGGCCGTTGCGATCGAGCACCGCACCGATGTAGCGACCGTCGGTGAAGGCGATGGAGGCCGGGCCGTCCCAGGGCTCCATCAGGCAGGAGTAGTACTCGTAGAACGCGCGCTTCTCCGCCGGCATGTTGGGATGGGACTGCCACGCCTCGGGAATCATCATGATGATGGCTTCCTGCAGTGTCCGTCCGGTCATCAGCAGGAACTCTAGAACGTTGTCGAAGGTGCCCGAATCGGAACAGTCCGGCTCCACGATCGGGAACAGCTTGTTGATGTGGTCGCCGAACAGCGGGCTCTGGGCAACGCCTTCGCGTGCATTCATCCAGTTGATGTTGCCGCGCAGGGTATTGATCTCGCCGTTGTGGCTCATGAATCGATTCGGCTGCGCCCTGTCCCAGCTCGGGAAGGTGTTGGTCGAGAACCGCGAATGGACCATGGCCAGGTGCGACTCGTAGCGGTCGTCGGTGAGATCGGGATAGAAGGGAAACACCTGTTCAGGCGTGAGCATGCCCTTGTAGACGATGACCTTCGACGACAGCGAGCAGACGTAGAACAGCTTGCGCTCGGTGAGGTCTGCATCGCCCCGCAACAGGTGAGTGGCGTGCTTGCGGATGGTGTAGAGCCTGCGCTCGAAGTCGTCACCGAGGGCGTCTTCGGCGGCGCCGATGAACAGCTGCTCCACGTGCGGCATGGCGGCGCGAGCGGCCTTGCCGATGTCCGCCACATCCGGTTGCACCGGCACTTCACGCCATCCGATGAGCGTCTGGCCGGCGGCAGCGACCTGTTCCCCGATCAGGCTCTTGCAGTGTTCACGGGCGGCGGCGTCCCGCGGCAGGAAGACATTGCCGACGCCGTAGCGCCCACGCTCCGGAAGCTCAGCGCCCAGATCGCTGGCAGCCACTGCAGCGAAAAAGCGGTGCGGAAGGCCGGTCAGAATGCCGGCGCCATCGCCTGAGTTCTTTTCGTAGCCCTGGCCACCCCGATGAACCATGCAGCAATTCATCTGCTGGGCGTCGAGGATGATCTGATGGCTGGCACGTCCCTTGATGTCGCAGATGAAGCCGACGCCGCAGCCGTCCTTTTCGGAGCTGGGATCGTAAAGGCCATGTTTCTCGGGTAGGCCGAGCTTCAACTGGTCTGCGAGACTGTGCATGCGCTTCTCCATCTCTGCCCGCTCGTATTCGGTGCCCGCCGGGGTGTGAGGCTAGGAACTGAGGATATGTCGGCCGCGTCGTCTTCGACGCGCGTCAGCCGTAGGTCACCCCGGTCGGCGCCCGGCTGGGGGGCGCAATGACGCCAGCGTAGTGGATGCGGCGCCGGGTTACTGTCGCGGTCACGCCGAGGGCGCGGAACGCCCCTACGGCGGCTGCGGAATCCCCGGAAAGGACGGCAAAAGCCGTGGCCGCAGTGCGGCCGGCAGGCGAATTTAGCACCCGCTACAGATAAGTCAACCGGCGCTTCTGGCTGGCTCGGGACCGATTCTGCCTGCTCGCGACCTTAGATTCCCCCGGCTGGCTTGTCACAGTGGGCAGGGCGCTGGATGATCCGAGTCATGCCGGAATCCGACCGCCAACGCTTCGCCATCGTCGTTCATCTGCTGCTGACCTGCCGCCAGGACGTTCTGCTGCTGCGGCGGTCTGGGACCGGTGTCGCGGACGGATGCTGGGCGCCTCCCGGGGGGCATCTGGAGGCCGGCGAGACGCCGCGGGAAGCCGTCGTGCGGGAAGCGCATGAGGAGTTGGGTGTGGCGCTGTGCGCTTCCGTGGCCGTCGCGTGCGGCGTCATCCACTTCGCTGCTCACGGGGGCGGTCTGAATCTGCTGTTTGCCACGGAGCTCGCGGAGCGCACCGCGCCGCGCTTCGACCCGACGGACGCCGATGCGGCGGCCTGGTGGCCTCGAGCAGCCCTTCCAGCACCGCTGGTGCCCTGGCTGCACGATGCGTTCGACCTGCTCGATGGCAGTAGCTGGTATGTCGAGCATCCCTGAGCGACGCTGCGATCGGCTCTGCTACAATGCGCGCCGCCTCGGTCCCGATGGGGCCTGACATGATGAGAAAACGAGAGGATCGACCATGAAGCAACCCGTGCGCGTAGCGGTGACCGGCGCTGCCGGCCAGATCGGCTATTCCCTGCTGTTCCGGATCGCGTCCGGCGAGATGCTCGGCAAGGACCAGCCCGTGATCCTGCAGCTGCTCGAGATCACCCCGGCCATGGATGCGCTGCGTGGCGTGGTGATGGAAATCGAGGACTGCGCGTTTCCTCTGGTGGCCGGCATCGTCCCGACGGACGATTCCAACGTGGCATTCAAGGATGTGGACTATGCCCTCTTGGTCGGGTCCCGGCCGCGCAGCAAGGGCATGGAACGCAAGGATCTGATCGAGGCCAACGCGGCGATCTTCTCGGTGCAGGGCAAGGCACTCAACGACCATGCCCAGCGCAGCGTGAAGGTCCTGGTGGTCGGGAACCCGGCGAACACGAACTGCCTCATCGCCCAGCGCAATGCGCCGGATCTCGATCCGCGCCAGTTCACCGCCATGATGCGACTCGATCACAACCGGGCCGTTGCCCAACTGGCGCAGAAGGCCGGTGCGCACGTCACGGATGTCGAAGGCCTGTGCATCTGGGGCAACCACTCCGCCACCCAGTACCCGGACATCCACCGTGCGACTGTCAAGGGTCAGCTGGCACTGGATCTAGTGGATGCGGACTGGTACGCCAAGGAGATGATCCCGGTGGTGCAGCAACGCGGCGCCGCCATCATCGAGGCGCGGGGTGCGTCCAGCGCCGCATCAGCGGCCAATGCGGCACTCGATCACATGCGCGACTGGGCGCTGGGGTGCGACGGTATCGTCAGCATGGGCGTCTACAGCGACGGCAGCTATGACGTGGAGCAAGGGCTCATCTACTCCTTCCCGGTCACCTGCAGCGGCGGTGACTGGGCCATCGTCGACGGTATCGAGGTGAATGACTTCTCCCGTGAACGGATGAAGGCCACCGAAGCTGAACTCGCGGAGGAGAAGGGCGCCGTCGCTCATCTCCTCAGCGACTGAGGACGACACCCTGATGTCCAGCAGCAGGCTGCGGGAGCAACTGGAAGCCATCCGGCGCGAGCTCGCTGATTCCGACTCCGTCGATGCCGGCAATCGAGCCCTGCTCGAACAGGTCGCAGAGGACATCGAGCGCGTGCTCGATGATGAGGACGAAACCACGCCAGACACGGTGCGTGGCAGGATGAAAAAGGCGGCCGTGGATTTCGAGGCCGAGCATCCGCGACTGGCCCGGGTCGTAAACGAAGTCGTCGAGGCGCTGGCGCGCATGGGGATCTGACCGCAGCGGCCTCGACCAGGTCACGGGCAGCAGCGGAGATTCGACATGAACGCCATTGCCAACGTCCGCAGCCAGCTCATGCCGCTGCTGGATGCCCTGATCGTGCAGCTCGACAGCGACGGCGACGCGGAGTCCGCCGACTGGTTCCGTCACATCGGCGCCGCCCTCGAAGCCGCTCGCGAAGAGGAGGATCTGCTGATGATCTTTCTCGAACGTCTTGGCCCCACCGGCCCGATGGCCAATGCGGCAGACTTCAGCCCGCTGGCGCGATTGCGCCTCGACCGCCTGCTGGCCCAGGCGCAGGCCGTCGCGTTCGCCTTCTCGGCGGAGGGTGACCCCCACTGAGTCACGAAGCGCGGCGCTGGTGCCTGGCGCAGGATCGGCTGTGCTCAGCCGGGATCGAGTCGTAAAAGCGTAATTTCGTTGCGGGAACCGAGCCGCAGCAGCGGGCCCCAGGTACCGGTTCCGGGGGAGACGTAAAGCCGCGCCCTGCCATGGGTGTACAGCCCGCGAATGCGCGGAAACACGCGCCTGACCAGAAAGTTGAAGGGCACGATCTGACCATTGTGCGTGTGGCCGCACAGCATCAGGTCGACGCCGGCATCCGCTGCCGTTTCGAAGCCGTCCGGGCGATGGTAGAGCAGGATGCGGAATCCCTCAGGCAGCGGACCGATGGCAGCGAGCCCCTGTTCCACCCGGCGCCGTGATTCGGCATCGTCGATGCCGGCCACCACCAGCGGTGGCTCGCTCGCATCCACCTCATCTCGGAGAACCCGCACACCGACGCTGCGCAGGCGATCACAGATGGCCGCGAGGTCCACATAACGCTCGTGGTTCCCGATGCAGTACCAGACCGGGCAGGTGAGCGCGCTGAGCCCTTCCAGGGCCTGCGCCGGAATGTCGCGGAAGTCGATCAGGTCACCCGTGATCATGACTGCATCCGGCTCCAGGGCTTGGACCCGGGCCAGGATGCGACGCAGCAACGCCGGTTCCCGGGAGCCGATGTGGACATCGCTGATCTGCACGATGCGCCGCGGGCGATCCAGCCCCGGCGCCGGAATCGAAAGGCTGCGAACCTGCAGAACCTGGGCATTCACGGCACCGGCCAGACACAGCCCACCCGCCAGCAGGGCCAGCGCAATGCCGGAGGCGCGGGCCGGTGGTGACAGCAGGAGATTCAGCAGCTCGAACGGCAGCACCAGGCAGAACAGTACGAAGGCCATGCCCAGCCAGGTCATGGACAGCGCCGCCACCCGCCGTGACCAGGCCCCGGGGCGCCATTCGTAGGCCAGCCGGCCGAGCAGGGGCACCACGATCAGCACCAGCAGCTCCGGCGTGCCCGGCTGCCACTGTGGCCAGATCAGCCACGCCACCCTTAGCGGGGGGTAGATGAGCATGCCGAAGTAGACGCTAACGAGAATCAGCGCCTGTAGCGCGAAGCGCCTGATATTCCGGCGGCGACGCACCTTGGGAAACGGTTCCGTCTGGCTCACGTTTGGGGCTCGGGTGTGGCCAGCAGCACCGTGGTCGCTTCCTGGGCGGTGATCCGGCTGCCTGCAGCCAGGGCGGGACCTGGAATGAAGGCGCCCTCTTCCGACCGCCGCAGGAGGTGATCGAAGCAGGCGGATCCGGTGACTACGATCGCCAACGCACAGGCTGCCGGGGGGATTCTCCAGGCTTCGCCAGGCGGGAGCTCGATGCGCTCGACCCGCCAGCCGGCGACCTGTGCCAGCCGTTCCCGGGTCACGCCTGCCGGTGCCGGCAAAGGCTCCGGTGGCGTCATCGACGGTGGTCGCAGGCACATACCGGCACAGGCCGCATCGAGGTCGTCGTCGTGGCCTGTGAGCACTTTCTGGCCGAAGTACAGGATGCGTCGCTCATAGTCCGGCGTCTGAACTTCGAGGACGCGGATACCGTGGCGCAGGCCATGCGGAACGCCGGGCGGGATGCGGATCACGTCTCCGGCGGTGACCGGCTGCTCGGCGATGAGCGTCTCCAGGGCCTCGCGTCGCTGCACGTCTTCCGCGCGGAGGGGCGCTGGCAGCTCGGCGGTCCAGGCGGAGAGGACTTCCGGGGCGAGTGGCGCGTCGAGGGGGACGCCGGCCATGGTCCGGCGCTGATCGAGCAGCGCGTCCATGCGCCTGCGCACGTCGGCATAGGCGCGCCCGGCAGCGGCGAAGGCCGCGCGCAGGCCCGACTCGCCGAGGGTCGCGATGCGTTCCTTTCGGAAACCCATGCGGATCCGGCCACCGTCGGGCCAGGCCCTCGGATCCACGCTGGTCACGAGATAGAGTTCCTCCTTGCGGGCGTGATACTCGAAGTAGAGATCACCGAACACGGGCTCGGCATGGGGCGCGAGGTGTTTCAGCAGCAGCGGTTCGCGCACAGCGCCGGCGTGCCCGGGCAATGCGGCAAGCAGCCACGGCAGCGGCAAACCAGTTGGCTCCGGGCCGATGCCGGCGACCCCGCGGGCTTCGATCCCGGTGTACCAGTGCTCGGAGCCCCAGGGTTTCGGCACTTGGGCAGGCTGCAGCGGCAGCGGGACGCCGATGGGTATGGGCGCGAGGCTGTGCCGCTGACACAGCCGGAGAAAGTCCTGCCAGCCGTTGCCCGGGTCGGCGGGCTGTAGCGTCTCGAGCGGCGTGTCGCTTGCGCACCAATGCCAGTGTCCTTTCGGGTTACGGGCCGCCCGAATGGCAAGCGTGCGGCGAGGCGCGTCGGGTAGCCACCAGGCGCACACGGGCAAGCTGACATTGAGCGCGGCAGCGTCACCGGCGGCCGCCAGGGCCTGCTCGAACGGCGATGGAACGGGGCGTGCGGCGGTCAGCTGAGCGATCTCCCGGTGAAGCGTGGATGCTGGATGCAGGTCCGATTTCGGCCGGACGGATGCGGAGCCGACACTCTATAGTACAGAGGTCACCGATCGAGGTCGGAACGATGTCCGCACTGGCAACCTCAGGGCTCACGCCCGAACAATGCGAACAGGCACGCCGGGCCCGGGACCCGCGCTTCGACGGCCGTTTCTTCGTTGCGGTGCTGAGTACCGGGATCTATTGCCGGCCGGTGTGTCCTGCGCCGCTGGCGGATCCGTCGAATCAGCGCTTCCACGCGACGGCGGCGAGCGCGGAAGCGGCCGGCTATCGCCCCTGTCTGCGCTGCCGGCCGGAGCGGGCGCCGGTGGCGGAAGGCGAGGCGGATCTGGCGGGACGCGCTGTCGCGCGGATCGAGCAGACAGCGACGAATGGCTTTGGCGTGGCGGCGTTGGCGGCGGATCTCGGTGTGTCGAGCCGGCATCTGCGGCGGGTCTTCGAAGCGCGCTTCGGTGTTGGTCCGCAGGCTCTGATTGCGAGCCACCGGCTGCGGGTGGCGAAACGCCTGCTCGATGATACGGATGCGCCGATCACTGAAGTGGCGCTGGCCGCTGGATTCGGCAGCGTGCGGACGTTCAATGCCGCTGTCGCACGCTGCTGGCAGCGCAGTCCCAGCGATCTGCGCCGGCTGGGGCGGCATCGGCGCTGCGAGGAGGCCCCGCCGGTACGGTTGCGGCTCGCGGCCGAAGCACCGTTCGCTCATGCCGCGCTGGCAGACTTCTTTGCGCTGCGGGCGGTGCCCGGACTCGAGCGCATGCATGACGGGCAGCTGCTGCGGCGCTGGCAGACGGCGACCGGTTCCGGATGCATGGGCATCCGCTTCGCTGCGGGTGGGGTGGAACTCGAGCTTTCCGGTCGCGGCACGCTGCCGCTGATGGATCTCCTGGCGCGCGCCCGCCGCCTCACGGACATCGCGGCGGACAGCTGCACGATCGATGCCGCACTGGCGCGGGATCCGCTCCTGGCAGACGGCGTGCGCGCCCTTCCCGGCCGTCGCGTTCCCGGCATGTGGGATCCGTTCGAGGGCGCGGTGCGCGCGGTTCTGGGGCAGCAGGTCAGCGTTGCCGCTGCGCGCACCCTCACGTCCCGTCTGCTGCGCCTGTGCCGGCAGTCTGAGGATGTGGCTGCGGCAGAACCTGGGCTGGTGGTGTTTCCCGAACCAGCCGCCATCGCTGCCGCAGACATCGAAGCCCTCGGCATTCCAGCAGCCCGACGCCGTGCCCTGCAGCATCTCGCGGCGGCGTGTGCTGATCAGGCGGTGGATTTCGATGCACCGCTGGATCACTGGCGCACGTCCTTGCTGGCGCTGCCGGGCATCGGACCGTGGACCGTGGAGTACCTGTGCATGCGCGCCGGTCGCGATCCGGATGCTTTTCCGGCCGGCGATCTGGTGCTGCGGGCCCGGCTTGGACGCAATGGTCGTCCGGCCACGGAGCGGGCGGTGCGCGAGCGTGCCGAAGTCTGGCGCCCCTGGCGCGCCTACGCGGTGTTGCAGCTGTGGGCGGCCGAGGCGGCGGCGCGGCAGCGCGTATTGGGTACGAAGCAGAAGAGGCGCAAACATGACCGCTGAACAATTGATGTGGGCACAGATGCCGAGTCCGCTTGGGAGGCTGCTGCTGGTGGCCGGAGATGACGGTCTGCGCCAGATCCTGCTGCCGGATCGGAACAACGACCCGGCCATCCCCGCTCCCGGATGGCGACGCGACGACGACGCCCTCGCGATGGCGCGCGTCCAGCTCGAAGAATACTTCGCGGGCACGCGGCGCGTGTTCGACCTGCCGCTGGCACCGCGCGGCACACGTTTTCAGCTCGCCGTGCTGGCGGTGCTCGCCGAGATCCCGTTCGGCACGACCTGCAGTTATGGGGAGATGGCCCGCCGCCTCGGTCAGCCCACGGCCAGCCGCGCGGTGGGTGCCGCGAACGGCCGCAACCCGCTCGCGATCGTGCTGCCCTGTCATCGAGTCGTCGGCAGCGACGGGTCCCTCACCGGCTACGCCGGTGGCCTTGGCGCCAAGCGCTGGTTGCTGCGCCACGAAGGGGTGGCGCTCGCCGATCAGCAACGGTCGCTGTTTGGCTGATGTCCCCTTCTTGCTTCCCTTCACCGGAACGCTGGTACGCTGGCGCCGCTGTGCGTGGATGTGGAGGAAGCGAGTTGATCATGGCCAGTGGAATGCACTGCGGTCTCGGGATGGCTGGGCTCGCTTTGCTGCTTCTTGCGCCGTTCCCGGCCAAGGCGGAGGCCAATGAGATTGCGCGTTTGCAGCAGCAGCTCGAAGCGCTGCAGCAGCGTCTGGAGATTCTCGAACGTCGCCTCGCGGCCCAGGACAGCGGTCCGGCGCGGACGCCAGAGCTGACCGAGCCCCGATTCGAGACCGAACTGCTCGGTGAAGCGGTGATCGGCGCTGAGCGGCTCGAGGAGGCCCGCGCCACTGCAGTGCCCGAGCCTTCACCGATTCGAATCGGCGGTGCACTGCGCTTCAATCACTTCTTCCGCGAGGACGTGCGCGACTCCCGTACCCGCCGTGGAGACAGCGGCTTCGATCTGTTCCGCCTGAACGTGGACGGAGAGATCCGCGACATCATTCTCAGCGCCGAGTACCGATTCACGCCCGATATGGATGTCATTCGCGCGGGCTGGCTCGGCTACCGCTTCGCGGACGACAGCGTCGTCAAGATCGGCATCCACCGGACACCCTTTGGTTTGCTTCCGTTCGCATCTCACAACTACTGGGACGGCGTCCCGTTCTACGCTGGCTTCTCCGACAACCATGATCTCGGTATCGCGTATGAGCGTAGCGATGGAGCCTGGGAGACACAGCTCGCGTTCTACAAGAACGAGGAGCTTGGCAGTGCCGGAACGCTCGCGCGCTATGCCCCGGACGTGGTGCGTCAGGGGGATCAGCAGAACGAGGAAATCAACCGTTTCAATGCCCGCGTCGCCTACACGCTGGGGCAGGACACCGGCTGTGAGCACGAATTCGGACTCTCCGGTCAGCGGGCGGACCTGTTCAACGCAACCACGAACAGCCGCGGGAGTCATTGGGCGGCTTCAGGCCACTTGGACAGCCGCTGTGGCCGCTGGAACCTGCAGCTGCAGGGTGCGCGCTACGTCTATGATCCGGACAATCCGCCGGGCGTGAGCAATGACAGCGTCCGCCTCGGCGCGTTCGGGACCAGCTTCGATCTCGCCGCGAAGGGCAAGCTGGCGGTGGTGAATCTCGCCTACAACTTCGAGCTGTCAGACTCCTGGTTCGATCAGGTGGTCTGCTACAACAACTACTCGCGCCTCATCAAAGATGTTGGCGGCGGTCGTGACTCGGAGTTGAACACCGTTGGCTGCAGCGTCGGCGCCGGTCCGCTGTATGCCTATCTGGATCTCATCTTCGCGCGCAACATGCTGTTCTTCGGCGAAGGCTCCATGGCCGGCGGCGACGACGACCGCTGGCGCAGCCGGTTCAACATCAATCTGGGGTACTACTGGTGAGCATTTTGCGACGACCGACGCTGCTGTTCCTGATCGTACTGCTCCTTGTCCCTGCCGCCGCGGCTGACCGCCTGACCGTGGTGTCCTGGGGAGGCGCCTACGTGAAGAGTCAGATGCTCGGCTTCATCCTGCCATTCGAGGAGGAGACGGGCATCACCGTCGACGTGCTCGAGTACACCGGCGGCATCGATGAGGTGCGCTCCCAGGTGCGCGCCTGGAACGTACGCTGGGACGTGGTGGACATGGAGCTGTTCGATGCCCATCGCGCCTGCCGTGATAACCTGCTGGTTACTTTCGACCACGATACGCTGCCGCCGGCGCCGGACGGGACGCCGGCGCGCGAGGACTTTCTCGAAGGCAGCCTGCTGCGCTGCGGCATCGGCAACGTGGTCGCTGCCACCGTGGTGGCCTACGACCACGAGCGGATCGAGCGGGCACCGCAGCGCATCGAGGATTTCTTCGACGTGCAGGGTTTCCCCGGACGGCGCGGCCTGCGGCGTTCGCCCAAGGTGAATCTGGAATGGGCGCTGATCGCGGATGGGGTGCCGAGGGAGGATGTCTACCGGGTGCTGGACACGGACGAAGGCGTGGATCGTGCTTTTCGCGTCCTCAACGGCGTCAAGCCGTGGGTGGACTGGTGGCGCAGCGGCGAGGAAGCGATCCGGTTGCTGGAGACGGGCCGTGTGAGCATGACGTCGGTGTTCAATGGGCGCGTGTTCGATGCGGTGCAGCGGGGCGAGACGTTTTCGATCCTCTGGGACCATCAGGTCTGGTTCATGGACGTGTGGGTCATCCCCCGCAATGGGCGCCGGCAGGAACTGGCGGCGGAGTTCGTCCGTTTCGCGACCACCACTGACAGCCTGGCCCGGCAGATGCGCTATATCCCCTATGGACCCGTGCGGCGCTCCTCACTGGAGCAGATCGATCCGGAGATTCGCCGGCAATTGCCGACAGCGGAAGAGAACATGGTCGCGGCGATCGAGGGCGATGCTGAGTGGTGGGCAGCGAATCTCGACCGCCTCACCGAGCGCTTCGAGCGTTGGCTCGAGCGCCCGGTGATGGTGCCGAGGGACAGACCGAACTGATCAGACGATGGGATCGTCCAGGTTCAGGCTCAGGCACTTCACCGCTCCGCCGGCGCGCAGGAACTCGGTGACCGGCGATTCGTGGACCTCGAAGCCGAGCTTGGCCAGCGTCGACCGCAGCGCCTTCGACGACCGGTTCATGAACACATGCTCACCGAGCCCGACGGCATTGCAGGCGAAGGCCTGGGCGTCGCCGTCGCTGACCTCGATCCGTTTCTCTGCCGGGATCAGCGATCGGATCAGCATCTGCGACTCGGCACTGAACGCAGTCGGGTAGTACAGCGTGTAGCCGTCCGCGAGCGGACAAAAGCAGGTGTCCAGGTGGTAGAAGCGCGGATCCACCAGGGTCAGCGTGTGCACCGGCACTTCGAATGCGGTTTCCAGGGCAGCGCCGGCGCGGGGGTCGCTGCGCAGCCCATGGCCCAGCCACAAACGGCGCTCGCCGCGGTCCACCAGGCAGTCGCCCGCCCCTTCGAAGCGGACATCCTCCGGCCAGTCCATCAGCGCGAAGCCGGCGTCTTCGAACCAGTCCGCGAAGTGGGGTTCCTCAGTCTGCCGCTCGGGATGCCGGAAGCGGCTGACCACCACCCGCCCGTCGAACACGAAGCCGGCGTTGGCCGTGAACACCATGTCGGGTGCGTCCGCTGCCGGTTCGCAGAGGACGATGTCGGCTGCGGGCTCAAGGTTCGCCACCAGCTGCTGCCACTGATCATGCGCGGCGGCGGCATCGGGCTTGCGCTGCACGTTCATCCACGGATTGATCTCGTAGCGCACAGTGAAGTGCTGCGGCGGGCACATCAGCAGGCGATTGCGTTGGGTCATCAGTGGATCTCCAATCCTCGAAGCGGGGTGTCAGAAGCTGGCGGCACGACCGTAGGTCGGCGGCTGCAGCATGGCGAACAGGTCACGCGGATCATGCGCATCCGGAATCAGGTCGACATCGGTGGCGCGGGTCAGATGCTCGTAGAGCCAGTTCAAGGCGGCATGGTCTTCCAGCGCGAAGCCCACCGAATCGAACAGCGTGATGCTGTCCTCGCTGAGACGGCCGGGGCGTCGACCGCGAACGATTTCATGAAATTCGGTCACTTGGTGATCCGAACCCTGAATCTCACCTTCGATGCGGGTCTGCGGCTCGTATTCGACGATGATGTCGCACTCTGGCAGCACGGCCGAGTCCAGCTCGGTCTTGCCGGGACAGTCGCCGCCCACGGCGTTGATGTGCATGCCCGGGCGCAGCATGGCCGTCGTCAGCAGTGACTGCCGGTCCTTGATGGCCGTGGCCACCGACACCAGGTCGGCGCCGGAGACGGCCTGCTCGATGGAGTCGCAGGGCACGAGCTCCAGGTTCTGCTCCGACATGTTGAGCGCGTATTTCTCCATGGCTGCCGGATCTACGTCGTAGAAGCGGATCTGTCGCAGCGGCCGCTCGTTGCCGATGGCCAGGGTCTGGAACTCGGACTGCGCACCGGTACCGATCAGTGCCAGCGTGCTCGTGTCCTGCCGTGCGCAGTGGCGGGCGACCAGGGCTGAGGTCGCCGCGGTACGCAGCGCGGTCAGCAGCGTCATCTCCGAAACCAGGATCGGATAGCCGCTCTCGACGTCGGAGAGGATGCCCAGCGCGGCGACGGTCATGCGGCCGTGCTGCGGATTGCCCGGATGCCCGTTGACGTACTTGCAGGCATAGCGGCGGGCATCGGCCACCGGCATCAGCTCGATCACGCCATGCTCGAAGTGGGTCGCGTGACGGGGGCTCTTGTCGAACTCGTCCCAGCGCGCGTAGGCCGCTTCGATGGCATCGGCAAGTTCCGCGAGTACGCGCTCGATGCCGCGTTGGGCGACGAAACGCTGCAGCGTGGGAACGTCGATGAGACGAACCATGAACAGACTCCTGAAGTCGTTGTGCGAAATTTTCTACACCCGGCTACGTTAGGGCATTTCTTGTTGATTTGAAGCTCAAATGGGCCCTCGATCGTGCACTTGCTGCACTTTTTCGGGCCTGTTGGTGCATAAAGTTTCTATAGGCGGCACACTGCCTCTGTCACGGCCCGCAGGAGGGAGGGAGCATGGAGCTCGACCGAACGGACCACCGCATCCTGAAGGTGCTGCAGCTCGACGGCCGGATCTCCAATCGGGACCTTGCCGAGCGTGTGGCACTCAGTCCAAGCGCCTGCCTGAAGCGGGTCAAGCGGCTCGAACAGACCGGCGTCATTTGCCGCTACCTCGCGGAGCTCGACCTCGGGCGTGTCCGCAACTCGGTGACCGTGTTCGCCGAAGTCACGCTGAAGCGACATCAGGTCGCCGACTTCGTCGCGTTCGAAGCCGAGCTGGCCGCCATACCGGAGGTGATCGAGGCCTGTCAGATCAGCGGTCGCTTCGACTTTCTGGTGACATTCGTCTGTCGCGACATCGATCACTATCGGGAGCTCAGCGATGGCCTGCTCGACAGCGGCTCCGGCGTCAGCACCATCGCGTCCAACATCCGCATGAAGGTATCCAAGGCCTTTGCCGGATATCCCCTGGCCTGAAGTGCGGGCGGGGCTAGCCGCGTCGCGGCGTCGGGTACTCGAAATCCGGACCATGGCTGACCGCAATCAGCCCCGCCAGCAATCCGCTCATGTCGATCTCGCGCCCCCAGACCGTCGAGCGGATGGATGTTTCTGCGGAGATGCCGATGCGCTGTTTCCGGTGCCGGTCGGCGAGACTCCGGTAGCTGCCCGGCGCCAGGCGAAAACTCGCCGGTAACACGCCACCGTCCGGATAGCGGAACAGCATTTCACCATCGGCTGAGCGTTCGCAGCCGAAACCTTCCTCGTGCACCAGACGGTGATGGTGGCGGCAGAGCAACGTGCAGTTCTCAAGCGAGGTTTCGCCACCGTCTGCCCAGTGCTGGATGTGGTGGGCATCCACGTAGCGACGTTCAGTGCAGCCCGGGAACGTACAACCACCGTCCCGCTGCATCAGCGCCCGGCGGATCGGCCACGGCACCGTGCGCTGGCGTCGCCCGACTGACAGCGGTTCGCCCTTGTCGTTCTCCACCATCAGCACCCGCGAAGCATCACAACACAGCCGGCGTGCGGTCTCGGGTGCGACCACGGTGCCTGGCTCCAGATGGGCATGGAGGCCAATGGCGAGGTCGTCGGGGACACCATTGTCGGGGACACCATTGTCGGGGACACCAACGTCGGGAACGGCCTCCGTTTGCGCCGGTGTCACCGGCACATGCAACATCACCTGCAGCCGCTCCGGCCCGCCGAGGGCGCGTGGTTAACTCGCGGCCCCGGTCTCCAGCAGTTTCAGCAGTGCGTCCGCGTTTCGCGCGGCTGCGGGACTGAACACATCCTGCTCCACCTTGCCCTGGGCCTGCTCGAAGGCATCGCCTTTGTCCCGCGGACCTTCCTCGCGATAGATGACGTCGCGCATGGCTTCGATGCACTTGATGAACAGGGCGCCGTCCTCGGGTGGCAGTCGGCCGTGGAACACCAGCATGCCGTCGTCGTCCCAGTACCACTTCACGTGGCGCAACCGGCGCTGGTTCATTAAGCGCTCGGGATCATGCAGGCGCTCCAACTTGCGGTAGGCGGAGGTCAGGCGTTCCAGGTGCGAGGCCGTGCCCTGCAGCGCAACGCCGACCAGGTAGTCCTCATTGGCGGCTGTGGCGACGCGGGTGAGGGCGCGTACCTTGGAGTAGCTGAGCTGGCCGCGAGCGAACAGCTCGCTGACGCGAGGCAACTGCTCCAGCGCGCGGGCGACACGGACCTTCTCGCGGGCGGCACCCATGGCGATGCCGCAACGGGCATTGAGCCAGTGGGCCGTCGACTTCACGCCGTAGACGTGAATCGAACAGCGCTTGTCCCACTCCCGGATGCAGAGCAGGAGCTGATACTCGGCGGCGTAGATGTGGCTGCACAGCAGCGCAAGCTGATCGTCGAGTTCATCCGGGGTGAGCGTGCTGAAGTCGGGAAGTTCGGTAGTTTCCGGGGCCATGGCCGGCTCCAGTATATGTATTTTTATACAGATATATTAACCGCGCGCCGCCGCAAATCACAGGGTATTCATAGACCTTTTCGTTCCGCCTGTCGCGCCTCTTATGAGTCGTTGGCATCCTGACGACCGTTGCAGCGGCCCGATCCCGCACTCACACCCCGAGCCCCGGAATCACCCTCGCCTCGAGGTTGGCGCGCATCGCCTCCGGAATCGGAATGGCTCGACGCGCCTCGAGATCCATCGCGATCGCCACTGCCTCGGCGGTGGCGACTGCCGTGCCGGTCTCCAGATCGAACAGCCAGTGGCACCAGGTGTAGGCCTTGCTGCCGACCTGTTTGAGGCCGCTGCGCAGCGTCAGCACGTCGCCGACGCGAGGCTGCCCGCGATAAACGAAGCGGTACTCCAGCGCGGCGCCGCCGACGCCGGGTGTCTTCGACCGGTCGCTGCCGCCAGTGAGGGCGAGCAGGTTCGGGATGCTGTCGGACACGATGCCCATGAAGTGACGCACGGTGAGGAAGCCGGCGTCGTCACACTGATCGCGGCTGATGGCGCCCTGCCAGGTGCGGAGCATGCCGGAGCGTTCGGCGTCGGCAAGCGTCGGCGCCGGCCGCGGCGGCGCCAGTTCGAGACCGCGGGGGCGACCGTGGACCGGGACCTCGACGCGCTGTTCGGAGTACGCCCGAAGCGCCTCGGACAGGGGTTGCGGCGTGCGGCTGGCGATGTCCACGCATTCCACGTCGATCAGAAACGTCGCCGCGGCCGTATCGGACACCGTCTCGACCATCTCCTGATAGACGGTGAGGCCGCTCTCGCCGACGTCGACGAGACCGCCGCGAAGGAAGAACGGTGCGCCTGGACGTTGCTCGCGCAGGAAGCGCACGTGGTGTTCGCGCGCGCGCAGCATCACGCCTGAGCTGCGCGCTTGGGTGGGTCCGAGACCGAGTTCCAGGGCCAGTGTGGTCAGCCCCTGATCGGCCTTGTCCAGATAAAACTGCACGTTCATATGGCCCATCTGGTCGCATTCCCAGGTCTGCACGCTGGAGCGAGCGACTTCGATCATTCCGTTCATGTCAGGTTTCCGTGTCAATCTCAAGGTCGGTTCGGCCGCGAAGCCTACCCCAACTGCCTGCTCGGGGTCTGCGCCCCGCTGCAGGCCGACTCGGGTAGAATCGGCCTCGCCCAAGATCTCGAGGAGCCCCCGAATGTCCGCCACCGATCGTGCCGAAACCCTGCGTCATGAACTCGAAGCATTCATGGATGCGCACATCTATCCCAACGAGCAGCGCTACCACGACGAATTGAATGCGCTGCCGGACCGTTTCTCGACAGTTCCGGTGATGGAGGAATTGAAGGCGAAGGCGCGGGACGCAGGGCTCTGGAACCTGTGGATGCCGGCAGACCACGGCGGCCTCAGCAACGAGGCCTACAGCCCGCTGGCGGAGATCATGGGGCGCGTGCTGTGGGCGCCGGAGGCCTTCAACTGCAATGCGCCCGACACCGGCAACATGGAGGTGTTCCTGAAGTACGGCACGGAGGCGCAGAAGCGTGAGTGGCTTGAACCGCTGCTCGCAGGCGAGATTCGCTCCTCCTACTGCATGACGGAGCCCGACGTCGCCTCTTCCGATGCTACGAATGTGCGCACCTCCATCGTCCGCGACGGCGATTCCTATCTTATTAACGGCAAAAAGTGGTTCATCACCAACGCGCCCTACGAGCGGACGAAGATCTTCATCGTCATGGGCAAGTCAGATCCGGACAATCCCAACCGGCATCTTCAGCAGAGTCAGGTGCTGGTACCGAAGGATACCCCGGGGGTGAGGGTGGTGCGGCCGCTGACCACTCTGGGCTATGACGATGCACCGCTCGGCCACGCCGAGGTGCACTTCGAGAACGTGCGGGTGCCCGCTGCGAACATCCTGCTTGGTGAAGGCCGGGGCTTCGAAATCGCCCAGGGTCGTCTTGGGCCGGGACGTATCCACCACTGCATGCGTTTGATCGGTAGCGCCCAGCGTGCGCTGGAGTTTGCCTGCCGCAGGGCGGTGAGCCGGGAAACTTTCGGCAGGAAGCTCGCGGATCACCAAAGCGTGCTCGAGGACATCGCCAAATCCTTCGGCGAGATCGAGCAGGCACGGCTGCTGACCATGAAGACGGCGCGGAAGATCGACGAGGTCGGTCCGAAGGATGCGCGCGATCTGATCGCTGCGGCCAAGATCACCGTTCCGCTGATGGCTCAGACGGTCATCGATCGCTGCATGCAGATCCATGGTGCGGGTGGTCTAACGGCCGACTACCCGATGGCCGAAGCGTTCAATTACGCGCGCTGGTGCCGTCAGGCTGATGGTCCTGATCAGGTGCACATGATGTCGCTAGGAAAGCAGATCATCCGCCGCTACGGCGGTTGACCTGCCCGAGCGGAATCATAAGCTCCTTCGGCCGCCGAGGGCCTGCAGCAGTACGACAATCACGGCCACGACCAGCAAGAGGTGCACGAAGCCACCCATCGTCGTCGAAGTGACGAGTCCAAGCAGCCAGAAAACCAGAAGAATGACAGCGATTGTGTAAAGCATGGGTGACTCCAGAGACCAGGGCGTTCAGTCGAACAAGCGTACCCAGGTCTCTGAGGCCAGCTCTGTGCGGTAACGATCAAAGCGTCGCAGCTGCGGCGCGCGGCCCGCTAGAGATCGGCTGCTGAGATTGCCGGGCTAGACGTAGAAGTCCAACTCCTCCTGCGCCCTGAGCAGATCTCGCATGACGATGGGATCATCGCCGAAGAAGAAGATCAGGCCCCAGTGGGTCCCGAAAGCCGACCGGTCAGGAACCGTTTCCTCTGCGGGAGCGACCAGTTCGTGGGATTCGAAATAGGGGTGCTCGATGGTTTCCTTGGGCATCTCCAGCTTGCTGACGACGCGACGCCGGGGGTAAACGCCGAAGCAACCCGCATAGCCTTTTGCGTCCACAACCTCGCGCGGAAAGAATGCGTTCACCTCCTCCTTGGTGCTCTTGGGGTCGAACACCAGCATGGATGCCTGGTAAGCGTTGAATCCGTAGGCACGCTCGATGAGTTCGAAGGCCTTGAAGCCTGGTGGCCGATAGGCAATTTCACCAAAGTACATCTCGCCGTCTGCGGTGACGAAGTACTCCGGATGAATGAGTCCAAACTGAATGTCGAAGGTCTTGATCAGCTTCTCGATCTGCTTGGTGATCGCATCGCGCCAGCTTTCGAGCTCCTTGGTGGCGGGCACGAACACCGAGTAACCCAGCGTCACGTACTCCGAGATGTTGAGAAATTTGATCTTACCGTCGTGAATCCAGGCCTCGACGGCGAATTCCCAGCCGTCCAGATGGCTTTCCATGAGCAGTGGGTACTCTTCGTCCGGAATCAGGTCGATCTCTTCCATCTTGCGAATCATGCGGTGCCCAAGGCAACCCGCCTTGTCGAAAGCCTTGACGTGGATCGGGTCATCCGGGTCGCCGTCGAGCTTGAGAAGCGTCTGGTTGACGCGCTTCATGAAGCGGATGATGTCTTCCTTCTCGTGCGCTTCCTCGAAGATACCGACGCGAATTCCGCCAAGCTGGGCGCGGCGCTTCATCAGCGCCTTGTCCCGGAAAAGAATTGACTGACCATACATGCGGGGATTGTCGAGCAGAACTGAGTTGATCGCGCCCGACCATTCGACGGTTTCCTCGAACAGAGGGATCGCAACATCCACGCCTTCGTCCTTGAGAACCTCAGCGATCTCCATGGAGCGGTCGTTGAGGCGAACGAAATCCCAGGGAACATAGGGGATCTTGTTGGCCTCGCAGAAGTCGGCGGCCCAGTCGGGGGCCACGACGATGTACCGCCGGTCGAATTGCTGCGCAGCCTTGATGGCATTGACGCTCCATCCAAGCAGGGCGATGTAGCCCTTTTTCGGATCCTTGGGTGTTTCCGTCCCGAGAACGGAATCCAGTGTCGGATCGACCCAGGCTGCGAGCTCTACCGCTGGTTGTACTTGTGTTTTGGTGGCCATGAGAAAGCATTCCTCGTGTCTTGTGCATGAAGTGGACGCGAGCGATACGTGGCTATGCTGCGGTGTCAGAGGCAGCATGCATTCGTGCAGGAAGTCGACCGACGTCCCGAACGATGCTCGATTGATCGCTCAGGTTCTGTTCGGATCATTCGTCCGAATAGGCGTCCCGTCTTTTTGACCAGTGTACCGCATGGGAGGTTGGATAAAAATTAGGGGGTTGTGTGCCGAGCATTTCATGCGTTACAGGCATGACATTCGGTCATATCAGTATCACCGATCGGAGGCCCAGCTGCTGCGTGCAAGCTGCGAGGCGCGTCGGATTTCAGCATCTGGGACGGAACCTGGATTGCCTTTCTCGAGCGGGTCGTAGTGAAAGACGTACAGTCTGGAGGCGAATTCGTCCATCGGTAGCGAGGCCTCGCCGTACAGTTCGCCGTTGCCATGAGTCGACGTCACAATTCCCTGTCCCCAATCCTGGCCGCTGTCGTTGTTGGGGTTGAAGAAATACGCGCGCATGACCCTGTTCGCATCGAGCGCGACGCGCTGAATGCTGATGGCGTGCCAGCCAAGGAAACGACTCCCGCTGTCAGTCACCGCGATGCCTGCCGGTTGTGGGTTTATGACGGGAAGGTTGCCGTTGTGGAACGGGTGATAGGCCGCGTAGAAATCACGCAGGAAGCCCTCGAAGTCTTTGAGACCGCCCGTGAAGACGTCGACGGCGATACGAAAGCCGTGACCGACGTGATCGCCGTGGAACTCTGCGTTGACCCACTTGTGTGGATCCTCGCCGCGGCCTGCGCTGCGCCGCCCCATTTCGAAATAGATACGATCGAGATGGGGAACAGTGACCAGGGAAACGGCGTCGACGTCCACGGGAGGGTCCTTCGCCAGACCGGACGCCAATTCCTTCGATGAGATGTTTTCACCTTCGAAGCGCATGATTACTTCGTCGTCGCGCGCGGCCCAGGCGACGATGCGCAGAAGATCCGCGGGTTCGCTATAGGCCCACATGGAAATGGCTCGCGTGGACTGGCAGGTGGGATAGTTACCCTGACCGACGCCGAGCGGAAGACCGAGCACATTGAGGACGTCAGCGAGCAGAAAGCATTCCGGTCGGCGGCTGTCGCCGAAAACCTCGGTGATTTTCCGCGTTGTGGTATCGCATAGCGTCAGCCTCAGCTGCCGCCACAACGAGGGTGCGACTGGCGGCGAATAGAGAATGCCGCGTTCGAGCATCATCGCGAGGCCGTAGGCGGCCTGATTGGTTTCAGGAAAGATGGCCCCGTCGATCAGCGCGTGGATCAGTGCCGGATAGCAGTTGAACGCATCGGCGCCGGTAGGGCTGAGGCCCAGAGCGGTGGGGATCAATTCATTCCACCGCGTGCGCAGGTAACGAATGAAACCCGGCATGTAGGGCGAAACCAGGCCAGTGTTGTGCATCGCCTGTGCGAAGGCGATCGCTTCCTGAAGCAGGGTCGCGTCGTCCATGGTCGCGAGGCGTTCGCCGTACACTTCGAATCCAGGATCTTCGCGACAGCCCTCGGTTGGGCTGAAGACAGCGTTGATCAGCTGCAGGGCGTCGTCGCTGACCGCGTTGGCGATGGGGTCCGGGCTGTTCAGGCAGGCGGCGATTTGCGTCACCATGTGCTTTACGCCGCTCACCTGAACCGGGCGCTGGGCGAGGATGCGCCAGACCTCCGAGACGAGATGCTCGAGGATGTTGCCGTAGCCCAGGTGACGCAGCAGGTAGTGATACAGAGTCTGAACAGCGTAACCGAGGTTCTCCGGCCGCAGCCGATCCGCTTCCTGGAGATCTCCGACGACGAGGTCGAGATTCATCGCCATCACCTGGGCCAGGAAGTGCTGGGCGTGCTCGGGCGACAGCGACGGATGGGTGGAATCGCCCCTGGCAACGGCCAGCATGCGAATCTGGCTGATCGCCTCGACGAGGGTGGCCACCGGTTCGCCGTGGCGGATCGTGCGCACGGCAAGAGACGGCACCAGGGTCTGCGGAGCGTCCCAGTCACTGCCGCGGAAAAATCCTGCTGCTTCGAGTGCTTCGACGCGCGCGTAAAGCATGTCCAGCCCCGCGCTGTCGAAGAGGAGGGCTCGTGCCGGCTCGAGGACCTCGAATACGGGTGAGACGCCTGCCGTGGCGTTGGCGGCAGCGAGCCGGGCGATCGCAGCGTCGAATGCGGCTACGACGGAATCTGAACCTTCGCTGCCATGCGGGGCAGGATCGGACTCGGGGTTGTCGACGGGCATGCCTCTTTACTCAACAGGCGCGCGGGCAGGATGCGGCCTCGACTGGAAGCGCGAATACAGTTCGAGTCAGGCTAGCAGATCGAACGAGTCGACTCGAAACGCCGGCACCTGGACCGATGCGCGTCGTGCGCGAGCGTCAGGCCTTGGGTGCCCAGCTGTGGCGTGCGAGCTCGACGGCTTGCGTAACTTCAGCGTCAGGGGCTGCGTCCCTGTCTCCGAGTTCCAATGGGTCGAAGTGAAACACGAACAGACGGGAGGCAAATTCCACGATGGGCAGTGACGCCTCGCCATGGCGTTCGCCATGGCCGTGAATCGCGCAGTGGATTCCCTGTCCCCAGTCCTGACGACTGTCATTGTTGGGGTTGAAGAAGTAAACCCGTATCTCGCCGTCGTGGTCGAGGGCGACTCGTGTGATGGTGATCGCATGCCGGCCGACGAGACGCGCGGTGTTGTCTGTAACGGCGATGCCTGCGGGTTGGGGGTGGATCACCGGGAGGTGGCCGTTGTAATAGGGGTGGTAGCGGGCGTAGAAGTCGCGCAGGAAGTCTTCGTGCCCTTCGATCGCCCCTGTCTGGTGATTGGCCACCACGCGAAAGCCGTGACCCACCCACCAGCCGTACATCTCCGGGTTGATCCAGCGATGCAAGTCATCGTCCCGCGTTCCGCACAAGCGGCCCATTTCGGCGTAAATGCGATCCAGATGCGGCACCAGAATCAGTGACACCGGATCCACGTCCATGGGGGCTTGCTTGGCGAGGCCCGCTTCGAGCCCCTTCGAAGAAATCTGCTGGCCTTCGAAGCGCATGATGATTTCATCGTCGCGGGCCGCCCAGGTCACAAGCTGCAGCAGGTAGTCCGCGTCGTTGTGGGCCCACATGGAGATGCCGATCACGGACTGGCAGGTTGGGTTGTTGCCCTGCCCGACGCCGAGCGGCTGGCCGATGAGGCTCAGTACGCCGGCGAGCAGGAAGACCCGTGGCGGCTGCGCGCTGCTGAACACCGCGCTCAGCGTGTTTGCCGCTTGCGCGCACAATGGCAGTTTGATCTGCCGCCACAGCCCGGCCGCCATGGGCGGGCTGAACAGCGAGCCGCGTTCCAGCAGCATGGTCAGGCCGTAGACCGCCTGACTGGTCTCGGAAAACACGGCCTCGTCGATCAGGGCATGCACCAGCTGCCGGTAGCATTCCAGGCTGTCTCTGCCCGTCATGCTGAGGCCAAGCGCCACAGGGATCAGGCGATCATGTTGCCCGCGCAGATAGCGCAGCAGGACGGGATGATAAGGCGACACCAGACCCGTCTCGTGCATGACAGATGCGAAGCTGCTGGCTTCCGCGGTCAGTCCATCTTCGTCCAGCGCCAGCAGGCGCTCGGCGTAGACTTCGATGCCCGGGTCCTCGCGACATCCCGGGCTCGGCCCGAACAGCCCACGCACAAGGCGCGCCGCTTTATCCATGCCCACGGTGTCGATGCTCGGGTCGAACAGGCAGCGGGCGATCTGCCCGATCATCCGCTTGATGCTGTCCGTCTGAATTGGCCGCTGGACCAGCAGACGCTGAATCTCATCGACCAGACTGTCGAGGATGCTTTCGTAACCCAGTCGGTCGAGGAGATACCGGTACAGTGTGAGCACGATCTCACCGAGAGTGTCAGGGCGCTCGCGGTCGGCCTCGTTCATCTGTCCGGACAGCAGGTCGAGGTTCAGCGCCATCACCTGCGTGAGGAAGTTCCGGGCCCGTTCTGCCGAGACTCCAGGGTGGAAGTAGTCGCCCATGGCCACCGCGAGCAGCCGGATCTCGCTGAGGGCCTCGATGAGCGTGATGTTTGCTTCGCCCTGCCTGAGGGAACGTTCCGCCAGGGCGGGTTGCAGGATGGCCGGCTGCGCCCAGTCACTGTTGGCGAAGACCGCTGCGGATTCGATGGCGGGTACGCGTGCGTACAGGGCATCGAGTCCGCCTGGCACCGCCATCAAGGCCCGCGCCGACTCCAGCACGTCGGCTATCGGGGCCCGCGGATCGGACTGGCGGGCGGTGGTTAGCTGGGCGAGCGCAACGTCGAAGGATTCGCTCAGGGCTGCGATCTCAGCGGCGGGTGTTTGCGTGCTCATGGATTCGACGATCCTTCAGCCGGGCAATGATCGCCGGCTCGTGCAGGGAGGGGCACTGTAGCCTTCTGCGTCGTCGGCAGGAAGTGGAGTGGGGAAGCAGGTGTTGCTACTCGGTTCGGTGTACCGCGACATTCGGTTGCGATCGCAGCTCCATCTCGAAGTGCCAGCGATGCGTTCTGATCACGATGTCCTGAGCCGGTGCGATCCGTCGTCGATCGGGTTCGTTCTCGACCCACACTTGGCCGTTGGCCAGCGTCATCACGTGATGGCGGAGGGGTGTTCGGCGAACGCTATCGACACGGCTGGTGATCGAATCGATCTCCGTCTGCGGCCGCTTCTGTCGCCCCTGTCCGAATTGGGCAATCGGATCGGTGCTGGGAGTCGATGCAGTGGCGACTGCAGGAGCCTCGATGGCTTGGTCAGGCGCCACCCGTTCTGGGGCCTGCGGTGTCTGGACGAGCGCTTCCTGCTCGTCGGCTTGCTGACGAACCATTGCATCGAAGCAGTCGAGGCGCTCCGTGGCACTTTCGATGGCGCCACAGCGAGCGAGCTCGCTCGCTGCCGTCGCCGCCGAAACCAGGCAGCACGATGCTGCGAGCAGCAGAATGGTCATGGTGGAGCGCGTCATCGGTTGGTCTCGAGGTGTCGGCCGATGACGACGGCAGGAGAACGAAGGGCTCGTCCCCTGCCGCCGCTGAACTGGCCTGGCTCAGAGTTCCTGACTGAGTCTCAGATAGGCCATCCGGCCCCGCACGTCGTGAACGAAGGTCTCGATGCCGCCAAGGTTGAAGAATGGATCGGGAAACTCATTGAAGATGTTGTTCGCACCGATTTCGAGCGTCGTCGAACGGTCACCGAGCAGGCGATCGAACGTGTATCTGTAGTTCGCGTCCACGTAGGTGATGGAACTGACCGAGTCGCTGCCGCCGCGCAGGCCATGCAGCGTCTGCAGGCCGGCGGAGTTGAACTGCAGCTCGAAGCTGTCGATCCAGCGCACGCGCAGGGTCGCTGCGTGATTGCCGAGGAAGTAGTTCACGGTGCCATTGACGCGCCACTTGGGCAGCGGCGGGATTTCCGCTACCTGCTCGTTCTGCTTGCCCGCGCCGTCGCCGCGGTCCTGGGGATCTCCAGTTCCCAGATCGAAGCTGAACTGATCGATATAGGTCGCATTGAGGGTGAAGTTGAAATCACCCCAGCCGTTCAGCGACAGGTTGTAGCGGCCGAAGAAGTCCCAGGCTTTGTGCTTCATCTCCTGGGCATTGACCCGGTTCACCAGGACTCGCGAGACGACGCCGGTGGGATCCCGGAAGATCCGCGGCTCCATGGTGGCGATCCAGGCGTCGATGTCGGCTTGGCTGTCGGGATCATTGCCGGCCGCGAGAAAGTCGTTGAAGTTCGCGCGCAGGACGTTGTTCCCGGTCTCCTGAGAGATACGATCCTCGAAGTCGTAGACGGCATAGTCGACGCCGAGCGTGAGATCGCCGTCGAGCAGGCGGATGGAGGCACCGATGTTGTAGACATCGGCCGACTCCGGTGACAGATCGGGATTGCCTCTGACGCAGGCGACGCGGAACGATCCCGAGAAGTCTGCGGTCAGCTCGTCCTCCATGGTCTCCAGGCCGCAGTTCTCCGACTCGAACTGCTGGGTGAGCGATGGCGCGATGAAGGCGGAGCTCCAGGATCCACGGACGGAGAGCATGTCCATGGGCTGCCAGAGGAAGGAGACTTTCGGGTCGAAGGAACTCCCGATGCCGCCGCCGTAGTCCTCGTAGCGGCCGGCGAGGGTCAGGTCGAGCCGGTCGATGACCGGAACGGCCAGTTCGAAGTACCCGGAGTAGATATCCTGGTCGGCGCGCCAGTCGAAGCCGCAACCCCCTTCATGCCAGTCGCAGCGGTTGCGGGCGTCGTCGATGTCTTCATCGATCCGGGTTCTGCGGTACTCGACCCCGAATGCGCCCTGCAGCGTTCCCGCGGGCATTTCCATGATATCCCCGGTGGCGAGCAGGTTCGCTGACCAGAACAGGGTGTCCGTGACGTTGTTGGTCTGGATGTCGATGGCATCGAGGACCGCGACCTCGTTGGCGAAGTCCGGCGTCCCGGTGTGCTCGCAGACACGATTTTCACAGTTCAGCGCCTGGGTCGAGAAGGGGTTCCAGAAACGCAGGCCCTCGGCGCCGGTCGGATCCGACTCTGGTGCCACGGAGAGTTCACCACGAAGTCCTGCCACCAGTGCACTTTGGCTGGAGTTCTTGGCCTCGAGCACGGTCCGCGTGTTCGACAGGATGCCGGTCAGCCCCACTTCCCAGGTCGAGTCAGGCACCGTGTAGCGCAGGCTGTTGACGAGCCTGTAGGTGGTGGAATCGAACGTGGCGTTGCCGGTGTTGGAGCCGTCCGGATTGAGGTTGCGCGGCTGATTGGCTCCCGGCAGAAGCCCGAGCTTGCCCAGTGCACGCAGTTCCACCACGTTGACGTCCTCGTTGAAGGGCACGCCGGAGGACGGATCGGTGGGCGCAGCGCTGAGGATGACGTTGCCACTGTCGTCGCGGGCGGGGTTACCGCTGCCATCGTCCATGGCGTACAGCGGTTCGCCGTCGGCATTCAGGGCCCGGAACGGGTTGCCCGGGTGATCGCCGAGGACGGTCGGAAACTCTTCGATCCGGCCGCCAGGGTTCTGCGGCGTGCCGCGGCTGTCGGTCTTCAGGCGATTGGCCTGGAAGTCGATCTCGTTGCTCAGATTGTCGGTGAGCTGATGGCGGAAGTTGACCCAGCCGCTGAGCTGATCGTTGGGGTTGACGTAATTCCAGAACTCGCCGAAATGCAGGCTGCAGGTCTGTGGGCCGGCGGCGCCTGGAGGCAGGCCGAGGGCGAACTCGATTGCGTTGCGGGGATCACCGGAGAGGAAGTTTCCTTTCTGGCCGATGTCGCCGCCGCCCGGGCTCTGGGCCGTCGCGGCACCGCAGCCCGGATCACGCAGGCGCGCCGATTGGCCGGTGAGGTTGCCGTCTTCGTCCCGGGTCGGTACCAGCCATACCCCTGGGTTGCCGGTCCCGGAGGTCTGGAAGCCTTCGCGGGTGAATCGCGGCCGGTCGAGGTGTTCGAGCGTCGAGCGGGTCTTGTAGCCCATGGCCATGGTGATGTGGCCATTCTCCGTTTCGGCGCCGGCGATGAACTCGTATTGCTGCTCGCGCAGATCACCGCCCTTGTCCTGCTGTTGGAAGACGGAAAACTCGGCGCCTCTGTAGTCCTGCCGGGTGATGAGGTTGACCACGCCGGCCACCGCGTCGGTCCCGTAGATGGCCGACGCGCCGTCCTTGAGGATCTCGATGCGCTCGATGGCGATCTGCGGCAGGGAGTTGTTGAGGTTGCCTCCGGCCCGCCGTCCGTCGATCAGATTCAGCGTAGCGGCCGCCCCGAGCCCGCGCAGGTTGGCGGCCGTCGTCGTGCCGATCTGCGGCCGGGCGGCGAACGTATTGGTCTGGAAATCACTGCCGTAGTTGAACGTCTGATTGACCAGGACCTCACCGAGATTGGGCGTCGCGTTGTTGGCGATGTCCGCCTGCCCCACCACGGTCAATGGCGAGGCGGAGTCGAAGCTGTCGCGTCGGATGAGCGAGCCGGTGACGACAATTTCTTCGATTACGGTGGGCTGTTGCGCGGAAGCTGTGGAGATCGAGCCGGATAAACTGACGATGGGTATCGCGCAGGCAGCAATGGCCTGGCACAGGCGTGCTGGGTTCATGTTCTGTCCCTCCCCGAAATACGAATCAGCGATTCGTCGGGAAGTCCGGTCGAGGACGCCCGACACATAACCGCCACTGTGGATGCAGCGCCCGGCGAGCCGCAGCCGTCGCGGAACGATACTGTTCCGCCCATCAGGGAAGGGATACTGTCTGGGATGATTCCTGGTGTGGCCTACCTGTGCTGATCGGCACCGCTATGCTGCGCTATCCGATCGCTGCCGGCCCTTCCCGCCCCCGAACCGAGGAGACCGCAGGCGATGGAGGCTGTCAACCCGAGATTTCCCTCATTTCATCGTGTGCGAGATCGATGACAAGCGGGATTCGCCGTCTTGTCCGAATTACAGTAATGGGGATATGGACCAGAACGGAGGCCGGTCATGACTGTTCGCTATGATCTTTCCCGCGCCGATGGTCTGATTGTCCGAGCAGATTGGGTTATGCACGAGCGTCTGCTGTTCCAGATCGCCGAGCGGCCGGAGGGCGCTTGGTTCGATCTCCACCGTGCTGCCGCTCATGAGCACGCAGCGCCATGAGTCCCGCCAGCTCAGGGGTCCTCGTTTGACATCGCGATTCTGAACGCGTTTGAATTTACGCTCACAATGGCTGAACGGGGAGGGTCTGACCGGGCGCTCCTGTCGAGTAGTATGGATCACCAGGTCGATCTCCCTGGCGGGAGGGCCTGCCATGAACCGCACCATCGTCATCCTGCTCGCCGCCATCGTCGTCGCGGCGGGTGGCTACCTGATTCCCAATCGTGAGACCACGGCCGAGCAGCCGGCAGCTGATCTGCCGGACCTCGGGCCTGTGGGCGCAACGCTGCTCGAAGGTCTCGGGGACTACAGCATGCCTGTCAGCAGTGACTACCCCGAGGTGCAGCGCTGGTTCGATCAGGCGCTGATGCTCACCTACGGTTTCAACCACGACGCGGCGGAGCGTTCCTACCTCAAGGCGCTGGAACTCGATCCCGAGTGCGCCATGTGCTGGTGGGGTGCGGCGCTCGTGCTCGGCCCCCACGTCAACGCCGGCATGGATCCGGCCAACAATGAAGCGGCGTGGGAGCGGATTCAGGCTGCGAAGGCGGTGGCCGGAAACGCCAGCGAACGGGAGCAGGCTTACATCGCTGCGCTGGCGACCCGTTACGCAGCGGAGCCGCCGGCCGACCGGACGCCCCTCGATGAGGCCTATGCGACGGCCATGGGCGCGCTGGTGGAGCAGTATCCGGACGACCTCGATGCGGCCACCCTGTACGCGGAGTCGATGATGAATCTGCAGCCCTGGGACTTCTGGCACGACGACGGCCGCCCCAAGGGCCGTACGCCTGAGATCAAGTCCGTCCTGGAGTCGGTCATGGGGCGTGATGCTGAACATGCCGGCGCGCTGCATCTGTACATTCACGCAGTGGAAGCCTCCGACGAACCCGAGCTCGGAGCAGCGGCGGCTGATCAGCTGCGGGATCTGATTCCGGGTTCCGGTCATCTGGTGCACATGCCGTCGCACATATACGCCCGCGTGGGCCGCTGGCACGACGCCATGGAAGTGAATCAGGCCGCGATTCTGGCCGATGACGATTACCTGGCCGCCTGCCGGCCCGCGCCGGGTGTCTATCCCCTGGGTTATGTGCCCCACAACCATCACTTTCTCTGGTTCGCCGCCACCATGGCCGGTGACAGTGAAACGGCGATGAAGGCTGCCGAGGCAACGGCGGAACGCGCAGGCGACCCGAATCTGCTGCGTGCGCCGGGTCTGGGGTTTCTCCAGAATTTCGTCGCCACCCCCATCTTCGCCAAGGTCCGGTTCGGTCAGTGGGGCGCGATCGGAGCAGTGCCGGAACCGGAGGCGGATCTGCCGTTCCTGCGCGGTGTGTGGCACTACGCGCAGGCCTTGGCGGCCCTGCGCAGCGACAGTGATGTGGATGGGGCAGTCGAGCACCATGACGCGCTTTCGGCACTCGCGTCCGATCCGGAGCTCGAGCAGGCGCTGTGGTTCGACCGTTATCCCATGACTTACGCGCTGGGGATTGCAGAACGCATGGTGGCCGCAGAGCTGGCCCTGGCCGCTGGCGACCACGATGCCGCCATCGCGATGCTGGAACACGCCGCTGCAGACGAGGATGCGCTGCCCTACGACGAGCCTCCGGCCTGGCATGCGCCCGTGCGCCAGACGCTCGGTGCCGTGCTGCTCGAGGCTGATCATCCGGAAGCGGCGGAAGCCGCCTACCGGGCTGAACTGCGACGTAATCCGGAAAATGGCTGGTCGTTGCTCGGTCTGCAGCAGGCGCTGCTGGCTCAGGAGCGCGCGGACGAGGCGGACGATGTGGGCGAGCGCTTCCAGGAGGCCTGGGCCCACGCGGACATCGCACTCACCGGGTCGCGGTTCTAGTCCACAGCTGTTCTAGAGCCGCGCTAAGTCCCGGGTCAGGCCGTCGAGATCCAGCGGCGGTCTGAAGTGGCCTGCCATGCGCGCGTCAGGATCGATCAGCACCAGCGCGGACGAGTGATCCACGCTGTAGTGCCCTCTGCTTTCCGGCACCCGCACGTATGCGAGGCCCAAGCTGTCACTCAGCGCCCTGATCTGTGCCGCGTCCCCGGTCGCGCCACGCAGACTCGGGCTGAAGTAGCCGAGGTACTCGGCCATCTGATCAGGCGTATCCCGTTCCGGGTCGACGCTCAGGAACACCACCTGCAGCGGCGCGCCGGCCTCCTGCAGTCTGTGCTCGAGTCGTGCCAGCAGCGCCAGGGTGGTGGGGCAGATGTCGGGGCAGTGCGTGAAGCCAGCAAACAGCAGGCTCCAGCGGTTCTTGAGGTCGTTGCGGGTGAACGGGCGACCGGTCTGATCCACGAGTTCGAAGTCCGCAACCGCCGCGCGCTGCTTGAGCACGGTTCCCGTGGCCAGCGTCAGTTCTTCGTCAACGCCGCCCGAGCGCAGCTGATGGACTCCGAACAGCGCGAGACCGATCACGGCCAGAGCAGGCAGGCTGAATCGCAGCAGGGGCGGCATGGCTTCCTCCCGTGCATGGATGCATGGGCCCATGAGTCTGCCTCCGACGCATGGCGGCGACAAGAAGGCGGGTTCAGTTGCCGGACACGGAGTCGACGCGGCCGAAGATCTGCCCGAGGCGATTGGTGAGATCCGGCGGCAGGGGCGGCGCGAGTATCGCCGCCACGTTCTCCTCGAGGTGCGCCACGCTGCCGGTACCCGTGAGGACCACGTGGGCCCCGGCCTCGTGGCGGCAGAAACGATAGGCCGCTTCGATCAACGAGGCCACCTCGGGGTGATCGACCAGGAAGGCGAGGGGCGCCTGCGCGTCAGTGTCGGCGGCAGCCACCTGCCCGGCTTCGATCAGTTGCTCGAGGACGGCTCGCGCGGCATCGGAGTGCGTCAACGCACGCCGGACGGCGAACATGATCAGGGTGCCGACGTTATGGCGCATGGTGAGCGGGAACACCCGCTTCCTTGCCGAGGGGTTCAGCAGATTGTGGCCGACCATCACGACGTCGAAGTGATCGTCGGGCAGCGCGGCTGCCAGCATCTCGTGGCTCGTGTCGCTGACGAAGCGCTCGGTGATGCCGAGAAAGCGGATCTTGCCTGCATCGCGCTGGCGCTTGAGTTCCGGAACGAGTTCGGCCACGCAATGGGGGTACTGGGCAGCGGTGACGCCGTGCAAGTGGAAGACGTCTATGCAGTCGGTGCCGAGGCGGACGAGACTCTTCTCCAGACTCTCGCGCAGACCGGCCGCGGAGAGCAGTTCGTCCCCCCAGCCGGGACTGGCCTTGCTCGACACGATCACCTGATCGCGGCGGCCCTTGATGGCGGCTCCGACCGCCCGCTCCGTGCCATAGGCGCGGGCCGTGTCGATGAAGTTGATGCCCAGGTCCAGCGCAGCTGTGACGATGCGCGCGGCGTGGTGCTCGTCCTTGCCGGTGGCGAGACCGAGGCGGCTGTGACCGCCGCAGCCGAGGCCGGCGACGCTGACTTCGAGCCCGGTACGGCCGAGTGTCACGTACTTCATGGTGACCGGCTCCCCAAGATCAGAGCGCGAGAACGGTGCGGATCAGCAGCGCGACCAGCACCAGCGACCCGAGCGTGAACAAGCCGAAGCGAACGGGAATGATGTTTACGGTGGCCTGAACGAAGGAATGCAGGATGCGCAGGATGACGTAGGTCCAGGCGAGACTGATGGACACGCCGTCGGTGACGCCGGCCAGGTGGGCAGCGAGTGCCAGGGCGTAGAACAGTGTCGGCTGCTCGTGCAGATGATTGTAGTTGTCTGCCACCCGCGCCACCTTCGGCGGCAGGTCCGGGAGTTTGCCGGTACGTCCGACTTCTTCGAGATCGATGTTGGCCTTCTGCATGGCCGGAATGCGCGTGGCATACATCCACAGCCACATGATCAGGGTCCAGGCCACCAGAGCCAGGACGGGCGCGAGCATGCCGTGTGCATACATGACGGTGTGGTCCTCCCCCGAGTCGTGGCCGACAGCTTGCGTGATTGCGGGTGCGCAGTCCAAGGGTCGCGTCCGCCAGTGTGGGCGTCGCTTCCCCCGTGGCGCTCAATGGCACACCATGTGCGCTCTTCGAATTCAGGTGAGAGACGAATCATGACCGACAGCTCCCCTGCCAACATGCTGCAGATGCAGTCTACGGTGCGTGACGACGGCACGCTCGAGTTGGCGCTGGCCACCGTGCCGACGCCGCAGCCGAAGGACGATGAGGTCCTGGTCCGGGTCGAGGCCGCGCCCATCAACCCTTCGGATCTCGGTTTGCTGTTCGGCACCGCCGACGTCACCACGATTCGAACCACCGGTGACGCCAAGCGCCCTGCGGTGACGGCGGACATTCCCGAAAAGCCGCGCCGCGCCATGGATGCGCGCCTCGGTGAGGCGTTGCCCGCCGGCAACGAAGGCGCTGGCGTGGTGGTGGCAGCGGGATCATCACCGAAGGCGCAGGCCCTGCTCGGTCGCACCGTGGCCATCCTCGGCGGTGCGATGTACGCCGAGTACCGCGCGATGAAGGCGAAGGAATGTCTTCTGCTGCCCGAGGGGACGACGGCGGTGCAGGGGGCGTCCTGTTTCGTCAATCCGCTCACGGCGCTGGGCATGGTGGAAACCATGCAGCTGGAGGGGCACAAGGCGCTGGTGCATACGGCAGCGGCGTCGAACCTTGGCCAGATGCTCAATCGGCTCTGCCTCGCCGACAACGTGCCGCTGGTGAACATCGTCCGCCGCAAGGAGCAGGCAGAACTGTTGCGCAGCCAGGGTGCCACCCACATCTGTGACTCGAGCGCCCCGGGCTTTCGCGAGGACCTGATCGCGGCGCTGGTGGACACCGGTGCCACCCTGGCCTTCGATGCCACCGGTGGCGGCGAGCTGGCCGGGCGCATCCTGAGCTGTATGGAAGCGGCCGCGTTGAAGACTGCGAGCGGGTACAGCCGCTACGGCTCCACCGTGCACAAGCAGGTCTACATCTACGGCGGCCTCGATCGTGGGCCCACGGTCCTCAACCGGGACTTTGGGATGGCATGGAGTCTCGGTGGCTGGCTGCTGCCGCCCTTCCTGCAGAAGATCGGCCCCGAGGCGGCGCAGAAACTGCGTGAGCGCGTGGCCGCGGAGATCACCACCACGTTCGCGAGCCAGTACACACAGGAAGTCTCCCTTGCCGGTGCGCTGGAGCCGAAGGCCATCGCCGTCTACGCCCGGCAGTCCACCGGTGCCAAGTACCTGATCCGTCCCCACATGGAGGCCTGATCATGAAATACGCCAATCTCGGCAGCACCGGCTTGTCGGTGTCGCGGATCTGCCTCGGCTGCATGAGCTACGGCGCGCCGGAGTGGCGCGAGTGGGTGCTGGACGAGAAAGCGTCGCGACCCTTCTACGAGCGCGCGCTGGATGCCGGCATCAATTTCTTCGATACCGCGGACGTCTATTCCAACGGCGTCAGCGAAGAGGTGCTCGGGCGCGCCATGAAGGATCTGGTGGACGATCGCGAGGACGTGGTTATCGCCACCAAGTGCTTCGGCGGCACCCACGGCCGCAAGCGCAATCGTCACGGCCTTTCGCGCAAGAACGTCATTGCCTCATGCGATGCGTCCCTGAAGCGGCTGGGCATGGACTACATCGACCTCTACCAGATTCATCGCTTCGATACGCGCACGCCCATCGAGGAGACCATGGAAGCGCTGAACGACCTGGTGCGTGCGGGCAAGGTCCGCTACCTGGGCGCGTCGTCCATGTGGACGTGGCAGTTCGCGCGCTACCAGGCGTTGGCCCGTGAGCGGGGCTGGAGCCGCTTCGTGTCCATGCAGAACCATTACAACCTGATCTACCGGGAAGAAGAGCGGGAAATGAATCCGTTCTGCCGCGACGACGGCGTCGGCCTGATCCCGTGGAGTCCCCTGGCGCGTGGCTTCCTCGCCGGCAACCGCCACAAGGGTGGTGGCGGCGATACCGCCAGGGCCAAGTCGGACGAATTCGCCAATCAGCTGTACTTCGCTGACAACGATTTCGAAATCGCCGAGTGCAATGTGGCCGTTGCCAAGCGTCTTGGCGTGAAGCCCATGCAGTCGGCGCTCGCCTGGGTCATGGCGAAGCCAGGCGTCACCGCACCGATCATCGGTGCCACGAAACTGGAGCATCTCGAGGATGCGCTCGGCGCCGTGGACATCGCCCTCGACGCCGAAGACATCGCCGAACTCGAGTCGGCCTATCGCCCGCACCCTGTCCTCGGGCATCAATAGGCGTGCTCATGCGGGTGGCAGCAGTATGGAGTTGAACGCGGACTTCAGCCGCAGGGCGGTGGTCCACGCCGCCCGTGAGCCCTGGGTGCCTTCGCCCACGCCCGGCGTCGAGCGGCGCATGCTCGACCGCATCGGCGACGAGGTGGCGCGGGCAACGTCCATCGTGCGTTATGCCGAGGGCAGCACGTTCCCGGCGCACACTCACGGCGGCGGCGAGGAGTACCTGGTGCTTGAGGGCGTCTTCCAAGACGAGGAGAGCGACCAGCCGGTCGGGACTTACGTCCGCAATCCGCCCACGACCCGCCATCGGCCCCGCTCGGAGTCCGGCTGCACGATCTTCGTCAAGCTCTGGCAGTTCGATCCGGACGACCGGAAATCAGTCCGGATCGCCACCCGGTCTGCGCCCTGGGCTCAGGTTCCGGAGCGTCCCGGCGTGGAGGTTATGTCCCTGCACGCCGACCGGAACGAAACGGTGCGGCTTGAACGCTGGGCACCGGACACCCACGTCGTGCTGACGAGTGACGTCGGGCTGGAAGTGCTCGTGCTCGAGGGTCGATTCATGGAGTCGGCAGAGACGTTCGAGGCCCTGTCCTGGTTGCGTGTGCCCGCCGGCAAGAGCCTGCGGGCCCATTCGGGGCCGAACGGAGCCCGCATCTGGCTTAAGTTGGGCGTTCAGCCGGCATCGCTGAGGTTCCCTCGCAACGGCTGAGGCGAGCGCCCTGCTTTTAGTACTGGTTCATCTGCCGCCGCAGTTCGTCTGCAGCTTCCCTGGCCTCTTCTTCTGCTTCGGCCATGGCGTCTTCAGCCTCCTCCCGAGCCTGCTCCAGTTCCTCCTCGGCCCGCTCGCGTGCACCCTCGGCCCAGTCCTCGGTCTCTTGACGGGCGCGCTCGACGTAGTCTTCGGTATCTTCCGCCGCCTCGTCGACGGCCTGGCCGGCTTCCTCGGCAGGGCCCGGGTCGTCGCCGCAGGCTGTTCCGAAGAGGCTGACTGCGCCTGCCATCAACAGCACGCCGAGCCAGCGCGGCAGATGTTGCAGCTTCGTTGCTTCGTTGGTCATGGTCTCGAGCCTCCAGGATGATGTCATGGCCGGTTGCTTATCCAGGCCTGAAGGGGCAGGTTACCCTAATCGCACCGGCAGGGCCTACACCGCGCGGGTTACGGGGTCGCTGAATCATCTGGAGCGCCATGGACCGGACGCTGTTTGTCGGGTTGTTCCTGTGGTGCACGGTGGCGGGTACCCTGGTCAAGATGTGGCCTTTGGATCGGCTGGCGGCTAGGGTGTTCGTGCCTTATCTGATGTGGGTGTCCGTTGTGGACATGCTCAGTTTTTCCCCGATCCGCCGCAATTCGGACAGGGCGTTGGCGACCTGAGACGAGTCCGCGCTCAGGTGACGCGGCGGGCGTGAACCATGTAGTTGACGCCCAGCCAGGGCGTCAGCGCCATGCGTCGTCGCCACGGATTCACCTGCACGCCGCTGCGATCCACCACCCGCAGGCCGCCGCCGCCGAGGTGTGCTGAAAGTTCATCGGGTCGCACGAAGCGCGACCATTGATGGGTGCCCCGGGGCAGCAGCCCGGTGACGTACTCTGCACCGACGATCCCGATCACGAAGCCCGCGAGGGTGCGGTTGAGGGTGGCCACGAACATGTGCCCTGACGGGGCCACGAGGTCGCAGGCAGCCGCCATGAATCCGCCGAGGTCGGCGACGTGTTCGACCACCTCCATGTTCAGGACCACGTCGAAACGTTCGCCTGCCGCAGCGAGTGCTTCGGCGCTCTGGTAACGATAGTCGATTTCCAGCCCGGCCCGCTCGGCGTGCAGTCGGGCAACGGTGATGTTGCGCTCCGTGACGTCGATGCCGGTGACCCGGGCGCCGCCGCGAGCCATGGCCTCCGCCAGCAGGCCGCCGCCACAGCCGATGTCCAGCACCCTGACGCTTCGCAGGGGCGATTCCGTATCGCCTTCGGTATTGATGCGCTCGAGAATCCACTGGCTGCGCAGCCGATTCAGCACATGCAACGGCCAGAAGGGCCCGTCCGTGTCCCACCAGCGATCCGCGAGGCGGGTGTAGAACGCCACCTCTTCAGGATCGACGCTTGCGGGTTGTCCGTCAGTCATGCTGATTCCCCTGCAGTCGGCTTCGGCTGGCAGTCCGGGCACAGGTACAGGCGACGGCTGCCGTACTCGACCCGCCGGATACGCGCGCCGCAGGTCGCACAGGGCGCCTCCTCCCGTTCGAACACCAGATGGCGGCAGGCGCGACGCGGCAGGCCGGCAGCCTTGCGGGCGCGAACCCAGGCTTTGGGCGCCGTTTCTCCGCCGGTCAGATAGGCGCGTCGCGCCAGGGCGCGAATCTGCCGGGCCAGCAGTGCCAGCGTGGCGTCGTCGAGATCCCCTGCGCGCTGGTCGGGATGCACGCCGGAGTTGAACAGGATCTCCGAACGCAGGTAGTTGCCGAGGCCGGCGAGGAACTGCTGATCCATCAGCAGGCCGCCCAGAGCCCGTTTCCGGAACCGGTCCGAGCGCAGGCGGCGACGCAGGAACGCTGGCGTCGTGCCGGGAGCGAACACGTCGGGCCCGAGCCGGCCGAGGAACGGGTGGGCCTGCCACTCGCCTGGTGCCAGCAGGGCGATCTCCGAGGCGCTGTAGAGCAATGCGGCATGCTTCGGGGTCTCGATGGCGAGGCGCAGATCACGATCGGTCTGCGGTCGATTGCCAGCGCGGCGGATGAACCAGCGACCATAGAGCTGGTTGTGGGAGTAGAGCGTACGGCCGTCATCGAACTCCATCAGCAGGGCCTTGCCCCAGGAGCGCACCGTCCTGATGCGGTGCCGCGCCAGGTCCTCCGCGCTGGCCTGCAGGTGCGGAAAGCGGAACCAGACCGACGTCAGCGGCTGCTCCGTCAGGACGCCGCCGAGCCGGTCTGCGACGCGGCGGATTTCAGGGCCTTCAGGCATGGCTCAACGCCTCCGCGACGAGGCGGCTGCGGTTACTGAGCCGCGCTGTCCGAGCCTGCTTGGGCCGGGGTTGTGGCGGTGGGGGCAGTGCATCGGAGGCGCTCCAGTCGTGTCCGGTGGCCCCCGTCTCCGCTGCCTATCATCGGCACCTGGCGGCGGAATGCAAGCTCAGGGCTCGCGCCGGGTCACGGACTCGGGCGCGAGCCCCACCGGTCCGGTGTAGGCTTTTTCGCCGGCATCGACACGCAGCGTCAGGCGGTTTGCCGGTGGCGGCAGTGGGCAGGTGGTATGAGGATTAAATGCGCAGGGCGGGTTGAAGGCCTCGTTGAAGTCGAGGTGAACGCGGCCGTTCTCCGGTGGGTCGAAGTAGAGGAAGCGACCGAGGCCGTACGTCTCCCGTCCCGAGGTGCCATCGGAAAAGATGAACCACATTCGGCCCTCCGGCGACGACTGCACCGCCTGCAGGCGTTGTACTTCCCCGTCCCTGCGGAAGGTCACCGCGCCTGGATTGGGCTGTTCGGCGACGCTGCCGGTGACGTCGGCGATGCGCAGGGTGTGGCCCTCCGGATGGGCCTCGAATGTGGCGTCGATGGCCCAGGACGGATCCGGCTCGAACCAGGTCAGGCCGACGAAGTCACGGCGGCTCGGCGCATCCGGGTCCCGCACGCGGACGAAGGGGCGGCCACCACGGTCGATGAGTTCGAAGCGGATCCCGTCAGCCGCGACGATGGTCGCGTCCTCACCGGAGCGCCAGGTGAGCGTCGTCGTGCCGACCGCTTCGCCGTCCACCGTCACCGCCTCAGCATCGGCGGTAGTGAACTGCACGGTGTCGCCATCGAATGCCAGGACACCCCACTCGGCGGGCCCGCCGGGCAGCGGCAGGTCGGCTTCCGGGTCGCTGCCGGCGCGTGATTCACCCTCCGCGAGCTGGTGCAGGCCGGCCAGGCTGAGCCAGCCGTAGGGCGCGGTCAGGCGCGCTTCGCGTTCAGCGCGCCAGGTTTCGGTCGCGGCGGCGAAACCGGAGTCCACGGCAGGTTCGCCGCTGCAGGCGGTGAGCAGGGAGGCGGTGCTGATCAGCGCGGAGGCAATGTGGAGACGATGACCCATGGTCAAGTTTCCTGAGGCTTTGGGCAGCTGTGAAGTATCCCGTCCGGCGCCAAGATGTGCCAGCCATCGTGTCAGACAGGACTGCCGGTGACGTTGCCGTCAGCCTGACCGCAGGCGCGCGAAGTCGGCGAAGAACCCGGGGTAGGTCTTGCCGACGCAGTCCGGGTCCTCGATGGTCACAGGAGCGCCTCCGAGGGCTGTCAGCGCGAAGCACATGGCCATGCGGTGGTCGTCGTAGGTGTGAACACTGGCCGGGCGCAGCGCTTGCGGCGGGCGGATCAGCAGACCGTCGGCGTACTCCATGACGCTGGCTCCGAGCTTGCGCAGTTCACGGGCCATGGCCGCGATGCGATCGGTCTCCTTCACCCGCCAGTTGGCCACGTTGCGGATGCGGGTGGGTCCTTCGGCGAACAGGGCCGTGGTGGCGATGGTCATGGCGGCATCGGTGATGTGGTTGAGATCCATGTCGATGCCCCGCAGCGTACCGCGCTCCACCTCGAGCCAGTCGGGCCCGCGGCGGACCACGGCGCCCATGGCCTCGAGTACGTCGGCGAACGCCACATCGCCCTGCATGCTGTCACTGCCCACGCCGAGGACGCGCACCGGTCCGCCGGCAATGGCGCCTGCCGCGAGAAAGTAGGAGGCCGAAGATGCGTCGCCCTCGACCGCGATGGTTCCCGGGCTCTTGTAGGTGGCGACGGGAATCTCCAGCCGCCGCGGTTCCGGCCAGGCCACGTCGACGCCGAAGTGGGCCATGCAGCGGCGCGTGATCTCGATGTAGGGGTCCGATACCAGCTCGCCGCTGCGCTCGAGCGTCACCGCCGCCCGCGCCAAGGGTGCCGCCATCAGCAGCGCGGAGACGAACTGGCTCGACAGACTGCCATCGAGGGACACGCTGCCGCCGTCGAGGCCGCTGCCCGTGATCTGAAGCGGCAGATAGCCGTCTTTCTCCAGATGCCGGATCTGCGCGCCCAGACTGCGCAGCGCTGTGACCAGCGGGCCGATGGGGCGCTCGTGCATGCGCGGATCGCCTTGCAGCCGAAAGTGCCCGCTGCCCAGAGTGAGAACGGCGGTCAGCGGCCGGACGGCAGTGCCGGCGTTGCCGAGTTCGAGTGTCACCGGGGCGTCCGAGGGCGCCCGCAGCACGCCGCCGACCCCCGTGACCGTCACGCAGTCGCCCTTGCGTTGCACGTCGACGCCCAGCCGCTCCAGCGCACCAAGCATGCGCCGGACGTCGTCGCTGTCCAGCAGATGTTCCAGGCGCGTGGTCCCTTCTGCCAGCGCGGCCAGAAGGAGCAGCCGGTTCGACAGACTCTTGGACCCGGGCACGCGGAGCGTGCCGGCCATGCGGGCGACGGGCTCGAGCAGGAGACGTTTCATGTCGGCTCCGGGGTGGTGGGGCGCCGATTCGATCACAGGCATCGGGCTGCGGCAACCGCCGGGCTATCGCGGTACGAGGGAGACCAGGAATGACGCCAGTCCGGGTGCCACCACCCGCCAGTCGCGGGTCCCCGGCCGCTCGACGATGACTTCGCCGGAGTGGTTGTCGAGACTGAGGACGTATTCCGAGTCGGCGTCGGTGGTGGCGAAGAACAGGGTCATGGGCAGACGCCGGCGCAGACCGAAGAAGCGCCGCTGCTGCAGAATATGGCCGAGCAGGTTCTCGTTGAGCCGGACGGCGTCGTCGGGATTCCAAACTCCGATCAGATCCACCTGCCCCTGGGGCGCCTCGGTGGCCAGCGTGTGGGACCAGTAGCGCCCGTAGAAGGCCTTGAGGTCCTCATGCACTGGCTCCTCGAGGGCATTCTCCAGGCCTGCCAGGGTGCTGTAATCGTCGCGGGGAACAGGTTCCCAGCGAATGTAGCCGTCGCCGTCCGGCTGACCGCGTTCACATGGCGAGGGCCAGGCGTGATCATGCCTGACCAGCAGCCCGCCCGCCTTCTGCAGGCAGCGGTCCACCAGGGCGTCCAGGGCCACCACCACCGGGTGATCAGCTCGCATCACGGCGCCTGCGCGTAGTCGATGGCGAGGATCTCCCAATCGCTGCCGCCGTCGGCTCCGGGGACCTCGATGACATCCCCGATGCGGCGCCCGATCAGCGTCCGCGCGGTGGGGGCATCGATGCTGATCCAGCCCAGTTTCGGATCGATCTCGTCCGGGCCGACGATGCGCCAGACCACCTGCCGGGCTTCAGGGCCCGACAGGCGGATCCAGGCGCCGAAGAACACACGGTCCTGCTCCGGCGGTCGGCGATCCACCACCACCACCTCATCGAGACGTTGCGACAGGTAGCGCAGCCGCCGGTCGATCTCCCGCAGCTGCTTCTTGCCATAGATGTATTCGGCGTTTTCCGAGCGGTCGCCCTGGGCCGCCGCTTCCGCCACCTTACGGGTGATGTCCGGCCGCTCGACCTTCCACAACCGCTTCAGTTCAGCCTGCAGGGCGGCGGCTCCGGCCGGCGTGATGTAGGGCGATCGCTGGCCACTCATGCCCGCGTGGCCGTCATCCATGCAGTGGCGAAGTCCACCAGCGGCTGCTGCCGCAGCAGCCGTGACTCGGCGGCGCCCACCTTGCCGATGCGCAGGGCATTCTCGGCCCGGGTCGGCTCGGCCTCCCAGGCAGTGCCGATGGCCTCGAAGTCGTCGTCGTCGAATTTGAGTTCAGTGAAGCAGTGCCAGCGCCGGACACCGCCGGCCATCAAAGGTGCGCCCTCCTCGTGAAAGCGCTTGCCGGGCCAGCGGGCGCGGTATTCCGCCAGGTGCAAAGACGTGTTGTTGCCATGGCCGACGCCGAGCAACAGCACGTGACCATCGAGGCGGTTGAGGGCACCGATCGGTGACGTCTCGCCCAGGGCGTCGCCAGGTCGGTGGCTGTCCAGCAGGTCCGGGCTTGCCGGACCCAGAGCGGCGAAGGAGGTCTGGGGATGGTTGCTGCGGCGGACGCCGGGCCAGCGGCGGAAGTGTTCGGCCAGGGCGCCCATGGCGCGGGAGCGGGTGCGTTCCGGGTCCCAGGCCGGCATCTCTGCCCGGATGGCCTCCCAGGTGTCTGGTTCGGCGGGGGGATGCCGCCAGTACGACGGCTCGCTGAGTTCGGAACTGTGGGTGGGCATCATCAGGGTTCCGCGGCGGCCCAGGACTTCGAGCAGGGATTCGATCACCGCCTGGGTGCCACCGAGGACGTGGCCGACGCGGGACAGCGCGGCGTGCACCAGCAGCGTCATACCGGCGGTGACGCCCAGGGCTCGCAGGTCGCGCGTCAGCCGGGAGGGCGTCAGCGTGCGGATCGGTGCTTCTGCCGTCATGCCGCGCTGAGCAGTTGCCGCAGATTGATGCCCAGGGGTGCCCGGGCAATACCGTACTCGGTGATGATGCCGGTGACCAGATCCGCTGGCGTGACGTCGAAGGCCGGATTGCGCACCTTGACTCCGGCCGGAGCAATGGCGACCCCGCCGACGTGGGTCACCTCGGTTGCATCCCGCTCCTCGATCTCCACTTCCACGCCCCGCGCCGTGGCCGCATCGAAGGTGGACGACGGGCAGGCGACGTAGAACGGGATGCCGAAGTGATGGGCCAGGATCGCGACCCCGAGGGTACCGATCTTGTTGACCACGTCGCCGTTTGCCGTGACCCGATCCGTTCCCACGAGGACCAGATCGATGGCCCCCTCGGCCATCAGCGCGGCCACCATGTTGTCGCAGATCAAGGTCACGTCGAGGCCTGCCTGCCCCAGTTCCCAGGCGGTGAGCCGGGCGCCCTGCAGCACCGGGCGGGTCTCGTCGGCGAAAATGCGCACCGGCAGCCTCCGTTCCCCGGCGGCATACAGCGGTGCCAGCGCGGTACCGCGCTCGGACACGGCAAGTGCCCCGGCATTGCAATGGGTGAGTACGCCGCAGTCGGGACGTAGCAGCGTGAGGCCGTGCTCGCCGATTGCCCGGCAGATGGCCCGGTCCTCATCCTCGATGCGCTGGGCCTCGTCTGCGAGCTGCGCGATCAGTGCATCCCGCTCCGCCGGTGCTCGGGCCAGGCGAACCAGCATGCGATCGACGGCCCAGGCCAGATTGACCGCCGTCGGGCGCGCTGCCCGCAGGCGTCCGGCGAGTTGCTCGATGTGGCGCCGGACCTGCTGCGGATCCCGCTCCGCGGAGCGCTCGAGTTCGACCACCAGGGCCCATGCCGCAGCCATGCCGATGGCCGGCGCGCCCCTGACCCGCATCTCGCGGATGGCCCGCTCCACGCTCATGGCGTCCGTGTACGCCTCGATCACCACCTCTCCGGGCAGGCGGCGCTGATCGAGCAGGAACACGGTCGCGTCCTGATGGCGGACGGCGCGGGGCAGTTCATCGACACTGGGCATGGGTGAATCCTGAGAAAAGGTGTCTCAAGTGGCCTCGAGTACCGAGGTGAGCAGGGCCAGAACGGCCGCTGCATCCGGGCCATAGGCTAGCACGCCGTCCTGGTGGCCACCCATGACGATGAGCCCGGAAGCGCCGGTCGTGGCAGCGGCGATCGCCTGTGCCATGGCTACGGTACCGTTGGCCGCACGGGGGTCGGTCACGGTCCAGAGGCCGGGTTCGGGGGCGGCTCGGGCCCGGGCCCAGAGCGCGGGAGCGTGTCCGTGCAGCACCCAGGTGGGCAGGCCGCTGCGGCGGCCGTGGATGGCAGCGTGCGACAGGGTCTCCGACGAGGGTGGTCGCCTGCCGGAGGCGCGCAGGCTGTTGTCTGCTATGCTGAAGTCCTTAATTAAGATCACATCTTCTTGATTGAGGATGGGTTGATCCGCTGTTTGCGTGGCCGTGATCCAGAACCCGTGTCCGGCGGCGGGGCCGAAGCTCAGGTTGCCGAATGCGATGCTATCGTAACGGTCCGGATCCCGGCCCATCACTCCCAGCGCCTGGGCGTGCTGCAGCAGTGGCGCGAGCGTGGCAGCGGCGGCTGCCGCAGCTGGGGTTGCGGCCCCGAGAGCATACTGAAACTGAATGACGGCTTCGGTCATCGGGCAAGCTTACACTGCCCGCCGGCCAGCGACGCAGGAGCGGCATTGAGGTGATGCGATTCGATCGGGTTGCGCCCCACATTGGTGCGCTGGTATCTGGCGCGGACCTGACCCGGCCGCTCTCTGATCAGGAGGTGGCCGAGTTCGAGCAGGCGCTGGCGACCCACGGCGTCCTGTTCTTTCGCGACCAGAATCTCACGCCGGCGCAGCAACGGGACTTTGCCGCCGCGTTTGGCCCGCTGCATGGGCATCCGGCCTATGCCACCGTGGATAGCATCCCGGAAGTCACCATTCTGGAGAGCACGTCGGAGCGGCCGACGCTCATCGAGCAATGGCATTCGGACATGACGTTCCGCGAGGAGCCGCCGCTCGGCACCCTGCTGCTGGCCCGTGTGGTGCCGGAGACAGGCGGCGACACCCAATGGGCGAGCATGACCGCCGCCTTCGCGGCCCTGTCCGACACCATGCAGTCCTTCCTGTCCTCGCTGACGGCGATCCATGACTTCAGCTACGGGTTCAAGGAAAGCTTGGCGGCGCCTGGAGGTCGCGAACGGCTGGCCGACGCAGTGGCGGCCCACCCCCCGGTGTCCCACCCGGTGGTGGTGCGCCATCCGGTCAGCGGTGATCGGGGGCTGTACGTCAACAGCCTGTTCACCACCCACGTCGAGGGTATGAAGCCGCGGGAGAGTCGGGCGCTGCTGGATTTTCTGTTCAGCCACGTCAGGGCGCCCGAGTTCGTCTGCCGATTCCGGTGGACGCCAGGCGCGATCGCCTTCTGGGACAACCGGCACACCCAGCACAAGCCCGTGAACGATTACTTCCCGGCCCACCGGCTGATGCATCGGATCACCATCCATGGCAGCCGGCCGAGCGTCTGAATCATCGGTCCGGCGGCGGCCATCTGCACACTGGAAGTCATCTGCGGTTCATCGGCCCGCTGCATGATGCCGCGGGATGGTGTTCTGGCGCCCGCCTTCGGGTATTCTTCCTTGAGGGCAAGTCATCACGCGATCGTGGCCGTCGTTGATTCCGACGCGGTCCCCGCTTGTTTTCGAGGAGTGTTTCTGGAGTGAGCAGTTCGACCCTCCGCCGACCGCTGAAGAGCCTGATCCAGTGGTTCGACGTCTATCATGGCGCGCCGGGACGGGAAGAGGACAACGACAACAGCATCAGCCTGTTGCGCTGCCTGCCTTTCATCCTGCTGCACGTCGCCTGTCTGGCGGCCATTCTGACCGGTGTCAGCCTGTTTGCCGTGGCCGTGATGTTCGCGATGTACGCGGTGCGCGTGCTGGGCATCACCGTCGGCTACCATCGCTATTTTTCCCACCGCGCATTCCGCTGTGGACGCGGCATGCAGTTCGTCCTGGCGCTCATGGGAGCGTCGGCGGTGCAGCGCGGCCCCCTGTGGTGGGCGGCGCATCATCGGCATCACCACAAGCACTCAGACACCGAGGAGGATCATCACTCCCCGGTGACGCACAGCTTCCTCTGGAGCCACTTCGGCTGGTTCCTGACCCGGGGCAACTTCCGTACTCGGACCGAGCTGATCGAGGATTTCGCCAAGTATCCTGAAATCCGCTTCTTAGACCGGTTTGACCTCCTGGTGCCCGTGGTGACATTCACGGCGCTTTGGGGCCTCGGCGTGCTGGTCGGGACGATCTGGCCGCAGACCGGGACCAGCGGTTGGCAGGTCCTCGTCTGGGGCGGTGTGATCAGTACCGTGCTCGCCTACCACGCCACGTTCACCATCAATTCGCTGGTGCACGTGTTCGGTAAAAAGCGCTATACGACGGGCGATGAGAGCCGTAACAACCTGTGGCTGTCACCGGTGACGTTCGGTGAGTCCTGGCACAATAATCACCACCATTTCCCGGCCTCCGCCCGGCTCGGCTTCTACTGGTGGGAGTTGGACATTGGCTGGTACTTCCTGAAGGTCCTGGAGAAGTTTGGCCTGGTGTGGGATCTGAAACGCGTGCCCTACCACGTGCGCGAAGGCATGCCCTCGCCCCGTCGCATGCAGGCTGCCTGAAGGGCAATGGTCATGAGCTGCCGCCTCCGGGCGGCAGCGAGGCGTGCCCATGACTCGAATCGGCCTGATCGTCACCGGTGTCTATGGCCTCAGCGCGCCGGCCTCCTGGCTCGCCGGCACGAGGTCACTGTTTTCAAGCGGGATCTTCGTCCCGGCGGCTACATCCGTAGCCTCGAACTCGACGGCACGGATGTCCGCGTGGACACCGGCGTCATCGTCTACAACGACCCCAACTTCACCCGGCGCCTCGAAGACCTGCTTACGGATGAGGGCATGGTGCTGATCCTGGCCACGACCACCGAGGATCAGTGCTACGAGCGCTACCGGCATGCCGTGGATTTCATCAAGCGCTTCGTTCTGGCGTACTGCGAGGGCGGCTTGCTTGAACGCACCATCGGTGACGTCCAAATCCTGTTCAAGAAACCACCGGGCTCACGTTGGCCCGCGCCCCTGGTGGTGGGAGTTAAGCGGGGTCTGCACCCGTGATCGATGCCACCACGCTTTGCGAGCAGGGCTGGATTCCGGATGCCCTGGCCCGCTTCGGTATGCGCCGGCTGATTCGTCAGCGCCTGCGAGATGAAGCGGGGGGCCGTCCCGATCTGCGTGCCCGGCGTCAGGCTGCGTTCTTCGACAGCCTGCGGGAGGGCCCCATTGCGCTCGCGACGGACACCGCGAACGCCCAGCACTACGAGGTGCCGGCCGTATTCTTCGAGACCGTGCTCGGCCGGCGTCTGAAGTACAGCTGCGCCTATTACGATGCGCCTGACGTCAGTCTCGACACCGCCGAGGCGCGCATGCTGGCACTGACCTGTGAGCGGGCGGGCGTCGAGGATGGCATGCAGTTGATGGATCTCGGCTGCGGCTGGGGTTCGCTGGCGTTGTGGCTGGCGGAGCACTACCCGTCGAGCCGGATCACGGCGCTGTCCAATTCCCACGGTCAGCGTGAGCACATCGAGGGCCGCGCCCGCGCGGCGGGCTACGACCACCTGGAGGTGGTGACGGCGAACGTCGCTGAGTACGACAGCGATGCCCGCTTCGATCGCGTGCTCTCGGTGGAGATGTTCGAGCACATGCACAACTACGATGCGCTGCTGCGCCGCGTCGCCGGTTGGCTGCATTCGGACGGCAGGCTGTTCACCCATGTCTTCTGCCATCGGGATGTCGGCTACCACTATCAGCAGGGTGACGGCTGGATGGAGCAGCACTTCTTCACCGGCGGAATCATGCCGCGGGAGGATCAGTTCGCTCAGTTTCCGGATGTAGTGACGCTGGAGCAGCGCTGGTGGTTGGAGGGCACCCATTACCAGCGCACCTGTAACGACTGGCTGGCGAAGCTGGACGCGCAGCGGACGCGGGTGGCGGATCAGCTGGTGGGGACCTACGGTCCCGAATCCGTCAGCATCTGGCTGCAGCGCTGGCGCATGTTCTTCATGGCCTGCGCCGAGCTGTTCGGCCTCGATGACGGCAGCCAGTACGGCGTCGTTCACAGCCTCATGTCGCCGCGTCGCTGAGCCGCCCTCCGGGCCGCCGCACGCGGTCGGCCTGCCTCCATAGGCCTCTGGAACCCTTGCTGTACGCGCCGCCCGGTCAGACGTTGTCGGTGCGCGAGCGGCGGCCGAGGTAGCCGCCGTGGTGGCGCAGGCCGTAGTCGTGCTGATTGATGCCCTTCAGTTCCATCAGGGTCAGCGCCAGTGCATCGCTGATCGCCAGCATCACCGCGATGCTCGCGCTCGGGGTCAGGCCGAGGGGGCAGGGCTCTTCGATCACGCCCATGTTCAAGACCACGTCGGACAACTCCCGCAGCGCCGAGTCTGGATGGGAGGTGACGCCGATGATGGTCTCCAGGCCCAGGTGTCGGGCCAGTTCCAGCATCTCGATCACTTCGTTGGACTTGCCGCTGGTGGAGAAGGCGACGATGCAGTCGCGGGGCCTTACCAGGCCGAGATCACCGTGGGCGGCTTCCGCGGGATGAATGAAGTGGGCAGGTGTCGCGGTGGAGCAGAGGGTCGCCGCGAACTTGTTCGCCATGTACCCGGCCTTGCCGATGCCGGTGGTGAGGATCTTGCCGCGGCAGTCGTGCATCATGCGTACGGCCCGCTCGAAGTCGTCGTCGACTTCGATGGCAGCGACCGCACGGGCTTCAGCGGCGATGATCTCCCGCATGCGGGCCTGGATGTCCATGGCGACTCCGGGGTGGATCGGGGAAGGCGCGGAAGTCTCGCAGAAGGACAGGCAGCGAACAACTGGTGCAGGACATGAACTCCAGCAAGCATGCGGGCCATGGTCTGCTGCCACGACCGCTGCGATTGGAACCGCGTTGGGGTCGACTCGATCTCGGCGGGGGGCTTCGCATCGAGTATCCACCGGGCGCGCCGCCGCCGGTGGTCGAACTCGCCCGACGCTTCCAGGCCCGATTCGGCCGCCTGCTGGGCACCGCGACTGAGGATGCCGCCACCCTGCGGCTCGGCACCACGACCGCCGCAGGAACCCATCCGGCACTCGGCGACGACGAAAGCTATCGTCTGCGTATCACGACCACCGGCGCCGAACTCGACGCTGCGACGCCGTGGGGCGCCGCCCACGGGCTCGAGCGCTGCCTGCAGCTGCTCGATGGCGACGGCGAGGGCACGTTCCTGACGGCTTTGCTGCTCGAAGACGCACCGCGCCTGCCCTGGCGCGGCGTACTGCTGGATCTGGCCCGCCACTTCCTCGATCTGCCGACCCTGCTTCGAACCCTCGATGGCCTGGCCGCAGCAGGAATCAACGTGCTCCACCTGCATCTGAACGACGATCAGGGCTTTCGCTTCGAGAGCCGGCGCTGTCCACGGCTGCATGAGCTTTCGGGTAGCGGAGGTTACCTTCGGGTGGAGGAGGTGGCCGAACTGGTGGCGGCGGCGACGGCCCGCGGCATTCGCATCGTTCCTGAGCTCGACGTGCCTGGGCATGCAGGCGCCATCCTGCATGCCCACCCGGAGCTTGCGGCGGGGCCTGCCCCGGCTACCCTGCCGCGGGCCTTCGGACCCTCGCGCTACGCCCTGGATCCATCTCTGGACGCGACCTGGGGGCTCCTCGAGGCTGTGCTGGACGATCTGGTGGAGCTGTTTCCGGACACCTACGTGCACCTTGGCGGCGATGAGGTGCATCCGGATGTTTACGCCTTCGAGGACGCGCGCCGCCGGGCCTGGATGGCGGCCGCAGGGCTCAGCGACGCGGCCGCCGTGCAGGCCTGGTTCACCCGGGGTGTGGTGGCCATGCTGGCACAACGCAATCGCCGGGCGGTGGGTTGGGACGAGGTGCTGCATCCGGCCATGCCGGCGGCCATGACTGTGCAAGCCTGGCGAGGCGCCGCGACCCTGGAAGCTGCGCTGGCGGCGGGTCATGACGCGCTGTACTCGGCGGGCTGGTATCTGGACCTGAACTATCCGGCGCGACTGCACTACCGCTTCGATCCCGCCGCGCCAACGGCGGAGCTGGCTGCAGCAGAAGCCACGCTCGCCACTGAGCCGCAGCTGGCGGACGTGGGGGATGGGATCCTTGCGCTGCAGGCGGCCGCGGCGGCCACTGCCAGGTCCGTTACGGCGGTCGCCGGTCGCGGCGCTCTACTTGGTGGCGAAGCCTGCCTGTGGTCGGAACTGGTGACTCAGGAACTGCTGGATGCGCGTCTGTACGGACGCCTCGCCGCGGTGGCCGAGCGCCTGTGGTCGGACCCTGTCGCGGCGGACGAGGCGTCCTTCGAACGCCGGCTTCCCGGTTGGCTGACCCATCTCGAGCGGGTCACAGACTGCCGACCCCTGACGGGCGACCCGGCAATGCTGTGGCGCCTTGGCGTCGAGCCCTATGAACGTCTTGCCGTGGAAACGCTGCTGGAGGCGCTGGAGCCCGTGCGCTGGTACAAGCGCCTGCTGGGCGTCGGGGGGCTGGCGTCGCGGCGCGAAGGGCGTCCGCCACAGCGGCCCTACGACGCAGATACTCCCCTCCACCGGCCCGTGGATCTGCTGCCGCCGGACAGTCCCGCTTTGTGGCAGTTGCGCACGGCGCTGTTCGCAGTGGCTGCGGACCCCGAGGACGTATCCGCGCAGGTGACTTTGCGGGATTTCGCCGGCCGCTGGCGCATGCTGCCGGTGCAGCTCGCCGCGCTGGAGCAGCGCTCGCGGCACTTCGCGGCACTCGCTGATCGCATTGAGCAGCTTGCGGATCTGGCGGACCTTCTGGACGAACTGGTGGACGCGGTCATCGCCGGCGAAACACCCGGAATGGCGCTGCGGCAACGCTTTGGCGAACTGGTCCGGATTGCGACTGAGGCCGTTGCCGAAACCGAGCTGGCGGCACTTCGCCCCATCGGCGACTGGCTGGAGTCGCGTTCCTGATGCAGCGTCCATCGCTTGCGGACGCGCAGCGCGTGGCCGCGCGCTACGGCGCAACTGGCGCCGTCGACCTGGTGGCCGGTGGCCACATCAACGAGAGCTTCCGCGTCGAGGGGGCGGGCGGAGCCCTGCTGCTGCAATGGCTCAATCCAGCTGTGTTCCCTGATCCGGATGCAGTGCAGGACAACGTCGAGGCCGTGCTGTGCCACCTCGAGGCGAAGGATCCCAGCGCGGGCTGGCCGGGTCCTGTGCGAACCCTGGACGGTGCTTTCAGGACGCTGGACGCCACGGGATTGTGGCGAGCGTTGCGCTGGCTGCCGGATCGGTTCCAGATCGAGCGTCCCGGAGATCGCCATGAGGCGCGGTGCGGAGCGGGGGGCTTTGCGCGCTTCGTCGGCGCCCTGGCGGACTTCGATCCCGAGCGGCTGCATCCGGTGCTGCCCGGTTTTCATGATCTGACCGCGCGGCTCGAGGCCTTCGACCGTGCCCTTGTGCAGGCGTCGGCCACGCGGCGCGGCAAGGCTCGGGCTGCTCTCGAGTCGGTGCTCGAGTTGCGCGAGCAGCATGCACAGGGCTCGGAGCCGCCGTCGTACTCGCGGGTGATTCATGGTGACACCAAATTCACCAATCTGCTGTTCGCGGCAGACCGGAGTACGGCGCTGGCGGTGGACTACGACACGGTGATGCCGGGCCGGCTCGAGTGGGACTTCGGTGACATGCTGCGCTCGGCGGCGAGTACCGGCGCGGAAGATGATCCTGCGGGCGGCCGGGTCCGGGACGCCATCCTCGAGGCTGCCGTGCTGGGCTATGTCGACGGTCTCGAAGGACGCCTGTCCTCTGCGGAGCGCCGTGCTTTGCCATCCGCTCCGGCACACATGGCGTTCATGCTCGGCGTCCGCTTCCTGACGGACTTTCTGGTCGGCGATCACTATTTTCGCATTCGGAGGCCCGGGCAGAATCTGGATCGCGCGCGGCATCAGTTCGCCCTGGCCCAAGCTCTGGCACAGCGCGCCGACGTCATCGCGCGGCTGCTCGATTGAAGCGTCATGTGCGGCTGTGCCACTCTGCAACAATGAAGCAACCGCCCTTCCATTTGGCCATCCCCGTGGACGATCTGGAGGCTGCGCGCGCCTTCTATGCGGGGCTGCTCGGCTGCGGCACCGGGCGCGAAAGCGGGCGCTGGATCGACTTCGATTTTTTCGGGCATCAGATCACCGTACATCGCGTGGATGCACCTGAGCTGGAGGTCGCCACCAACCCGGTGGATGGTGAGCAGGTTCCGGTGCGGCATTTCGGTGTCATTCTGCCGCCGGCGGACTGGGAGGCGCTGGCGAAGAAGCTGGAGGCGGCCGGGGTGCGCTTCCTGATCGAGCCGCAGGTCCGCTTTGCCGGCGAGGTCGGTGAGCAGCGCACGCTGTTCCTGTGCGACCCGGCGGGCAACGGTCTGGAATTCAAGTCCTTCGCCGATCCGGCACGCATCTTCGCGCGGGACGCCTGATGGAGCTGAAGGCGACCTGCTATGAAGTGGCGGACGGCATCGCCACGGTGACGCTGAACCGGCCGGCCCGCATGAATGCCTGGACCGGGCGGATGCACACCGAGTATCGCTGGATCATTGCCCAGGCGGAGGCGGATGCCGCGGTGCGGGTGGTGATCGTCACCGGCGCCGGGCGGGCGTTCTGTGCCGGAGCGGACACCCAGGCCCTCGAGGGCCATGTGGCCAAGGGTGGCTACGATCCGGGGACGCCGGCGGAGCTGGCGCGGCCGGGCTACGGCGTGCGCCCGGAGTTCGATGCCTTCTTCGCCTGGCATTTCGGTCTCACCAAGCCGGTGATCGCTGCCATCAATGGTGCTGCCGCCGGGGTGGGCTTTGCCCTGGCCTGCTACGCTGATCTGCGTTTCGCCGCGTCAGGTGCCAAGTTCACCGCGGCGCATGGCCGGCTCAACCTGCCGGCGGAATACGGCCTGTCTTGGCTGCTGCCGCGCATGATCGGACTGACCCGTGCCAACGACATCCTGCTGACCTCCCGCAAGTTCCTGGCCGAGGAGGCGCTGGAGATGGGGCTTCTCAACGCCGTGCTGCCGGCAGACCAACTCATGGATCACGTCCGGGAGCGGGCCGCGGAACTCATCGAAACCATTGCTCCCGGCTCCCTGGCATCCACCCGGCAGCAGATCTACGCGGACCTGCATCGCAGCGTCGCCGAGTCCGTGGTCGACTCCGAGGCGCGCCTCGAACGCATGATGAGGGAGCCCGACTTCGCCGAAGGTGTCGCCGCCCTGGTCGAGAAGCGCCCGCCTCGCTGGATGGGTCCGTCCTAGCCGGCCGCGGCCTCGCAGAGCTCGATCCAGCGCTGAATGCCTGCGCTCAGATACTTCTGGCGATGCAGGATGATGTAGAAGCGTCGCCGGAGGTCCCGCTCAGGCACCTCGAGAGGGAGCAGGCTGCCGCGTGCGAACGCATCTTCCAGGGTCAGACGCGACAGGCATCCAAGTCCGAGCCCCGCAGCCACCGCCCGCTGTATCGCCTCCGTGTGGCGCAGCTCCAGGCGGATGTCCAGTTGGCCGAGCAGGCCGCGCATGGCGCGATCGAAGGTCTGGCGGGTGCCGGAGCCGGATTCACGCAGGATCCAGCTGGCCGCCACCAGTTCCCGGTCACCGATCTGCCGCTGGCCGGCCAAAGGGTGGCTGGGAGCGCGCAGCACACCACGAGTTCGTCTTCGCGCCATGGGGTGACGTCCAGGTCCGGGCTGGCCAGCTCACCTTCGATGAGGCCTAAGTCGAGTTCGAAGTTGGCCACCTGAGCGGCAATGCGCGCCGTATTGGCCACCTCCAGATCCACCCGCGCCTCCGGGTACAACCCCAGGTATTGGGCCAGCAGTTCCACGGCCAGGGAGTTGCCGATGGTCAGGGTGGCGCCCACCTTGAGTCGGCCGATGGCGGCGCGTTGGTCGAAGCTGCGCTCGAGCGCAGTGGCCTGCTGCAGCAGTGCCTCAGCATGGGGCTGCAGTGCACGCCCAAGTTCGTTCGGCTTAAGGCGTTTGCCGGCGCGGTCGAACAGACGGATGTCGAGGTGCTGTTCGAGGTCCCTCAAGGCGCCGCTGGCCGCGGACTGGGACATGGCCAGGCGCTCGGCGGCGCGGCTCAGGCTCTCACTGCGTGCAGCGGCCAGGAAAACTTCGAGCTGGCGAAAACTGTAGCGCATGCGATCTCTATTATTGGAAAAACAGATTAACCATATAAGAATATGTTTATTTACCGATATAAAGGTTGCGCCTAGAGTGCTGTTCCCGTGTCAGCGCAGTACGAGGTCTGTCGCATGGCCAATCTCAACGTCGAGACCGTCACCAGCGTTCATCATTGGACGGACCGTCTGTTCAGTTTCACGGCCACCCGGGATCCGGGTTTCCGCTTCAAGAACGGCCACTTCACCATGGTCGGGTTGGAAGTGGACGACCGCCCGTTGTTGAGGGCTTACAGCGTAGCGAGCGCTAACTACGAAGACGAGCTCGAGTTCTTCAGCATCAAGGTGGACGACGGCCCGCTGACGTCGCGGCTGCAGCACATCCGCGAAGGCGATCAGATCCTGGTGGGTCGCAAGCCCACCGGTACCTTGGTGGCCGACCACCTGCTGCCCGGCCGCAACCTGTATCTGCTCGGCACCGGAACCGGACTGGCGCCCTTTTTGAGCCTGATCAAGGATCCGGAGATCTACGAGCAGTTCGACAAGGTGATTCTCGCCCACGGCTGCCGTTACGTCTCGGACCTTGCCTATCAGGACGTCATCACCGCGCGCCTGCCGCAAAACGAGTACTTCGGTGACGTGATCCGTAACAAGCTGCTGTACTACCCGACGGTGACCCGTGAGCCTTTTCTGCATCAGGGCAGGCTCACCGACCTGATCGAGAGCGGCAAGCTGTTCGAAGATCTCGGCATGCCGGCGCTGTCCGTCGAGGACGACCGGTTCATGCTCTGCGGCAGTCCGGCCATGCTCGATGACACGGTGACGCTGCTCGAAAATGTCGGCATGCGTGAGTATCGCGCCGGCGAGGCCGGCCACTTCGTAATCGAGCGGGCCTTCGTCGAACGCTGACGAACGCGAATACGCGCTTCCCGCCTGTCGGCGGTTGCGATGTCCGGGTTAGAGTGCGCGTCTTCCGGAACTTAAGCGCAGCTGCCCATGACAGATACCCAGACCCGCATTGTCGATGCCATTGCCCAGGCCATCGGTGCCCGCTCTGATCAGGTGACCGCTACCGTCGAGTTGCTCGACGGAGGCGCCACCGTACCCTTCGTCGCCCGCTATCGGAAAGAGGCCACCGGGGGGCTCGACGACATCCAGCTGCGGGCCCTCGAGGAGCGTCTCGGCTACCTGCGGGAACTCGAGGACCGGCGTGCCAGTGTGCTGGCCAGCGTTAATGAGCAGGGCAAACTCACGGCGGGCCTGCGCGCGGACATCGAGGCTGCAGACACCAAGGCGCGGCTCGAAGACCTTTACCTGCCCTACAAGCCCAAGCGCCGGACCAAGGCCCAGATTGCCCGCGAGGCCGGGCTCGAGCCGCTGGCCTTCGATCTCAGAGACCACCCGGATCGGGTGCCCGAGGAACGCGCCGCCGTTTTCGTGGACCCTGCGCGCGGCGTCGAGGACGTCAAGAGTGCCCTCGACGGTGCGCGGGCCATCCTCATCGAGGCCATCGCCGAAGAGGCCGGTCTGGTCGGCGCCCTGCGCGAGTGGCTCTGGGAGCAGGGTCAGCTGCAGTCCCGTGTGCTCGCGGGGAAGGAGGAAGCGGGGGCGAAGTACCGCGACTACTTCGATCACGCTGAGCCATTGCGCAAGATTCCCTCCCACCGCCTGCTGGCGCTGCTGCGCGGACGCAACGAGGGCATTCTGGGCCTCGACCTGCTGCCCGTACTCGACGGTGATGCCGACGCCGGGCAGGCGGCGGCGATCGGCCGCATCGCTGGCCATGTGGGCTGGCGTGACCAGGGCCGTCCCGGCGACCCGTGGCTGGCCGAGACGTTCCGCCATGCCTGGCGTTTCAAGCTGCTGGTCACCCTGGGTCTTGATCTCATGCTGCGGGCACGGGAGACGGCCGAGGCGGAAGCCATCCGCATCTTCGGCGCCAATCTCACTGATCTCATGCTGGCAGCACCGGCAGGGTCCAAGGCAGTGATGGGCCTCGATCCCGGCCTGCGCACCGGGGTCAAGGTCGCGGTGGTGGACGCCACCGGCAAGCTGTTGGCCACGGACACGGTGTATCCCTTCGCCCCGCGCAACCAGGCAGATGCGGCCATCGCCCGCCTTGCCGCGTTGTGCGCCACCCATGCTGTGGAGCTGATCGCCATCGGCAATGGCACGGCCTCCCGGGAAACCGATCGTCTTGCGGCGGATCTCAAGCAGCGGCACCTGGAGCTCGGCGTCGAGAAGCTGGTCGTCAGCGAGGCCGGTGCCTCGGTGTACTCGGCATCGGAGCTGGCCTCGAAGGAGTTCCCGGACGTAGACGTGAGCTTGCGCGGGGCCATTTCCATCGCCCGCCGGCTGCAGGATCCGCTGGCTGAGCTGGTCAAGATCGAGCCGAAGTCCATCGGCGTTGGCCAGTACCAGCACGACGTCAACCAGACGCGCTTGGCACGGGCCCTCGATGCTCGGGTGGAGGATTGCGTGAATGCGGTGGGGGTGGAGGTCAATACGGCCTCGGCTCCGCTGCTGGCGCGAGTCGCCGGCCTCAGTCCTGCGGTGGCGGAGAACATCGTCAGCCATCGGGATGCCCACGGCGCCTTCCGGCGCCGCCGGGAGTTGCTGAGCGTGCCTCGTCTCGGGGAGAAGACGTTCGAACAATGTGCAGGGTTCCTGCGCATCCGCGACGGCGATGACCCGCTCGATGCTTCGGCCGTCCACCCGGAGGCCTACCCGGTGGTGAAGCGCATTCTGGGCGACGCCTCGCGGGAACTCAGGGCACTCATCGGCGACAGCAGTTTTCTGCGGTCACTGAATCCCGAGCGCTACACGGATGATCGCTTCGGCCTGCCCACGGTGCGCGACATCCTCGCCGAGCTCGAGAAGCCGGGTCGCGATCCGCGCCCGGAGTTTCGGACCGCCCGCTTCGCCGATGGCGTCGAGGACATCAAGGATCTGCAGCCCGGCATGGTCCTCGAGGGCGTGATCAGCAACGTCGTCGCGTTCGGTGCCTTTGTCGATCTTGGTGTCCACCAGGACGGCCTCGTCCATGTGTCCGCCCTGGCGGATCGGTTCGTAAAGGATCCGCGGGAGGTGGTGAAGGCCGGGGACATCGTGCGCGTGAAGGTTCTCGACGTGGACCTGCCACGCAAGCGCATTGCCCTGTCCATGCGTCTCGACGACACGCCGGGCGAGCGTCGCAGCGAGGGCGGTGGTGGCGGGGCACGGCGGTCTGGGGACAAGGCGCCCGGCCGCAACCGCGAGCCGGCCAAGGTCCCCGCGGCGGACGGCGCCCTGGCTGCGGCCTTCGCCAAGGCCAGGCGCAGGTAGGCTCTGTGCCGATCCGCGGGCGGGACGGCCCGCCATCCGCATGCCCAGGTGCGCCACCCACGCAACAGCCCGCCTGAGTGCGTGGCGTCCAGGACACGCCTACGCGATACTTGCACACCCCGGGGGCATACCGGCCGGTTCAGGAGAATCAGACGATGCAGAGAACGGGCCCGTCGGAGGCGCCGATCTGGTGCTCGCCGGAGCAGACTGCCGCGGGGCGGCTGCCCATGCGCACGACGTTCACCGCGGCCCCGGATAGAGCCTCGGCTGCTGCAGCACGCGGTGAACATCCGTGGCGGATGGAGCTGGACGGCCGTTGGCGGTTCCGGCTCTTCGACCGCCCGGAGGACGTCCCGGATGCGGTCCGGGGATCGAGTTACGATGATCGCAATTGGCGTGATGTCGACGTGCCGGGCTGTTGGCCCATGCAGGGCCAGGATCATCCCCATTACACCAACGTGCGGATGCCCTTCGACGCGGAGCCGCCGAACGTCCCCGAAGCCAACCCCACCGGCGTCTACCGGCGTAAGGTGCGGCTCCCGGCTGGATGGCACAAACGGCGCGTGGTCCTCCACATCGGAGGCGCTGAGAGCTTGGTTCGCGTGCATCTCAATGGAATCTGCCTCGGCTTCGCCAAGGATTCGCGGCTGCCAAGCGAGTTTGACCTGACACCGAACCTGCAGCCGGGCTACAACACCCTGGTGCTGGAAGTGCTGCGTTACTCGGATGGTACCTGGTTGGAGGACCAGGACCATTGGTTCATGGCCGGCCTGCATCGGGACGTCCATCTGTACACCACCGCAGCGACGTTCCTGGCGGACGTCCGGGTCCATGCGGATTTCGACCCGGAGTCCGGTGTCGGCCAACTCGAGGTCGAGGCCTGGCTGGGCGGCAAGGCGGCCGAGGCGGGCAGCCACAGTCTCAGGGTGCACCTGGAGAAGGATGGCGGCGGCCAACTCCTGCGTAAGCCGCTGGAAGTGCCTTTTCCGCAACGGGATGGCAGTTCCCCGCGGCGGCGGCTGGTGTCGGACCTGCTCTGGCGCGGGCCGCGGGCGATCGTGAGTGCCCGGGTGCCCAAGGTGCGCCCGTGGAGCGCCGAGGATCCCCAGCGCTATCGGCTGCTGGTCGAGGTGCTCGACGGGCGCGGTCGGGTGACCGAAGTCACCGTGATCCACTGCGGATTCCGCCGCGTCGCCATTCGTGACGGCCTGCTGGAAGTGAACGGTCGTCCGATCACCCTGCGTGGTGTCAACCGTCACGAGCATCACGACCGCCAAGGCAAGACCGTGCCCGTGGCCACCACCCGCAAAGACCTGGAATTGATGAAGCAGTTCGGCTTCAACGCCGTGCGCACCGCCCACTATCCCAATGCCGTCGAGTTTTATGATCTGTGTGACGAGTTGGGTCTCTACGTGGTCGACGAAGCCAACGTGGAGTGTCACGCGCGGCAGCAGGGCCTGGCGGAGGATCCGCGCTTCGAGCCTGCGATCCTGGCGCGCATCCAGCGCATGGTGCAGCGGGACCGCAACCATCCCTGCATCATCATGTGGTCGCTGGGCAACGAAAGCGGGCACGCGCCGGTGCATGACGCGGCTGCAGCCTGGATCCGCGCCGTCGATCCGACGCGGCCACTGATGTACGAAGGCGCCATTCAGCTGCCCTGGGACGAGTTGGAAGGCGGGGGCCTGGCGAAGGCGCTGGGCGGCGGTCGGGGCTTCGACGTGGCCGCCACCGACGTCATCTGTCCCATGTACCCGTCCCTGGACGCGCTACAGAGCTGGGCTGAGAATCACGCCGGCAGCAAACCCCTGGTGATGTGCGAATACAGCCACGCCATGGGTAACAGCAATGGTTCCCTGGCCGACTACTGGTCGCTGATCGAGGCCCATCGAAGCCTGCAGGGCGGCTTCATATGGGACTGGGTGGATCAGGGGCTGGTTCTGGACTCTGAGGCGAGTGACTCCGCATGGGGCTTCGGCGGTGACTTCGGGGATGAGCCGAACGACGCCAACTTCTGCATCAACGGTCTCGTCTGGCCGGACCGGACGCCGAAACCTGCGCTCTACGAACACCGAGTGCTGGCGGCGCCGTTGATGTTCCTGGGCTACGACCGCCGCCGCGGGCGGCTGCGCTTCGAGAATCGTCAGGATTTCCGCGGCAGCGATTGGCTTGATGTGCTGTGGCGGGTCCATGTCGACGGCGTCACCTGTGCTGAAGGTCGGGCGCAAGCTCCGAAGCTGGAACCGGGTGCGACTGGAGAACTGGCCGTCAAGCTGCCGAAGCCGGACGCTCTGCCTGGCACCGAGGCCTTTCTCGACATCCGTGTCGTCACCCGCAAGCGCGAACCCTGGGCGCCCAAGGGCAGCGAACTCGGCGCGTGGCAGGAGCCCATGCAGGCCAGGATCAAGCGACGCCAGGAATCCTGGCCGCTGGAGCGGGTGTCCCTCGCGGAGTCCCCCGAGGGCCTGCATGCCACCGCCGGCGACCTCGATCTGCTCCTCGACCCTGTCACCGGAGAAGTGCGGCGGTTCGGTACTCAGGGTGACGCTGTGCTGATGGGGCCCGTGGCACTGAATCTGTGGCGCGCGCCCCTGGACAACGATGGCGTGCGTCTGCTCGAGGAGCGCGCGGAGGGTCTGGCGCCCGGCGGGGTGCTGCGTCGCTGGCGCGAGTGGGGCATCGCTCACCTGCAGGTGGAACACGGTCGCCCGACCATCCGCCAGCGCCGCGAAGGGGATGTGTCCCTGGCCGCGACGCGTAAGCTGCGTACCGCTGGTGGGCAGCGTCTGGAGCACAGGCGTAAACTCAGCTTCGGTGCCGACGGCATGCTCTGGCTCGAAGAGATGGTCCGCGTGCCGGCCGAGCTCGAGGACCTGCCGCGCATCGGCATGGCGTTTACGATGGCGCCGGAATGCAGCAAGGTGACCTATTATGGCCGAGGCCCGCATGAGAACTATCGGGACCGCGCAGCATCGGCGCTGATCGATCGTTATGCGACGACCGTGGATGATCTTTACGTGCCCTATATCCTGCCCCAGGCCTGCGGCAACCGCACAGAGGTGCGCTGGTTCGCCCTGACAGATGAAACCGGGCGGGGTCTGCTGGTGCTGCCGCCGGCCGGGGGTGAGTTCTCAGCCCTGCGGTATGACGACGTCACCCTGGAAGCGGCCCGCCACGTCAGGGATCTGCAGCCGGACGAGCACATTCAGGTGCATGTGGATCGTGCCCAGCGCGGTGTCGGGACGGGTGCCTGCGGCCCGGATACCCTGAAGCGGTATCGGGTCGGCCCGGGCGTCTGGATCTGGCGCTGGGCGCTGCGCGTGCTGCGTCCCGGCGAGGATGCGGGCGAACTGGCGCGGCGTGCACGTCACGCCACGGAGGTCGGATGACCGTTCCTTTGCAGTCCCGGACGTCATCGGTGGGAGAGAGTGCAGCGCAGCTGCGCTCCGATGCGCTGGACCTATGAACGCGTTGCGTCTGACTGCACTGCTGCTGATCGGCCTGCTTGCAGGCTGCGCCGCTCTGACCGGTGACGGCCGACCCGTCCTGGAACTGGTGGAGGGCGCTCAGCCCGTCTATCCGCAGGATGCCAAGGACCGCGGCGTCGAGGGCGAAGTGACGCTCATCTATACGGTGACCGCGTCCGGCCATGTCACCGATCTGCGCGTACTCGCGGCCGAACCTCCGGGCGTATTCGATGAGGCCGCGCTGGCGGCCGTGCGGACCTGGCGCTATCGACCGCCGCGCAGCGGCGGCGAACCGACCGTGGTGGAGAGCGTCGGCTCCACGATCCGGTTCCGCCTGGCCGAAGCCTACGAGGGGCTGTGATTTGCCGGAGCTGTCGTGCAACTGACTGAAGCCACATTCGAACAGCGACTGGTGTCGTCTCTGCCTGGCGAGGCCGAGACCGACCATCGCCCACGACAGGTGCAAGGCGTCTGCTTCAGCCGAGTCCGCCCGACTCCGGTGGCCGCTCCCCGCCTGCTCGCTTGGTCGCAGGATTGCGCCGATTTGCTCGGCCTCGCCGCACCGGATGATCCTGCTGCCGTTGCCGCAGTCCTTGCGGGCAATCGCCTGCTTCCGGGCATGGCCCCCTTCGCCGCCTGCTATGGCGGGCATCAGTTCGGTAACTGGGCCGGTCAGCTCGGCGATGGTCGCGCGATCAATCTCGGCGAGCTCATCGCACCCGAGGGTGGTCGCTGGGAGCTGCAGCTCAAGGGCGCGGGCCCCACGCCGTATTCGCGAATGGCCGATGGTCGCGCCGTCCTGCGCTCGTCCGTTCGCGAGTTTCTCTGCAGCGAGGCTATGCACCATCTCGGCGTGCCCACCACCCGCGCCCTGAGCCTCGTCACTACCGGTGAAAACGTGGTGCGCGACATGTTTTACGATGGGCATCCGCGCCCTGAGCCGGGTGCCATCGTGTGCCGGGTGGCGCCTTCCTTCCTCCGTTTCGGCAATCTCGAGCTGCCGGCTCTCCGGGGTGATCATGCGCTGCTCGAACGGCTGGCCGAGCATGTGCTCACCGAATTGTATCCGGAATGCGACGGTCCCAGACCCGAGGCCCATGCCCTCTGGTTTGCGGACGTCTGTCGGCGGACGGCGGTCATGGTGGCGCACTGGATGCGGGTCGGCTTCGTTCATGGCGTCATGAACACGGACAACATGTCGCTGTTGGGCCTGACCATTGACTACGGCCCCTATGGCTGGCTCGAAGGCTTCGAGCCCGACTGGACGCCGAACACCACCGACCTTCCTGGCAAGCGCTACTGTTTCGGCAATCAACCCGCCATCGCCATGTGGAACCTTGCCCGGCTCGGTCAGGCGCTTGCCCCGCTGGGGCTCAGTGAAGCCGGGATCGAGGCCGGCATCGACGCCTATCGGGCCACCTACGAGTCGACGTTTCCGGGCATGCTGGCAGCGAAGCTCGGTCTGACCCATCTCGACGACGACGCCCTGGTCTCGGATCTGTTCACGCTGCTGCAGCGGGTCGAGACCGACATGACATTATTCTTCCGCAATCTGGCCCAGGTTTCGCTGGCGGCGGACGCGCCTGCGGCCAGCCGGCTCGAACCGCTGGCGGACGCCTACTACTCGGCTGCGCCGCCGGCGGCCGAGGTGCTCGGCTGGCTCGACCGCTATGCGGCAGCCCTGGCTGCGCAAGGCGTCAGCGAGGAGCAGCGCAAAGCGCGCATGAATCGCGCCAATCCCAGGTTCGTCCTGCGCAACTATCTCGCCCAACAGGCGATCGATGCGGCGGAAGAGGGCGACACGGCCCCGATCGCACGGTTGCTCGACGTGCTGCGCAGGCCCTATGACGAGCAATCGGAACATGCTGATCTGGCAGAGCGTCGCCCCGAATGGGCACGGCACAAGGCCGGCTGCTCCATCCTGTCCTGCAGTTCCTGAAGCGGCCGCGCCCGGTTCGGCTATGCTTGTTTGAGTCCGGGGGGCGGGGGGCATCACGTGCAGCAATCGACGGCGACCACAGGGGCGTGGCCTGGCGGCGGTCGTAGCGTGCGCTCGGGTGCTGCCGCCCTGCTGCTGCTGGCGCTCTGCGCCTGCTCTGGAAAACTCGACCCGCCAATCATCGGCTGCGAGCCCGGTGGTGGCGTCGAACCCTTCTGCGGTTTTTCCAATCCCGAGGATCTCGTCTACTTCGCCCCGGCGCGCAGCGTGCTTGTCAGCCAGTTCGGCAGCCTCGACGGCTCCGTTCCAGGCAGTCTCGCCAGCTACGATCCCAAGGCGCCCCGCGCCCATCTTCTCTATCCCGGGATAGGACTGGACCACCCTGAGCCCGGCTGGGGGTCGCCCGGCTGTCCGGGGCCGCCCGGACCGGCCTTTGCGCCTCATGGCCTGGACCTGATTCAGCGCGCGGATGGCCGCCATGCCCTGCTGGTGATCAATCATGGCGGCCGCGAGTCCGTGGAGTACTTCGAGGCCGATGCGGATGAGCGTGGTCTGCCGCGTCTGCGCTGGCGCGGCTGCGTGGTGATGCCGGAGCCGAGCTACCTCAATGATCTGGTGGCGCTGTCCGACGGCGGTTTCTGGGCCACCCACATGTACGCACGTGATGCGGAGATGTCCTCCGTGCTCAAAGCCATGTTCGGCACCAACAGCGGTTGGGTCATCGAGTGGCGGCCCGCTTCCGGATTCATGGAGGTCCCAGGAACGCGTGCGCCGATGCCCAACGGCATCGCCCGCTGCAGCAATGAGCGCTACATCTATCTCAACGCCTATCTGGGCGGGGAGGTCCGACGCATCGATACCCGCACGGGCGAAGTCGTCGCGGTGGCCCGCGTACCGTACCCGGACAACGCCACGTGGGCCGAGGATGGCCGCCTGCTGGTGGCATCCCACCGAGGCAGCATTTTCGATGTGGTGAACTGCCAGAACGTTCACTCCGGCACTTGTGCGTTGCCGTTCTCCATCCTGGCCCTGGATCCGGAGGATCTGACGCCCACAGTGGTGCTGGAGCGGGATGACGTGCCGATCGGAGCCGTCAGCGTGGCGCTGCAGGTGGGTGCCGACCTCTGGCTTGGAACGTTCGCGGGGGACCGGGTGGCGCGGATGGCATGGCGGGCGGACTGACTCGCATCACCGTGATTAGAATTCCCGCAGCCCCTCGAGCAGCTTCACGCCGTGCTTGATGGCCGTGGGTGAGCCTTCCGCAGCCCGCCGCTCGATTTCGCGTCGGACCCTCGGTCCCAGCGATGGACGCTGGGGCACCAGGGCCACCAGGGCTTCCATGGCTGCCCGCTTGATTTCTGGATCACGATCGTCGAGCCAGCTTTCGAAGACGAAGGCCAGCCGCCCGGCCTGCCAGCGGCCGAGCTCGAGCAGGGGCATGGTCTCGGCGATGGCCAGGCGTACCGCCTGGTTTTCGCTGCCTGCCGCGATGCGGAACAGACGCCGGGCCATGGGCTCGAGGACATCGGGTGCCTCCCGCGCCACCAGGCTCAGGGCGCCGGCCGCGCCCGCCTCCACGTCGCGCTGATCGCAGGTCAGAGCCGAGATCAGTTCGTGGGTGTGTCCCGGGTCTTCGCGGAGCATGGCCAGCAGTTGCTCATGGCCGTTCTCACCGCTGCGCGCGAGTGTGCGAATGCGTTCGGTGGTGTCCATCGACTGCAGGCTCCAGTTGGCCCGTGATGGAAGGTCAGCGTTTCATCATACGCGGGAACGGCCACTGAAGCCGCGTGTGCTCGCAGGCCATGCGGTCAGGACGGGTAGAATGTCGCGCCCGGACAGCAGGAGCGCCTCATGCACCCAGTCATGCCCATTGATGATCTGCCGAAACCGGAGCAGTACCGGAGCCTCACGCAACAGGCGCAGGCGTTGCTCGAGTGCGAGCGGGACCGGATCGCCAACGCGGCGAATCTTGCTGCGCTGCTCTTTCACAGTCTGCCGGCGGTCAACTGGGTGGGCTTCTACCTCTTCGATGGCCAGGAGCTGGTGTTGGGGCCTTTTCAGGGACAGCCAGCCTGCGTGCGTATCGAGCTCGGCAAGGGTGTGTGCGGGACCGCGGCCGCCACCGGCAGGACGCAGGTGGTGGATCACGTGGACGCCTTCCCTGGGCACATCGCCTGTGACACGGCGTCTCGATCAGAGGTCGTCGTACCCCTGCACGGGCCGGACGGCAGCCTGATCGGTGTGCTCGACATCGACAGCCCCGAACCGGCCCGCTTCGATGATGACGACCGACGCGGCATCGAGGCGCTGGCCTGCATCTACCTGCAGGCTTGCGCTCCGATCGACCGCGACTGATGTCCGACCGTCGGATATTCCCGTTCAGAACGTCATGCTGGCGCTGACCCCCAGGGTCCGCGGTGCGCCGAACTGGGTGTAGCGGCCGGGTGCATAGCCATCCCGAGGATCGTTGCCGAAGCCGCCGAAGCCGCGCACCTCGTAATCCTTGTCAGTCAGATTGCGGCCCCAGAGCGCGATCTCCACGCGCTCGCCCTGCCAACCGGCCCGTGCACTGAGCAACTCGTAGCTGCTGGACTTCTCCTGATGGGAGCCAGAGAAGAAGAAGTCATCGCGTCCTTCCGCCTCCAGGCGGACGTAGAAGCCGGCGTCGAAGCGGTAGTCTGCGGCCAGGTGAAACTGGTAGCGGGGCGCGTGAGGCTGATCGCGGCCGTCGAGATCGTCACCGGCGGAATTGACGAAGTCGCGGAACTTGGTCCGCAGCAGGCCCAGGCTGCCGGAAAGGCGCAGCCTTTCGCTCGCGGCCCAGTCCAGTTCCAGTTCCAGGCCGTAGTTGCGGCCCTCGGCGGCATTGCCGACGAACGCGATGAACTCGCTGGAGCCGTCTTCTCGCGGACGCACCAGTGAAGTGCCGACCTGCTGGTCGCGGCGGTCCATGTAAAACACCGACAGACGCGTGGACAGGGCACCGTCGAGCTGGCTCGACTTCACGCCGATCTCGTAGTTCCAGACGTACTCGCTGTCGTACAGGCGCAGATCCGCATCGAGTGATCCGTCGGTGTTGAAGCCGCCGGCCTTGTAGCCTCGGGAAACCGTGGCGTACACGAGCGTGTCCTGGTTGGTGAGCAACTCCAGGCCTATGCGTCCGCCCCACAGATGCTCGCTGGGGGAGAACTTAACCGCCGCGGAGTCCTCGTAGTCCGACCTGCGTCGTTCATAGCGCAGGCCGGTGGTCAGGTTCACCCGATCGCTGATCGTCGTATCCAGCTGGCCGAACAGGGAGGTGCGTCGTGTCTCGAACTCGCTTGCGAAGGTGCGCACCCGGGTGGGGCTGGTGCGGATCCGTTCCAGGTCCTCCTCGTTGCGGTGATGATAGGCGCCCAGGATCCAGTCGCTGCGACCGTCGAACAGCCGACCCGACGGGTCCGACACCAGCCGCAGTTCAAGCGATCGCGTGTCGCGATCGCGCTGATAGCGGTCGAAGGACTGGAAGCCGGCGGGATGAAACCCGGCGAAAGTCCAGTCCTCGTCGAAGCCGTAGTCGATGTCCGACCAGGCGATGGCTGCCGTGCCCTCGATGCCGAAGCCAGCAGTGGTGGCGATCTCCACGCGAGCGGATGCCAGGGTGGTGTCCTGACGATCGAACCCGGGTTCGTCGGTGAGCGTGTCGCGGGAGTTTTCGAGGGTGAACGAGTCGTAGCCGTTGTCGATCTCGATGCGTGCCAGCGAGAGGTCGACGAGCACGGCGTCGCTGGCCAGCCACTGCAGCCGGCCGCGCAGGGTCAGTTCGTCCTTCTCCTCGGTGTCGTCCCGGTCGAGAAAGCGGTTCTTCATGAAACCGTCGCTCTGATAGTGCTGGGCTGCCAACCGTCCTGCGAGACGTTCACCGGCGAGAGGGCCGGACACGGCAGCGGCGAGGCGCCGGGTACCGAAGTTGCCGATGTCGGCCTCGACGCGGGCCTCGGGTTCGAAGGTGGGCGCGCGACTCTGCAGCACGATCAGGCCCGCATGGGCATTGGCGCCGTAACGGGTGCCCTGGGGGCCGCGGAAGATCTCGACCTGATCCACGTCGAACAAGGTGGCAGCGGTCGCCGCGCCGGTGAGATCGACGCCGTCGAGGATGACGCCCACGGAGGGGTTCAGCGGTTCGACGAACTGGCCTCGTTCGCCGATGCCCCGGATCTGGAAGAAGCGGCTGCGGGACGCCCCGGAGGAAAAATTCACGTTCGGCGCGATGTTCAGCACGTCCTCGAGGTGGGTCGCGCTTCTGCTTCTGATGACGCTTTCGTCGATCACGGTGACGGACACCGGAAGCTCGAGCAGGCGACTCTCGCGCAGGTCGCCCTTGACGACGATTTCATCGACACTGGCAGCGTGGGTGAAGCTGACGGTCGCTAGCAGCGAGGTTGCAGCAACTTGGCGGAGCATGGGAATCGAGCGTGCCATCGGTTTCTCCTGGAGGCAGGAGACCCGGAATCCTGGCGCGGAAGGCAAAGAGAAGAGGCGGGGTGGTCCCGGACTCGACCTATCCCTACGCCGGTGCTAACCGGATCAGGTTCGAAGGGTCCATCCGCTCACCGGATGTCTCAGGCCTGGTGGCTGTCGCCAGAAGGCCTCCCCTTAGGTTGTCGCGCGGCTTTATAGCATCGGAACGGTCGCGGGAGCAATTTCAAGGCGTTCCGGCCACGCGTTCGCGTTCAGTTGCCGTCGAGGGCGGCGCGCATCTCATCGGTGATCGCGCGAACCTCAGGAGCAGTCGCCATGGCGTGGCGGCGGACAACCTCGGTGGCCTGCTGGTTCAGGCTGCTGACGTTGGCCAGATACTTACCGCCGACGGATGATCTGAAGAACGTGTTCAGCGCGACGAGTTCTTCGCGGGTGAAGGTTTGAGTATAGATCTCGAGGAATTCCGGGCGCAGCCGTTCCCAGCTCAGCGTCTGCTCGATCAGTTCGCCTATGCGGGCCAGGTAGGGTGCCGCGACGGGCTCCTCGCCGACTGCCACGTCCTGGGCGCGGATCTGCTGCAGCGTGCTCTGGCGCATGCGGGCTGCCATGGGTGAGAGTCCGCGGTCCACCTGGATGAGTCGAAGCAGTTCTTCGGCAGCCGCTTCATGGGCCGCGTCGGCGCGGACGATGGCGGGCAGGCAGGCGAGCAGAACGAGCGCAAGCAGAAGCGTGGTGGCGCGTGGCCAGGGCGGGCAGGTCATGGAACGGCCTCCAGGGTGTCTTGGATGGCGCAGACGATAGCAGAGCGATTCCGATCGCCGCGACCACTCGCTGCAGGGGATGGCAGCTTCGAGGCCGATGGTCGGCCCCGTCCCAGTTTTGCAGGGTGGACGCCCTGCCGACTCTGCGACAACAATGAGGATCGCAGGCCGGAGTGAGCCTCATGCAGCACGACGTCATCGAGATTCCACAGTCCACGGGTGAGGCATGGCAGAAGTCTGTCGACATCATGGCGGATCTTATCGACGTCCCGGCGGCCCTGATTCTGAAGGTGCGTGGCGCGGACGAGTTGGAGGTGCTGGTTGCCAGTGATACCGAGGGCAACAGCTACGCCAGCGGCGACGTCACCGAACGCCATCCGGACAGTTTTTTCGAGGCGTCGATTCAAGGGCGCACCCTGCTTCGGGTGGCAAATGCGGAGCGGGACGAACGCTGGCGCAGCGGCCCGGCTGAGCGGCGAGGCATGACGTCCTACATGGGCCTGCCGTTGAGCTGGCCTGACGGGGAACCGTTCGGGGTCATCTGCGTCCTTGATGGCGAGGAGAAGCTGTACTCCGATCGTGCCGCACGACTGCTGGACCAGTTTCGCGAGATCATCAATCTGCATCTGGCCTTGCTCTTCCAGCAGCATGAGCTGCGGGAAAAAACCCGCTTCGACTCGCTCACCGGCGCCTGTACGCGCCGCGATTTTTTCGATTCGGGCCGTGCGGAATTGAAGCGCGCCCGGCGCTACGGCATTCCGGTAACGATCCTGCTGTTGGACTTCGACAACTTCAAACTCATCAATGATCAGCACGGTCACGCCTGTGGCGACGCGGTGCTGAAGCTGCTGACACAGCGGATCATGGATTCCCTGCGGTCCAGCGACAAATACTGCCGTTTTGGTGGCGAGGAGTTCGTGGTGCTGTTGCCGCACAGTGAACTCGAGCACGCCCGCCTGGTGGCAGAGCGTATGCGTGCGCTGGTCGCTTCCCGGCCGGTGGAGTTCAAGGGGCTGGAGATACCGGTGACGGTCAGTATCGGTATTGCGCGCCTCGAGGGTGCGGGGGAAACGCTTGAGGATATGGTGGAAAAGGCGGACAAGGCGCTGTATCGCGCCAAGCACGCCGGGCGCAACCGCGTCGAGTCCTACGAACGTTTGCCCGATGTCGAGGCCTGAGCGCATGTCACCGCCTGCTCACGATGATGCGCGTCGCGCCCTGCACGAGCGGCTGGAAGAGCTTGATGCGCTCGATGCTGCCGGTGCGGACGCGCAGAAGACCGTTGAGCTCGACCAGAGCCGGGTCGGGCGTCTGTCACGGATGGACGCGCTGCAGGGGCAGGCCATGGCAGGGGCCAGCGCGGCCCGCAGGCAGCATGAGCGACGGCGCATCCGAGCGGCGCTTTTGCGCCTCGACGAGGGTCACTATGGTCGCTGTCTCGAGTGCGACGCCCCCATTGTGCCTGGCCGCCTCGAGATCGATCCTGCGGCGGAGCGTTGCGTCCACTGCGCACGCTGAGACCCGATCATCCCGCCGCTTCACGACGCCGTTCGAGTTCCTCCAGAATCTCCGCGTGGCGCGCCCGGTTGAGGCGGTAACGTGCATACAGGATCAGGCCGCAGAAACTGAACAGTGACGTCGCCGGACCCTGCACGAAGCCAAGCTGCCAGATGGTGTCGGGGTCGACGCTGCCCACCGGCGCACCCCGAGGGAAGGCGATGATGTCGAGCATGAAGCCGCCGAGCATCACGCCGACCGCGCCCGTAGCCTTCAGACAGAACGAACGCGCGGCGTAGATGATGCCCTCACGCCTTTCGCCGGTCTCCAGTTCATGCTCGTCCGCAATGTCCGCGAACATGGAGTTGATGCTCGTGAAGATCACCGGCGCGACGGTGGTGGTGATGAACACCGTCAGCATCACCAGCGGCAGCATCCAGGGTGATTCGTTGGTCGGAAACCAGGGCACGTCGAGCAGGCGCAGGACGATCAGGACGTTGCCGTTGACGATCGCGATCGCTGCGGGAATGATCACGGCGAGTTTCTTGTCGAGGAGCCGCGTGACCACCGGCGTTAACGGCAGACTGAGCAGCATGCCGACGAGGGCAATGGGTGGAATCAGCGCGAGCTGCTCGGTGGTGAACTCCCAAAAATGCAGACCCATGAACGGGCTCAACACGGCCTCGACGCTGATGATCATGGTGCCGAGCAGCATGCCGAAGAAGAGCGCCCGGAAGGATCGGTTCCGGAATGCCTCCATGACTTCTCTCACCATGCGTAGCACCCCGAAAGGCACGATGGTGACCGGTTGCCTGAGGTGCGGGATCTCCTTGCGGGTACCGAAGGCGCAGCCGACGATGGCCAGGGCCATGACGATGCCGAACGTGACGCCGAAGCTGACGTAGCCGTCGGGGTTCAGCAGCCCGGGGGAGTACTCGGGAGTCGTGGGGAAGAACAGAAGATAGGCGAGGAAACCGGTCATGGCGCCACCGGCGAGGCTGAACAGGGTGCTGAACGCGAACAGCGTCGAGCGCTGGTTGTAGTCCATGGCCATTTCGGCGCCCAGCGCCAGGTGCGGGATGTGATAGAAGGTCAGCGAGCCGCGCACCAGCACCGCGAACGCCGCCAGCCACAGGAAACTGCCGAATTCGGAGAGGCCGCCCGGCGGATTGAACAGGAAGTAGAATGAGAACGTCAGCGGAATGACTGCTGCCAGCATGAAAGGATGGCGCCGCCCCCAGCGGGTGCGCGTCTTGTCGGAAATCGCACCCGCCAGCGGATCCGTGACCGCGTCGAAGCACAGTGCAATGGCCAGGGCGATACCGGTCAGAGTGCCGGACACGCCGACCACCTGCTGGTAATAGAACAGCACGAAAGTGTTGAAAGCAGCGTTCTTGACGCCCTCGGCCGTCTGCCCGAAACCGAACGCCGCCATCGTGCCCAGCGACAAGCGCCGTACCGGAGCCTGCATGCACCTTTCTCCCCTGCCGGAGCCGACCTTCTAGGGGTCGATCATGCGGGTCATCGATTAGGCCTGAGCGGCAGGACGACTGGGCGTGTCGCCTTTCCGACCGGCATTCATTGCCCGGTCGAAGACTGCCAACGGGCCCCCTGATGTTGGCAGCTATCGGGCCGCCGGTCATCATCAGAATGACGGTTGTGATGAGCCCGCAAGCGGTCACGATCACCTTGCCATAAGCGCACGGCGTGCGAAAAATGTCGGCAGCAACGAGAGGGAAGCGATTGCCATGACAGCCGCCACCAGCCACCCGTCGGAGAAGCTCGACATTCGCGATTACGAACCGGCCCACGACCGGGAAGACGTGATCGCGTGTGTGGTCGGGCTGCAGGACTACGAACGCGCTCTGGATCCGGATCTTCCTCCAGGAGCCCAGGTCGCGCGGCGCTACGTAGACGCCATGATGCAGCGCTGCCGGGCCTATCAGGGTCGAGTGCTCGTTGCGGTGCAGGATGGCGCCGTGGTGGGTTTCCTGTGCATCCTCGCCCGCGTTCCGGAACAACAGGTGGACGAAAAGGGGCGACCCCACGCCATGGTCGGGGAGCTCTATCTTGCGCCTCGGCAGCGCAGCCAGGGCATGGGCCGTCGGCTGCTGGAGGCGGGCGAAGCCTTCGCCCGGGAGCGCGGTGCGCAGCGGTTGCGTGTGCAGGTGCTGGCGGCCAACGGCATCGCACGCTCGCTTTATGCCTCGGCGGGTTTCCAGGAACGCTTGATCGAACTCGAGAAACGCCTGTCCTGATGTCAGCAGGCGCGCCCTTCAGTTCCTGCGGGCGAACCGCTCTCTGTTGTCCATGCGTTTCTCCGGACTCTTGCGCAGCAGAGCGTAGGAAGCTCCATAGCCGCCGTGCTGTCGCTGGGCGCTGTGGAACGCGAGCACCTCGGGCAGGTCCTGAAGCCAGCGCGCGACGTAGCTTTTGATGCGTGCAGGCGTGGCACTGCGATCGCCGCGGCCGTGGGTGATCAGGACCGTGCGTAGATCCAGGGCCACGGCTTCGAGGACGAAGGCGTACAGCGCGTCCCGCGCCTCGCGGACGGTCATTCGGTGCAGATCCAGGGTGGCCTGCAGCGGGTAGCGACCGAGGCGGAGTTTGCGATACACCCCCTCCTGCACCCCATCCTGCTTCCAGGCCAGCTCATCGAAGGGTGCAACCGGTCGCACCTCGCCCAGGGTCAGGGGGTTGAGGTCGTCGGCTTTCGCCTCCGCTGCCCGCCGACGTGCGAGTTGGGCTGGAGTGGGTTCCCCGGGCTTTCCCTTGGGAGCGGCGCGGCCGTCCGCCGGCAGTGGCGTGACTCCGGCCATTTCCTCTGCAAACAGTTCGTCATCTGATTTCTTCATGAGGAAAAGAGTCGGGTTTGCGCTGTGACATTGCAAGACCGGAGTGGGCGCACCGGGATCGCCGTCACTGGCCGAAGCGGCGGCGATCCCGTTGGCGCCAGGCGGCCTCCGCCTCGGTGTCCTCGCGCCCGAGCACCGCATTACGATGGGGAAAGCGGCCGAACTGTCGAATGATTGCCCGATGCTCCTGCGCATGGCCGAGGTAGCTGCCGACGACAGCGGCGGACGGGTTGCCGGGGCCTTGTTCGGACAACAGGCGTTCGAGCAGGGCAACGCAGGTGTCCTGATCGGCAATGTTCTCCGAGTGTTCGAAAGGCAGGTAGAAAAACGCGCGCTCATCGACGGTGAGCAGGCGATCGTCTGCGCATTCCACGCCCGTCCGGGCCATGGTCAGGGCCCGTTCGTCACCGGCAAAGGCGCGCGCATGGCCACGGTAGATGTTGCGGGTGAATTGATCGAGCAACAGGATGGCCGCGGCGCGTCCGCGCGCAGTGGTGTTCCAATGGTCCAGCTCACCGCGCAGCGCAGCTTCCACGGCGGCTCCGAAATGCTCATCAATCCGGGCATCGAAGGCCGGGTCGGCCCTGAACAAGGCCTGCCTGCGACCGGCGTCCATCAAGCCGTCCGCGTCGAATGCCCCGAACCAGAAGTCGAGGACGGCCGCGCTGCTTGCTGCGTCGGGCGTGGTCATGTGCGCCAGCAGTTCAGGTCGTTGGCGAACACGATGGAGCCGCGGAAGTGGTTGCGGATCTCATCGCGGGATTGGGTTTCGCGACCGCGTGTGCGCGCGCTGCGATGGGACAGCACTAGGCGATTGACGCCGGAATCGGCGGCCAGGCGGCCGATCTGCGACGGCGTCATGAACTGCTCGCGAACGAAGCCGCGGGCGTTCTCTGGAATGGCGTGATGGGCGACCAGGATCACGGAATCAGCCGCGAGGTCATTGACGAGTTGCCGCCGGTTGGCCGTACTGCCTGTGAACGTAATGCCGATGCCGTCCACGTCCACTCGCCAGGCGAGCGCCGGTTGATTGCCGTGGTCGGTGCCGACGCTGCTCAGGGTGATGCCGTCCTGGCGGAAACCGCTCCAGGTCCCACGCCCGCTGGTGTCGATCTCCGTCGGCTGAATCCGATAACCGGCCTGGCTGAGGCTGGAGAAGATGTCCGCCAGATTCCGGAACGCCCCGGTCGGGCCCATGATGAGGTCGAGCCACGCTTCGAAGCCCGGTACCCGGTCGTTGCCGGCAGGGCCGAAGATGGGCAGCGTTTCGCTGCGCCCGGCATGGATCGATCCCATTACGAAGGCCGGTAGGTCAGCCGTGTGCTGCGGGTGGATCTGAGTGAAGACCATGGCATAGAGGTCCCGGAACTCGGCGCCGGACTCCTCGAAGCGCAGCGCCGTTCCCGGCCCGGCGTCGATCAGGATCCGGGCCCTGCCATTCACCCATACCAGGTAGCCTGAGGACGCCTGGCCATCATCGAGCTCCCCGGCGCTGGCGCCGAGTACCTGGACGTAGATCCCTTCCCGCCCGCACTGGCGGCGATCGACAGTGATTTCCAAGGGACGCTCCGTGACGGTGCGTTCGAGGGCGGGCGGGCTCTGCTGTGCCAGCGCAGCTGGCAGCGCGAACAGCATCAGCAGAGGAAGCGATAGCGCGACGGAACCTCTCATTCAACTCTCCGTGGGTGGCATCGAAAGTCGGTCGGCCACGATAGCATCGCTCGGATCCGGGCTCATTTTCTTCGCCTCAAGCGGGTGACGCGCGTTTCCGGTATGCTATGTGCATGACTTAAGAGTCCAAATGTTGCCTGGAGTTCGCTCGGATCATGCTGTCCCTGTTCAAGAAACGCCGCCTTCGCACCGCCCGCTGTCTGCTGACCGATGGTGATCACCACCTGCTCGTGATCCATGCCGGCGGCGGCCGCGACCGCAGCCCGCGCTGGGGACTGCCAGGTGGTCACATCGATCTCGGTGAACAGCCTGAGGCCGCGGTGCGGCGGGAGCTGTTCGAGGAACTCGAGCTCGAGGTGAGTGATCTCGAAGAAATCGGGGACTGGCACTTCCGTGGCGGCTGGCATCGGGTTTATACGGCGTCCCTGCCGGCGCCGATCCTGCGTTTCGATCGCGGCGAGCTGCTGGACATCGGCTGGCACAGTCTCGATGCCGTTGCTTCGTTCGCGCAGCGGGACATGCTCCACGCAGGCTACGAGATCGATGTCGTTCGCCAGCTGCGCGGTCCGGTCATGATGCCGGGCGAGCGCAGAGCTGCAGGCTGACACCGGGCGCCGGTGCGCGTTCTGCTCGCCGCCTGCTCGGCCTTCCTGTTACTGGGCCTGTTCGCGGGCACCTTCATTTTTCTGGTGAACAGCTACAGCCGCTACCACGCTGAAGCCGTCACTGCCGTGGTGACGCTGGAATCCGGCGGGCAGATCCGCATCGACGGCCAACCCGTCTCCTTCGATCAGTTTCGGTCCATGTGGCGGGACCCGGCGTTCCAGGCCCGGCACTGTGGGCGTTGGCGGCTCGATCGCCAACCGGGTGCACCGGTCGTGCGCGGCGAAACCCTGGCAACCATCATCGCCTGCCGCTGACTGAGCCCGCATCGCGCACCGATGGGGGGCGCAGGTGTCAGATGAAATCTCGCCCTGCGGCCCAGGTTTCGGCGGCTGCGTCGGTGATGCGGGCAACGGCTTCGGCGTCCACCGCGTCGGGTTCTCCTGCTTCCAGCGGATCGTAGTGGAACAGGTAGAGCCGGGCGCAGAACTGCTCGAAGGGCAGGGAGGATTCGCCTGGGAGCTCGCCGTTGCCTGTGACTGAGGTGACGACGCCCCCGCCCCAGTCCTGGCGCCCCTCGTTATTGGGATTGCTGAAGTACACGCGCATGTCGCCGATCAGGTCCAGGCCCACACGCTGGATGGCGATGGCGTGCCAGCCCACGAATTCGCCACCGGACGTGGTGGACGCGATGCCGGCCGGTTGCGGAAAGATTACCGGCTGATTGCCGTTGAAGTAGGGATGGTAGTGGGCGTAGAAGCTGCGGATGAAGCCGTCGAAGTCGATGATGGCGCCGCTGTAGATGTCCACGCAGATGGCGAATCCGCGCTGGACCCACCAGCCGTGAAACTCCGGGTTGATCCACAGGTGGCCGTCGGCATCGCGGCCGTCCACCCGGCGCCACATTTCGGCGTAGAGGCGATCGAGGTGAGGGACGAGGATCAATGAGATGGGATCAAGCTCGGTGTGCAGCGTCCCCGCCAGGCCGGGATCGAGATCCTTGGAGGAGATGGACTCACCCTCGAAGCTCATGATGATTTCCCCGTCTCGGGTCGCCCAAAGCAGCAGCTGCAGCAGGTAGCCCGGATCGCTCTGAGCCCACAGCGACAGTGCGCGGGCGGACTGGCAGGTCGGGTTGTCACCCTGGCCGATGCCCAGTGGCAGGCCTAGCAGCTGAACGAGCCCGGAGAGCAGCCAGACTCTAGGGGGCTGAGCATTGCTGAACACCTCACGCAGGGTCGCCTGAACGTCCTCCCTGATGGGGTGAACGATCTGCCGCCACAGGCCTGCCGGCACCGGTGGGAAGTAGAGGGCGCCCCGTTCGAGGAGCGCCTGCAGGCCGAGAACGGTCTGGGCGGTTTCCGGAAAGATGGTCTCGTCGATCAGGCGGAAGACCAGCTCCTGATAGTTCGTCATCGCATCCCGCCCCGTCGACGACAGGCCCAGCGCCGCCGGCAGCATGCTCGGTGCGACACCGCGCAGGTGGCGGATCAGCACGGTGTGGTAGGTGGAGACGAGGCCGGTCTGGTCCACGTGGTCAGCCATGGCGGCCGCTTCGATCCCGAGCTCTTCGTGCGTCATGGCGCCGAGATGGGCCTGATAGCTGACGATCCCCGGATCGTCAGCTGTGGCCGGCGACGGGCGAAACAGGGCGTCGAACAGCGGCGCGGCCCGCGGGTCGGGCTGGCTGCGTCCGAGCTCTGCGACCATGCGGCAAATGTGGTGCACGAGGATGGGCCGCTGCGCGAGCATGCTCTCGGCTTCCAGAATCACCGCATCGAACACGCTCGCGTAGCCGATGTGCTCGACGATGAACTCCAGTGTGTGGGTGATGGCGCGGTTCCGGTCTCCCAGGCGGATCCGGTCCGCCTCGTTGTGCATGGGGAACAGGCGGTGCAGGTTGAGCGCGAGTGTCGTCTGGAGAAAAGTTCGCGCGTTCTCCGGCGTCACGTCCGGGTGCGAGCCGTGTCCTTCGGCGATGGCCAGCAGGCGCAGTTCGCTGAGCAGTTCCAAGGCGATGAGTTCGGCGCCGCTGGCAAAGGTGCCGCTGACGATCTCCGGTCGCAGTGCGGCGGGCTCGGCCCAGTCGGAGCCTAGGAAAAGTCCGATCTCATCGAACTGGTGAGCATGTTCGTAGACAGTCTCCGGCCCCCCGGGCTCCTGCAGAAGCCGCAAGGCGGCCTCTCGCAGCTTGGTCTTGTGGCTGTCGCGCGCATAATCAGGCGCGCGCGTGAGTCCTTTCCAGGCGCGCCGGTAGCGGCGCTGCTCTCGCGCCAAGTCGCTGCTCGCCTCACCGCTGAGAGTCATTTGTCCGGTACCCATGGTTTGGTCCCTGCGCTCAGATGGAGACATCCAGCTCTTCCTGGGCCCTCAGCGGGTCGCGCAGGCAATGAGATCCGCTATCTGCTCGACCTGCGGCTGCAGCGCATGGTACTCGAAATCATCGCGCGCTTCGGTTTCCGGCGGAATACGCAGTTCGTTCACGCGGCATGGCCGGGTTGGCTCGTGGCATGTCCATGCGGCATGCTGCGTGAGGCGTTTTCTCGGGGAGCAGCGTCATGGCGTTCGACAAGTTCGTGTTCGGCGTGGATCTCGACGGCGTGGTTGCTGATTTCATCAAAGGCCTGCGCCCCGTGGCCGCGGAATGGCTCGGCATTGCCGAAGACGCGCTGCCGCTGGACGTCAGCTATGGCTTCCCGGAGTGGCGACTCGAAGGCTATGGCGGCTATGAGGCCCTGCATCGGTTCGCAGTGAAGGAGCGGGACCTGTTTCAGCGCCTGCCGCCCATTCCCGGCGCGCCCGCCGCCCTGCGTCGTCTGTCGGCCCGTGACGTACGCATCCGCATCATCACGCATCGTCTCTACATCAAGTGGTTTCATCAGGAAGCCGTGCAGCAGACCGTGGACTGGCTGGAGTTCCACGGCATTCCGTACTGGGACCTGTGCTTCATGCGCGACAAGGCTGCGGTGGGTGCGGACCTCTACGTGGAGGACTCTCCTGACAATATTCGCGCCCTGCGTGAGAGTGGCCATGAGGTGCTGGTGCTGCGCAACTCCACCAACAGAGACCTCCCCGGACCGGGCGCCGATGACTGGGAAGCAGTCGAACGCTTCGTCGAAGCGCGCGTCAAGAGAGCCAGCTAGTCTGTGGGAGAGAGTGCCCCCGCAGGGGGCGCTCCGATGCGCTGCGAAGCAGCGCCCGAACGAAGGCAGTCCGTCCGAACGAAGCGGGTCTCGAACGAAGACACGATGCGCTGCCGTTGTGGGACAATCCTTGGCACGCCCTCCAGGAGTCACACTTCTTGCCCCAACGCACGCTGCCCTTCGTCCTTGCCTGCTGCCTGCTGCTCGCGCTCGCCTGCGGCCCGGCGGCGTCTGCGAGCAGTCCGGTCTGGCAGGTTCAGGGCGATGCGGGCGGCTTCCTGCTCGGCGGGACCATCCACATGCTGCGTCCGCAGGACTTCCCGCTGCCTGAAGTCTTCGATCGTGCCTACGACGTCACTGACACCGTGGTGCTCGAAGCGGACCTCAGTGCCCTGGTCCGGCCTGAAATCCAACGGCTGATGTTCGAGCGAGGCTTCCAACCCCAGGGCCGCACGCTGACGGATGACGTCACTGCCGACACCTGGACCCGGCTGTTGGAACTGACGGATGAACTCGGGATCCCGGAGGACATGCTTGCCCGGATGCAGCCATCGTTCGCTGGCCTCACCGTCGCCCGGGCTGTGCTGGGCCGACTCGGTGTGACAGAGGTCGGCATTGACGGCTACTTTTATCGTCGTGCCCGGGCGGACGGGCGATCGCTGCGTCCCCTGGAAGACGCCTATGAGCAGATGGAGATGCTGCTGGGGCTAGGTGCGGACGATCCGAATGGTTTCCTGGATGCCAACCTTGACGATCTCGACCGCTCCCGTCACGTGATCGAGACGGCCATCAGGGACTGGCGCAGCGGCGACTTCGATGCCCTGCATGCCAACCTCATCGAGCCGTCACGGGAGCAGGACCCCCGTTCTCACCGGGTGCTGTTCACCGAGCGCAATGCAGCCTGGATGGTGTCCCTGAAACTGTTTGCCGACAGCGATGAGCGGGAGCTGGTCCTCGTCGGTGCCGGTCATCTGGGCGGGCCGGACGGGCTGCTCGAGGCGCTTCGGGCCGTTGGCTACCAGGTGCGGCCCTGGCGGGGTGATCGGTGACCGGAGGCCGACGATGACCACGGAGTTGCTGGAACACGATCGCCGTGGCGCGGTGGAGTTCGTCCGCATCAACACCGGACGCCCCAACCTGCTGGACCATGCCGGTGTCGCCGCATTGACGGCGGCGCTTGTCGCCGCTGAGGCGCGTCCGGAGAGTCAGGTGCTGCTGCTTGCGGGGCGGCCGGGCATCTTCTGCGCAGGGCTGGATCCCGTCGCCCTCGCAACTGATGGTAATGCCCTGCAAGCAGAGATGGATGCGCTGCTGCGGGCCCTGCTGAGCTCACGTCTGCGGGTAGCGGTCTGCGTCAGCGGGCATGCCCTGGGCGCCGGTGCCGCCCTGCTCCTGGTGGCTGACGTCCGGGTGGGTGCCAAGGGTCCGAGCAAGGTCGGTTTCCCCGAAGTTGGGCAGGGGCAGACGCTTCCGGAGCTGTTCGTGCGTCTGGCGCGGCAGCGGCTCAGCCGGCGCTTCTTCGAACCAGCGACCGTGCTCGGGCGCCTGTTCTCACCGGAAGAGGCGGTGGACGCGGGCTTCATCGACTGGATGGAAGGTGCCGGACGGGCGCTGAAGGCCGCGACGGCGAGTGCTGAGCAGCTGGCTGCTTTGCCTGAGGCGGCCTACCTCAGGGCCATTGCGAGCGTCCGCGAAGGTCTGGTTGAGCCGTGAGCCACAGCGAAGCGCGATCTCGGCGAAGTACTCGCCTCAGACGTGCGCTTCAATCGCCTCGAGCAGGGTGGTGATGCGCGCATCCCACGCCTGCTCGATGCGATCATCGAAGCGCCTCCCGAGCTCGGCTCTGACCGTGTCCCGCACGGCTTCGAGCAGCGGCCGATAGTGCTCGGGTAACGTGCCGTAGGCGCGGTGGTTGCCCACCTCGAAGGCGATCTGCCCGGGTTGCACCGCCTCCGTCGGCGTCATCAACAGCTCCAGTACCTCCTCGAGCATCCGGCCCTGCATGTGCGGATCCACATGACTCATCACCTCACGCGCGGGAGGACAACGGGCGTAGAAACGCTCGTAGGCCTCGGTGGTGATGTCCTCGCCGGACTCGGCCGCAAGCTCGAAGGATTCGAGTACTGGATCGTCTTCGGCCATCGTCGTTACGGCCTCAGCTCTTGCCGCCCTGGGGCACCTCGCTGAACGGCACGTTCTTATCGACCCGGATGTCGCCCGGCATCTGCATGACCCGTTCGGCGATGATGTTGCGCAGGATTTCGTCGGTCCCGCCGGCGATACGTAAGCCGGGAGCCGACATCCAGGCGGCCTGGAACTGGCCCTCCATCGGCTGCTCGTCCACCAGAATGCCGCCCATGTCCATCAGGTCCATGCCGAAGTTGCCGATGCCCTGCAGCTTGTTGGCCGAGACGATCTTGGTGATGGAGTTCTCAGGGCCAGGGGTGCCGCCTCGCGACAGTGCCGACTGCACTCGGAGCTTGGTGAACTTGAGTCCTGCCTGCTCGCAGTACCAGGTGGCGATCTTCTCGCGTACGGCCTGGTTCTGGATGGCGGGCTCTTCCCCGAGCTCGACGGTCTGGGCGAGCTCGAGCAGTTCACCTGCATCCGGTCCACCAGCGGAACCGACGGCCAAGCGCTCGTTCATGAGGGTGACGATGGACACCTTCCAGCCGTCACCGACCTCGCCGAGGCGGTGGTCGTCGGGAATGCGCACATCGGCGAAATACACCTCGTTGAAGCCGGAGTGGCCGGACGCCTGCTTGATGGGTTTCACCTCTACGCCGGGAGCCTTCATGTCGACGATGAACATGGTCAGACCCTTGTGCTTCGGCACATTCGGGTCGGTCCGTGTCAGCAGGATGCCGTAGTCGCAGTACTGGGCGCCGGAGGTCCAGACCTTCTGGCCGTTGACGACCCAATCCTCGCCGTCCTTGACGGCGCGCGTGCGCAGGTTGGCGACGTCGGAGCCACCTGCAGGCTCTGAGAACAGTTGGCACCAGATTTCTTCGCCGGACGCCATCTTCGGCAGGTAGCGTTTTTTCTGCTCTTCACCGGCGAAGGCGATGACGGTGGGGCCGCACATGCCGAGGCCGATGGCGAAGGGTCCCGTTGGGACATCGTACTTCGCTTCTTCCTGGCCCCAGATGATCAGCTCCATGGGCGTGGCGCCACGGCCGCCGTACTCTTTCGGCCAGTTCAGGCAGGCCCAGCCGTTTTCCTGCTTGAGTTTCTGCCAAGCCTTGGCGCGCTTGATGAGGTCGGCCTCTTTCTCGTCCCGGCGCGGTGTCGCCTTGCTCTTGGGCGTGGCGTTGGCGTCGAGAAAGGCGCGGGCCTGCTTGCGGAACTCGGCTTCTTTCGGGGTATCGCTGAAGTCCATGATCGTTTCTCCTCAGCCCGTGCTCACTGACTCGAGTGGTCGAGATTCGACTGCTCGATGCGGGTGACCAGCATGTCCTTCCACCGCGGCAGGCTGCCGAGGTTGAGACTGAGCAGCTTCGACCGACGATAGAACAGATGGCAGTCGAATTCCCAGGTGAAGCCCATGCCGCCGTGGGTCTGGATGTTCTCCTTGCTGCACTCGTGGAAGGCCTCGGTGGCCGAGACCCGCGCCGTGGCGGCTGCCACCGGCAGCTCCGGCGCGTTCGTCGACAGCGCCCAGGCGCCGTAGTAGCAGTTGGACCGCGCCAGGGTGTGGGCGATGTACATGTCCGCGACCTTGTGCTTGATGGCCTGGAACGAAGCGATGGGGCGGCCGAATGCGTAGCGGCCCATGGCGTAGTCCCGGGCCATCTGCATGCTGGCTTCGGCCCCGCCCACCTGCTCCCAGGCGAACAGGATCGCGGCCCGGTCGAACAGTTTCTCGAGTTGCGTCCAGCCTTCGCCCGCTCCGCCGAGCAGTTCGCCGGCCGCGCCCTTGAATTCGATCTGGGCATGGGAGCGGGTCGGATCGAGAGTCTTCACCGTGCTGCGGGTGACGCCCTCGCCACCGAGTTCCACGAGGTAGAGGGAGGCAGCTGAGTCGGAATCCTTGGCGATGACGATGGCGATGTTGGCGACATCGCCGTCTGCGACCGGCAGCTTGGTTCCGGTGAGCTTCCCGCCCCTGGCCGTCACCTGCATGTTCTGCTGGGTCACGGTCTTGGTGCCTTCACCCACGGCCACGGTGCCGATGACTTCGCCCGCGGCCAGTTTAGGCAGCCAGGCCTGCTTCTGTTCTTCACTGCCGAACTGCAGTAGGGCTTCGGTGGCCAGATACACCGATGAGGAAAACGGGGTCGGCGCCAGCGTACGGCCAAGTTCCTCGGCAATCACGCACAGTTCCAGGTGGCCGAGGCCGATGCCGCCGTAGGTTTCGGGAATGGTGACGCCGGTCCAGCCGAGTTCCACCATCCCCTTCCACAGCGCCTCATCGTAATGCTGATCGCTTTCTAGGATCTTGCGCACCGCCTTGCTGTCGCTTTTCGCGCGCAGGAAGTTCTGCGCCTGATCGCGCAGCATGTTCTGGTCTTCGGAGAACTCGAAGTTCATGGATCCTTCGCCCCTCTTGGCTGGTTCGGCTTTGGGTAACGGGCGCAGTGCACAGGCTCCACCCCGGTGTGCATGCGCCCGTTTCGCTTCCGTATACGGTACGGTCTTAATTCAACGGTATTAACGCCTCTGTGTAAACAGATCCATGGAGAATCTCGGCCTGTCTGAGGCCTACGTCAACCGTTACCGACCGATGGTTCAGGGCCCGTCCGGCTTCTGCTGCTTACGGGCTTCGCGACGCCGCTGCATCGCGTCGCGGAATCGCAGCAGCAATGTAGTCAGCAGCACGGCGCCAGCGGTGACGGCCAGTGCCGGATAGATCAGGGTTTCCGCCGTCGTGGTGCCATCGAGGTCCGAGTGGGCGCCGGCCAGCAGCATGATGGTCAACGTCACCGCCACCACGGATCCGGTGAGGTACCACGCGGCCAGCAGGCCGATCAGGGGCAAAAGGACGCTCTGGACGATGCTCGGGTCGGCACCGGGCCGGTAGAAGACGAACACCAGACCGACGCCCAGCAGCGCCAGCAGTCGCGGACCGGGTCGGGTATGCAGCATGCGGGGATCCCGGCGGGGTTGGGGTTCGGACATGCTTCGATGGCTCGCTGCGGCGACGGGGTGGGCAGTGTACCGACCGTGACGACCTGTGTTGACCCGGGGAGCGTGCAGACCTGATCCGAAAGTCCCGTTAGCTGACGCTAAGGGTCGCTACCTGGGGATGCCTGCCTCGGCACGAGGTTCCAGGATGCATTCACCGAGCTCCCTGTTGCGGGGGCGGATCAGCCGACGAGGTGGAGGACACGATGCGAAAGGTAACCTGGAATCATGGTTTCGTGATGGGCGTGCTGCTGGCGGTGGTCGGCTGTGGGTCGGGTGCCCACAGCGATCCGGAGAGCGCATTCACGGCGCATCTCGAGATGGTGGTGGCGTACTTCGAGGACTTCGGGGAGGCACTGGCGACGGTGCAGGATGCCGCGACGGCCAATGCGGTCGCGCAGCGGGTGCATGACGAGTTCGTGCCGCGGCTCGAAGCGATCGGGGAGAACATGACTTCGCTGGTGGCGCAGTTTGGTGCAGAGCAGATAGATGCCACGGTCAGCAAGATCGAGTTGCCTGCGCTGGATCGGCGCATGGAGCTCGCGATGCAGCGCTTCGAGCGCCAGTCGATGCGGATCGACAGTCAGCCGCAGGTCCTGACCAGCGCGCTGGAGGCGGCGATCATGGCCTGGGGCATGCGCGCGGAGCAGTTGGAGGATGTTATAGCTGGATCCAGCGCGAACACGGGGCGCGCGGAACCGGGATCGCGCGATTGGTGCCGGCAGATGGCACAGAAGCCTGAGTCCCAGTGGACCATGGACGAAGCCTTCATGTTCGCGAATCGCTGCATGGGTTGAGACCGATCGCCTATTAATGCCGCGAGTGCCGGATGAACACGGCTCCGGATCAGCCGCTCTGGGCCAGGCGTACCGGAACGCGGCGGCGGCCGAAGCGGCCGGGTTCGGCCTCGAGCCGGCCTTCCAGGGGACGGCTGCAGGCCAGGCAGCGTCCGGCGGCATCGAGACGCCAGTTGCCTAGGGCATACCAGTCGCGCTCGATGAGCCGGGTGCCGCAGCCGGGACACCAAGTGCTGCCACCGTCGCTGTCGTGGACATTGCCGGTGTAGGCGTGATGGATGCCTGCATCCAGGGCGATGCGGCGTGCGCGGGTGAGGGTTTCAGGCGGCGTCGGTGGCCGGTCACGCAGCTTCCAGTCGGGATGAAACGCGGTGAAGTGCAGCGGGACGTCCGGACCGAGTTCGTCCACGACCCAGCGTGTGAGCTGCTCGAGTTCCCCGGTGGAATCGTTCTCGCTTGGAATCAGCAGCGTCGTGAGTTCGAACCAGACGTCGGTCTCGTGCTTGAGGTAGCACAGGGTGTCGAGCACATCGGCGAGCCGGCCGCCGCAGATCTCTCGGTAGAAACGCTCGCTGAATGCTTTCAAGTCCACGTTGGCCGCATCCATGGCGGCGAAGAACTCGCGCCGCGGCTCGGGATCGATCCAGCCGGCGGTGACCGCGACGCTGTGGATGCCGACTTCTCGGCAGGCCGCGGCCACGTCGACGGCGTACTCGTGGAAGATGACCGGGTCGTTGTAGGTGAACGCCACGCTGCGGCAGCCCAGTTCCAGCGCCGTTGTCGCGAGGCGCTCCGGGCTCGCGGCATCGGCCAGCGTGTCCATCTCCCGGGACTTGCTGATGTCCCAGTTCTGGCAGAACTTGCAGGCCAGATTGCAGCCTGCGGTGCCGAAGGACAGCACTGAAGTGCCGGGCAGGAAGTGATTCAGGGGTTTCTTCTCGATGGGGTCGACGCAGAAACCGCTGGAGCGGCCGTAGCTGAACAGTCGCACCTCGCCATCCTCGCAGCCGCGCACGTAGCACAGGCCGCGCTGGCCCTCGCGCATGCGGCAGTGGCGTGGGCAGAGATCGCACTGTACCCGCTCATCATCCAACCGGTGCCAGTAGCGGGTGGTGACGCCTGAACTCATGTTCGACTCCAGGGCCCGCACTTGATCCGTGCCGAGCCATCTTCATTATGGGTTCCATACATGGATGCGCCAATGGGGCGGTACAAGCCGGGAGCCGAGATGCACACGCGAACCCCTGCAGTCGCCGGGCTGTTCTATCCGGGCAGCAGCGCCGCACTGCGAGCGAATCTGGACGAACTGATTGCAGCTCCGGCGCCCCGGGATGCGCCTTGCCGACCTAAAGTGCTCGTCGTCCCGCATGCGGGCTACGCCTACTCCGGCGCGCTGGCAGGCGAGGCCTATGCGAGGCTTGCCGGGCAGTCGGATGCCATACGCCGGGTCGTTCTACTCGGACCTGCACATCGGGTCTGGGTTCCCGGGCTGGCGCTGCCCGCCGCCGAGCGTTTCGCGACGCCGCTTGGCGAGGTCGCGATTGATGCCGAGGCCCGTGCGCGCGTGGCGGATCTGTCTGGCGTGCGCGTCTCCGATGCCGCCCACGCCGAGGAGCACAGCCTGGAGGTGCAGCTGCCCTTTCTGCAGACCGTTCTCGAGGACTTCACCCTGCTGCCGCTGGTGGTGGGCGGCGCGACGGCAGAGCAGGTGGCGGCGGTCCTGGAGTCGGTCTGGGGCGGGCCGGAGACGCTGATCGTGATCAGCACCGACCTCTCACATTTTCACGGTCTCGAGCAGGCGCGACGTCTGGATGCGGACACCGCCCGGTCCATCGAAGCCTTCGCCACCGATCTGGTGGGCAAACAGGCCTGTGGCGCGGCGCCGTTGAACGGCCTGCTCGCCCTCGCGCGGCGGCGCGGGTGCCGCATTCAACGTATCGGCCTGGCCACGTCCGCTGACAGCATCGGGCCGCCGGACCGGGTCGTGGGTTACGGCGCGTGGGTGCTTGAGGATGCGCCGCGTTGACGCTCGACGATGCATTTCGTAAGCGCCTGCTGACGCTGGCGCGCAGCAGTATCGAGCACGGCCTTGCCACGTCGTTGCCGATCCCGGTTCGCGCCGCAGATTGGCCGTCCGCGATGTGGTGCCCCCGGGCCACGTTCGTCACCCTGACTCACGGCAGCCGCTTGCGCGGCTGCCGCGGTCGCATCGAGGCGGTGCAACCGTTGCCTCAGGACGTGGCGGTGAGTGCGGTTCAGACCGCCCTCGATGATCCGCGCTTTCCTCCGGTGACATCCGCGGAGCTGCCCGAACTGAAGATCGCCATCTCTGTCCTGACACCACTGGAGCCGCTGGCCGTTGCGGACATGGCTGCGCTGCAGTCTGTTTTGCGGCCTCGCGAAGACGGCTTGCTGGTCGTCGCCGGCGATCATCGCGCCACGTTTCTGCCGAAGGTCTGGGAGCAGTTACCCGACTCGCGGTCCTTCCTCGCAGCGCTGTGGGAGAAAGCGGGACTGCAGCAGGAAGCCTGGCCTCGAGGGGTTCGCATCGAGCGTTATGCCGCCATCGACTTTGCCGAGGCATGAGTTCCAGCGATGGCAGCCTGCAATGCATGGACTTGACGTACTATCTTCGGGCGTTCCCGATATCCTGTGGGACACCCTCACCAGGCCAGACGTGGCGACCGCATGATTCAGCGCGATGACATGACCTTTCCGTTCTGCGAGTACGAACGGCGCCTCGGGGCGCTGCGCGCGCGCATCGCCGAGCGCCACCTCGATGCGGTAATCATCACCGACCCGGAGAACATCTTCTATCTGACTAACTACCAGACGACCGGGTATTCGTTTTTCCAGAGCTTGGTGGTGCCCGTCGAAGACGAGCCGTTCATGGTCATGCGCGCGATGGAGGAATCCAACGTCTATGCCCGAAGCTGGGTCGAGGTCACGCGTCCCTACGGCGATACCGGGGACGCCATCCAAATGCTCGTCGACGCGCTGCGGGAATTCAATCTGGCGAACAAGCGTCTCGGCTACGAGCGCAACAGCTACTACTTTCCCGCCTACCATCAGGACGTCATCCGTACGACTCTGGTCGAGGGCAAGCTGCTCGACTGCTTCGGCGTCGTCGAGGAAGGCCGCGTTTGCAAGTCGCACTACGAGATCGAACTCATGCGACGTGCCGCCCTTGCCACCGAGGCGGGCATGCAGGCAGGCATCGACGCCTGCGTGCCCGGCGTGACCGAAAACGACGTCGCGGCCGAAATCAGCTCGGCCATGTTCAAGGCCGGCGGCGAGTTCCCCGCGGTGATGCCCTACGTCACCTCGGGACCACGGAGCATGATCGGTCACGCCACCTGGGAGGGTCGCGAGCTGCGTGAGGGCGAGCACGTCTTCATCGAGGTCGGCGGGTGCCTGCGTCGCTATCACACGGCGATGATGCGAACAGTGGTGCTCGGCGAACTCAGCGACTCGATGTGCCAGGCGCAGGAGCTGATGAAGGGCGCGCTCGATCTGCTCCACGATCAGGCGCAACCGGGCATGACGGTGTCCGACGTGGACAACATGATTCGTACACTCATCTCGTCGAATACCGTGGGCGCACGCCTCATCACCCGCTCCGGTTATTCCATTGGCATCGCCTTTCCGCCGAGCTGGGACGAGGGTTACATCGTCTCACTGAAGCAAGGGGAGTCCACCATCCTGCGTGAAGGCATGACCTTCCATGTCATCCCCTGGATGTGGGGCGTAGACGGCGACAAGACCGTAGGCATCTCCGATACCATCCTCATCACCGAGGATGGCTGTGAATCCTTCTTCACCCAGCTCGACCGCGATTTCACCGTGAAGGATGCTGAGCGCCGATTCGAGCTTCCCGGGGCCGTCAGCGCGGACGAGGCGGCGAAGCGTGACGACGAGTAGCCTGGCCACCCGAACCGAACCGCGGTGCTTGCAGACGCGCAACGCTGCGCTGCCAGCGCAGGCAGGACAGCTCACCCCTTCAACCTGTTAGGCTGATGCGGACGACATCCGGGAATCCGTTCCGGTTTCCCGTTGCGCGTCGCGGAGGCGGTTCTGTACGGACCTCACGGAATCCGGGCGCGCTCCTTTGGAAGGAGGCGACGATGGCTGATTCGATTCATGCCGCGACTTCGGGCACCGGATTCAACGGAATCCACGACTCTGCGCTCATCCGCGACTCATCCTTCATCGGCGGCGAATGGGTCGACAATGCCGACGGTCGCTGCATCGAGGTGCACAATCCTGCGGACGGGCAGCTGATCGGTCGCGTGGCGTCCCTCGACGCCATGGAGAGTCGGCGGGCCGTAGATGCGGCGGAGTCAGCCTTTGACGACTGGGCTGGACTGCTGCCCCAGGAGCGCTCGCGGCTGATGCGCCGCTGGTTCGATCTGGTGGTCGCCGCGAAGGAGGACCTGGCCCGGATCATGACCACCGAGCAGGGCAAACCGATTTCCGAGGCCCGCGGAGAGATCGACTATGCAGCCTCGTTCATCGAGTACTACGCCGAAGAGGCGAAGCGACCGAATACGGAGAATGTGACCTCGCACCTGCCGGATGCGGAAATGGAGGTCTGGCGGGAGCCGATCGGCGTCTGCGCGCTGATCACGCCCTGGAACTTCCCGGCGGCCATGCTGGCCCGCAAGGCCGCAGCTGCCATGGGCGCGGGCTGCAGCGTGGTCTCGCACCCGTCGCAGGAAACGCCGTACTCGGCCACCGCGCTTGCCGAACTGGCCGCACGGGCTGGGATTCCCGCCGGCGTCTTCAACGTCGTGACCGGCGAGGCTCCGACCATCTGTGCGCCCTGGACTGAGGATACGCGCGTGCGGGCGCTGTCCTTCACAGGTTCCACTGAGGTCGGCCGGCTCCTCTATCGCCAGTGTGCGGACACGGTGAAGAAGCTGATCCTGGAGCTCGGCGGGCACGCGCCGGTGCTGGTGTTCGCCGACGCGGACCTCGAGGACGCCATCGACGAGGCGATCAAGGCAAAGTTCGCGACCTCGGGCCAGGACTGCCTGGCGGCCAACCGTATCCTGGTCGAACGACCGATTTACGAAGCGTTCTGCAAGCGTTTCACGGCGAAGACGGAGGCGATGTCGGTGGGTCCGGGAATGGACGATCCGGACATCGGTCCGATGATGAACGCAGCCTCGCTCGCGAAGCAGTTGGACCATATCGAGGATGCAGTCGCCCGCGGCGCGAAGGTGCTCACCGGGGGTAACCGCCACCCGGCCGGGGAACTGTTCCTCCAGCCGACCGTTCTCGCCGACGTCCCCCGGGAGGCGAAGATCTTCCATGAGGAAACCTTCGGCCCGGTTGCCGCCATCGCCCCCTTCGACACCGAGGCCGAGGCCATTGCCTGGGCCAACGACACCGAGTACGGCCTCGTCGCCTACCTGGACACCATGGATCCGCGCCGGATCTACCGCGTTGGCCGCGCGCTGAAGTTTGGCATGGTGGCGGTCAACCGCACCAAGGTGACTGGCGCGCCCATCCCGTTCGGCGGCGTGAAACAGTCGGGGCTCGGCCGCGAAGGCGGGCGGCTTGGCATGGAGGAATTCACCGAAATCAAGTACTTCTGCCGGGACTGGGTCTGACGTCGCTGCCGCCGCGCAGCCCCGGGCGATAAGCGGAGTGGTCGCATGTTGGAAGGAACGTCATGGCCCTTGCCCGAATCCGGAGTGCTCACAGGGCGGGCAAACCGCGGGTCTGTGGTCGGCACGGTTCTGCACCGCCTGACCGGACTCGATGTCTCGGTGGCCAACCAGGTTCTGCTGATTGCGTACGTGTTTCCTGTCGGCAACACCCTGTTCAACGTGCGCCTCTTCCTGGAGAGCTTTGGTAGCCACCTCCAGAACATCGTCGAGCTGAGTTTTCGCAACGACGCTGTAGATGGTGGGCAGTTCCAGCAGCAGTGGACGATTTTCTATTGGGCCTGGTGACTTTCCTGGTCACCGTTCCTAGGCATCTTCATTGCTCGGGTGTCCAGAGGTCGCACGATCCGTCAGTTCGTCTCCGGTACGCTGCTGCTGCCTACACGGTTCGTGTTTGTCTGGCTCGCCGTCTATGGTGGTACGGCGCTGCAGCTTCTGGATCGCTTTGCGCCGGGAATTCAAGGTTCGCGCGGTGTCGTCCGCACACGGGGCCGGCGCCTGACACGGGCGTCGAAACATGTTTCTCTCGGTGGGGCCGGATCATGGCTCACGAGGAGGATTCATGTACCGATCCGTTCTGGTGCCGGTCGACGGCTCCAAGCATTCGCGTCATGCGCTCGAAGTGGCCGTGGCGCTGGCCGCCGGGGATGAGGCCACCGTCAGAGTGCTGAACGTGCCCGAGTGGCCTAAGGCTGATGATGCACTTGGCGTTGCGGCTGGAGCGCCTTCTCTGGACGTGACGCGGGAAGAGGTCCTGCAGGCGGGCCAGGACCTCATAAGGGACCTGTTGTCGGCACTTGGGAAGAGCCCGGCAGTGGACATCGTGCCCGAAGTCGCGCTCGGTGATGTGACGGAGGCGATCCTGGCCGAGGCGGAACGGTCCCACGTGGACGCCATCGTCATGGGCAGTCGCGGGCTCAGCGACTTCAAGGGAATGGTCCTGGGCAGCGTTTCGCACAAGGTCATGCACGCTGCCCCATGTAAGACCATCATCGTCCGAGCATGAAGCCGGGTCGCCGCCGTCAGGGTCTCAAACGGGGAAAGGCGTCATCGCGGAACGGCGTCCCGTCCGCAAGCGCCCGCATCCGTGTCAGGGGGTGCGCGTCGGCGCCGCCGGAGCTCGCGGCACGCTCGGCACTCTGACTGCCTGGCCGAGCCGCCACCACCGCGTCCGGGCCAAAGAACCGCAGTGACAGCGTGTGTCGGCTGCGATTCTCGCTGGTTGCGGCGCCACCGTGCAGGGCCGCCGGGTGGAACATCACCACGTCGCCGGGTTCGGTGGCCCAGGAAACGATCGGCCAGCGTTCCCGCTGCGCTTCGATGTCGGGCAACGGCGGCAGGCTGCCGTCGCCGTACAGTGGTGCGGCATCGTCGTCGGGGTCGAAGCGCGAGCCGTCGTATATGGGGCCGCGGTGCGAACCGCGTATGAATTCCAGCGCCTCCGGCGCGGCGACCGGCTCAAAGGAGAGCCAGGCGACGGAGAGGTGATCGCCGCGCACGGGAAGGTAGGGTGCGTCCTGGTGCCATGGCGTGCGCCGCGTGGCAGCGCCGGACTTGGCGAAGACCTGCTCGTACATGAACCACACCTGCGATTCGCCCCACAGCGCGGCCACCAGGTCCGGGAGCTCGCATGCCCGTGTCAGCGCAGCGTAGCGCGTCAGCGCGGCGGGATTGGCAAGGTCCTGGTAGAACGTGCCGGGGTTGCGGTCCGGGAGCCGGGCCGCCCCGGGCCCCGGGTTGGCCAGGCTCCAATGGTAGGCTTCCTGCGCCCGCTCGAGCGTTTGCGGCGACAGCACCCCCGGCAGATGCACGACGCCATCCTCCCGGTACCGGGTCACGAGAACCGGGTCGATGCTGAGCGCGGTCGATCGAGCCATTCGCCATTCTCCCCTGAAGGCCGACGCTTTTTCGTCTATCGGGATGATGCCCGCGCGCCCGACCGTGGCGCAGACTCGTAGGCGTCGCTGTCATCACGGTTGGTCCGGGCCCGGAATTCGGCCATGGTGTGCGGCCACTGGGTGACCACCCGTCCCGAAGGTGCCCGGTAGTAGCCGCTGCAGCCGGCTTGCCAGACCTCCACCTTGTCGATGTCCTGCTGCAGTCGCGTATTGTATTGGGCCATCGCCGCTTCGCGGATGTCGATCCATGCGAGGCTTTCACGTTCCAGTTGCAGGATCCGGCGCAGCGCGTAGTCGACCTGACGTTCCAGCATGTAGAGGATCGACCCGTTGTTCGTGTTCGGACCATAGAGCATGAACAGGTTGGGAAATCCCGCCGTGGTGATTCCCAGGTAGGCCTGGGCGCCGTCGCGCCAGGCGTCATTCAGCGAGCGCTCGCCGCGGCCGGTGACATCGATCGCTGAGAGGTAGCGCCCCGTCTGAAAACCGGTGGCCAGGATCAGTGTGTCGACGGCGCGCTCCGTGCCGTCGGCGCTGACCACGCCGCGGGGCGTGATGCGCTCGATCGGATCGGTGATCAGATGGACATGATCCATGTTGAACACCGGGTAGAAGCGGTTGGATGCCAGTGGCCGCTTGCAGCCGAAGGGATGGGTCGGGGTGAGCTTGCGGCGCAGTTCGGGGTCGCGGACGGTCTGAAGGTTCTCCAGCCCGGCAGCTTCGGCTTGCGTCAGCGCTTTGGTGTTGGAGAAGGTGATGAAATTCTCCAGGGCTTCGTAGAGCTCCTCGCGCCGGTCGGCTACCGCGGTGGGGTGACTACGGAAGTGCTCGAGCTGTTCCGCAGTGTAGGGCGCGTCGTCCTTGGGCAGGACCCAGTTGGCCGTGCGCTGGTAGAGGTCGAGTCCGGCGACTTTCTCGGCGATCTCCGGGACAAACTGTACGGCGCTGGCCGCACTGCCGATGACCGCGACGCGGCGTCCGTCGAGATCGTGGTCATGGTCCCAGCGGGCGGAGTGGAAACAGTGCCCCTCAAAGCTGTCCAGGCCCGGAATACCGGGGTAGGCGAGCTCGTTGAACATGCCAATCGCGCTGATCACCGCGTCGGCCTCGATACGCTGACCGCTTTCAGTGACCAGCTCCCAGCGGGCAGCGCCTTCCTGCCAGTGCGCCGCAGAGACCGCGTCGCCGAAGCGCACGAACGGCAGCACGGCATACTTTTCGGCGCAGTGCTGCATGTACTCCAGGATCTCCTGCTGGCCAGCATAGGGGCGTGACCAGTCCTTCCTGATTTCGAAGGAGAACGAATACAGGTGCGACGGTACGTCGCATTCGGCGCCCGGGTAGCGGTTGTGCCACCAGGTTCCGCCTACGCCTGTGGCCTTCTCGAGGACGACGAAGTCCCGGATGCCTGCCTCCATGAGCTTGATGGCGCTGCAGATGCCTCCGGGACCGGCACCGATGATGGCGACTCGATAGCGGGTTCGATTGCTGGTCATGCGCGGGTTCCAGTGTGTTGGGTCGGGTTGGCCAACGGTGTCGTGGCTGACAGCTCAGTCTGCCACACTCGACTGCCCGCTTTGATGGGCGATCCGGAAGACGATCTGAGGATGCCGCGTTGGGCGCTCGAGCCGTAAGCCCGTTCTGCATCGGGCGGCCAGGCTTTGCCGCTGTCTGCCGCGCGCGGCGCTATACTGCATTTCGCAGCCGTAAGTGGAGCTCAGGTGACGACGCAGCACGCGGTATCGTTGGCGGCCAACATCGAACGGTTGCTGAGCGTTCGGGCGCTCCTGCTCACGGCTCTGCTGCTCACGACGCTTGCCGTGCATTACGGGTTCGAGTTGCCGTTGCCGCTTGCACCGCTGCTCGTCGTCATCGCTGCGCTGGCGCTGCTCACCGTAGGCTCCTGGTGGCGCGTTCGGCGTCGCCCCCAACGGCTGCGCGAGGGCGAACTGTTATGGCAGCTCGTCGTCGACGTGGCCGGCCTCACCGCGCTGCTGTACTTCAGCGGTGGCTGGACCAATCCGCTCGTGAGCCTCTATCTCGTCCCCATCGCCGTCGCGGTCATCATGCTGGATCGGGGCCGGACCTGGATCATCATGGCGATGACGGTGGCCGGCTACAGCCTGCTGGTGCTCTACCATCGACCCGTGGTGGCGGTGGAGCATCACCATCTCGACAGCTTCACGCTGCACGTTGCGGGTATGTGGCTGACCTTCGTGCTGGCGGCAGGGCTGATCACCTACTTCGGCACCAGCATGGTCAACCTGCTGCGGGCGCGGGAGCAGGCGCTGGCGGCGGAGCGCGAGGAAAACCTGCGCAATGAACAGATCATCGGCGTCGCCACGCTGGCGGCGGGGACCGCTCACGAGCTGTCGACGCCGCTTGGCAGCATTGCGGTGATCGCCAGCGAACTGGCCGACCAGAGCGAGGGCGCACAGCGGGAGCAGCTCGACATGCTGCTTGCCCAGGTCGCAACGTGTCGCGACACCCTCGGTCGCTTGCGCATGACTGCCAGCGGCGAGCAGTCCGCGCCGCCGCTGCCGGTGGATGAGTTGTTCGAGGAACTCGGCGCGCGCTTGGCGTTGTATCGCCCCCGCTCGCGGTTGCAGCTGAGTTGCAACGGCTCCGGCGCCGCGCCCGAGATCCGTCCGGAACCCACGCTGCAGCAGGCGCTGCTCAATCTGCTGGACAACGCGGCGGCCGCCTCGGAACAGCCCGTGGAGTGCCGCGTGCACTGGCATGGGGATGCATTGGAGATCGATATCCTCGATCAGGGGCCGGGTTTTCAGGCACGCGGCGGCGGCAGCGGCGCCATGGGCGAGGGCATGGGCATGGGGTTGCTGCTGGCCAATGCCACGATCGAACGGTTCGGCGGAACCGTCAGTCTCCGGCAGCGCGAGGGTGGCGGCGTGCACGTCGCGATCCGCCTGCCCCTGCACGCGCTGCAGGCATCGGCATGACTGCTGCCCAGGCGCAGGAGGGCCGCGGCAGCATGCTGCTGGTGGATGACGATCCTGTTTTCCGTGATGTGCTCGGCGCGGCGCTGCGCCGGCGCGGCTTCGAGGTTCGTGTCGCGGCTGATCTCGTGTCTGCTCGCGCCGTGCTCGACGGCTTCTGTCCAGGCCGCGCCATCGTCGATCTCAAGCTGCCGGACGGGTCCGGTCTGGAACTCGTGGCCATGCTCGCCGGGCTCGAGCCGTCGCCACGGGTGCTGGTGCTGACCGGTTACGCCAGCATCGCTACGGCCGTGGAAGCGGTGAAGCTCGGTGCGGCCAACTACCTGCCGAAGCCGGCGACCCCCGAGGAGATCCTCGCTGCGCTGGAACAGGGCGAGCCCAACCCCACCCTGCCGGTGAGCCCCGCACCGCCCTCCATCGACCGCCTCGAGTGGGAGCACATCCAGCGCGTGCTGGCTGACCACGACGGCAATGTCTCGGCCACCGCGCGCGCCCTGAACATGCACCGTCGCACGCTGCAGCGGAAGCTGGCCAAGCGGCCCGTACGCCGCTGATTCTCTGCGCCGCGTATCCACGTCGACATGTCGAGCTCGTGCTGGCACAGCGGTGGCAGGTCTGGGGACGACTGAGTCGCGGCGGCGGTCTGTCGGAGCTGCCGAGATCTCTGCTTGTCCGCCTGATCGTCCGCCAGACCGGGTTGCTGCGACCATGGCTGACAGGTAACGGCGACTCGTTGCTGTTGTAGACGATTTTGGATATGGTCAAGCCATATTTAGAATATGGGTTACCCATATGAAGAGCACGTTCGAACTCCCCGACGAACTGATCGAACAGGCGCGCCGCACCGCTCGACGGGAAGGCACCACGCTGCGCGCGCTGGTCGAGGAAGGGCTGCAGCGCAGTCTGGAAGCACGCCGGCAGGCCTCGGAACGGGCGTTCGACTTTCCTACCTTCGGCGGCACCGGATTGACCGATGCCTTTCAGGGCGCTTCGTGGAACGATCTCCGGGACGAGATCTATCGAGGGCGCGGCGGGTGATCGCCATCGACACGAACCTGCTGGTCTACGCGCACCGTCCCGAGATGCCCTTTCATCAGCGTGCGCGGGAGGTTCTCGCTGCAGCGGTCGGTGCACCGGAGCCCGTCTGCGCCCCGTGGCCCTGTGTGCACGAGTTTCTGGCGGTCGTGTCCAATCCGCGGATCTTCCGGGAACCGACTCCGATGGGGACGGCGCTCGATGCCGTCAGGCGACTGCTGCGGAGTCTGACGGGAGGCGTGCTTGCGGAAGGCGAAGGTTATCTCGATGCGCTGGACCAGATCGCCCGTCCCGCGAAGCTGCAGGGTGCCATGATTCATGATGCCCGGGTTGCAGCGCTGTGCCGGTTTCACGGCGTTCGGGTGCTCTGGTCCGCGGACCGAGATTTCTCGCGTTTCCAGGGCATCTCCGTCCACAATCCCCTGACCGAGTCCTGACAGCCGGCGTCCACGCGATGAAACTGTTGGCGGCGGCGTCCTCCTCCTTGGGCATGCCAGCGCCGGCCGGCGGATTAGCGGGAGCGCTGTCGCCAGTGATCGAGGGCGTCCTGCGAGATCCGGCCGCTGAAACCGGCGCTGTTGCCCTCGGCGTCGATGAGGTAGCTGCGCGGCAGCTCACCGAACCATTGCGGGTCGATGGTCGCCCGCAGGCGCGCCGCCGGGGCATCGACGAACTGCCAGTTGTCCGCCTCGCTTAGACCGAGTTTCTGCAGCGTGCTCGCCACCGCAGCGGCCTCATCGGCAGGGTCCACATTGACGAGGACGAGATTCAACCCGGGTCGCTCGTCAAGTAGGCCGGCTGCCTTGGCCATGCCGTCCTTGCAGTGGTGGCAGTCGAGGGACCAGATGAGCACCAGCACCGTCTCGTTGGCGTAGCGCGTCCTGATCTCGTCGAAGGCGTCGGTGTCGAAGGGCTGCAGCGCGGCACCGGCCGCGTGGGCCAGCGTGAGCGCGAGCAGCAGGGTCAGGCTGCGGGCGATCATGGTTCTTCGAAGCTCGACGCAGGAGGCGGCAGCAGTCGATAACCTTCGTCCTGCGTATGCCATGCGATCCACACGCCGTCGACATCCGTCAGCAATTGCGGATGATCCACGCTGCCGGCGCTCGTGGCCACCGCCCGGGGCGTCGACCAGCTGCGGCCGGCGTCATGGGAGTGGACATGCAGCAGCTCGCTGCGCTCCGCGCCCACGGCCAGCCACACCACGTCGACGTGCCCGTCGCGAACAGCGACCTGGGGCTTGCCGGCGCCCGGGCGAGCGTCGAGGTGCTGCAGGCGGATGGTCGAGTCGCGTGCGTGGTCGCGATAGCCGTAGTGCACGCCGCCGGCATCGGGCGCGCCGGAGAACCAGACCATGTGCTCGCCGTCGGAGCCGGCGGCCATATGCGGACCTTCGTGGGGGCAACCTTGCAGCATCCAGTCCTCGTGGCTGACCCGGTCCGGCGCCGATGCGCTGTCGGGTCCGATCTCGGCGAGCGCATGGTCGCGGATGTTGCCGTCGAAGACGTGGCGCCAAAGGATTCGGATCCGATCCTCACCGGCGGGCACCGGCGCGAGTCGGCAGCACTCGCAGCTGTGCGCCGCAACGCGCCGGTTGGGGCTGAAGGTCGCGCCCTGATCCTCCGAGGTGGCGTAGTAAAGGGATGCGCCGGCAAAGGGCTCGCCTGCAGCCTCGGCCGCAGCGAGGTCGCGCTTGTCGATCCAGGCGACGTACAGGCGCCCCGAGGGCGTTACCGTCACGGTGTCGAAACGATGGCTCGTGGGTTCGGGGGTGTCACGCACGGGTCGCGGCGCCTCGAAGCTGCGACCGCCGTCCAGCGAGCGGCTGAAATAAACGTCACCGGCGAAGCGCCCCTCGATGCGCCGCGTCCAGCTCACGAAGACCGCGCCGTCGCGGCCGAGCGCGATCTTCGGAC
>REEU01000184.1 GCA_007694905.1 Gammaproteobacteria bacterium | reverse complement strand
GGCGGAGCTGGCAAAGCACCGTGTAGCCGTCGAGGTCCCGTGGGTCCTGTGACGGGTCGAGAAGTTGGATGTCCAGCGAGAACGTGGCCCGCTGGAAGATTCGGATGTTGTGCGTAGCGGCCATGGTATCTCCTATGCCTGCCTGAATGTGACCCGGAGCTGCGCGTATCCGGGCACCGTGGCCCACACCGTCTCCGGTGGGTCAGCCACGACTGCGATGGGTCCGTCCGGTACGATGCGTCCGTCGATCTCGATGGTGAGGCCCGTTCCGAGCCTGTCCTCCCACTGGCGCACCTCCGACAGCGGCAGGAGCGGCGTCTCGATCTCGATGACGAGGGTATGGTCCCGCCGGGACGTGACAGCCGACAGGAGTCGGCCCTGGACGCCCCGCTCGGCCTCCTGCGCTAGCGGGTCGTAGATCTCCCGGTAGCCCTCCGGCGTGATCGGAAGAGGCGCCCATCGGCTCTCGGTGTCCTCCCAGTATGCCAGGATCTCGTCCGGCAGATCGAAGGCGTCCGCAGCCCTGCGGAGCCGACCAACCAGAGAGTCCGGGAGTTCTTCCGGCGTCGGGCTCGGCTCCGGAGTCGGCGTCGGGCTGGGATCCGGCGTCGGCATTCTTCGTGTCTCCTGATCTGGGTCGGTGTCGGCATGAGCGTCCGCTCAAGCGCCGTCGTGACGAGGTGGCGGAGGCTGACGCCTCGGCTCCCTGCGGCCTCTCTCAGCCGCCGGTGAAGGTCTGCGGATAGGTACAGCGCCCTGGTCTTAGGCATCGTCTACCGGACCCGCTGTGAGGATCGGGCCTTCCCATGCGACGGACGCCTCGCCGGGCTGGCAGAGCCCCGGGATCCATCCACCACCGCCGGGCGCGTAGAGGTGCCACTCGCCGGACTTGTATTCGACGAGGCGCACCTCCAGGCCACCGGTGACGCCCTCGATCTGAGCGCAGACGTGGGGCCGGTCCAGCGCCCACAGGACGGCGCGGAATTGCACCCGGTCACCTACGGCCTCGGCATCCCACTCTCGCGGCAGGATCGACACAGAATCCGGCTCGGTCGGCCATGGGATGACCTCGGTCCGCTCCTCGATCCGGTAGGTCTGCTGGTGCTCCACCGCGACGACGGATCCGGGGTTGCGGGTCCGCTGGAGCCATGCCTCCCGAATCGCCGTGTAGGACGCCGTGTGCCGCGTGGACTCCACCCCGTCGATCATGACGCGGTAGGTCACCCCGCCCTCGGCTACGGGCCAGGGGACGGACACCGTGTCGCCTTGTACGGCCTGGGCCACCGGTGGCGGTCCCATCCACTCCCGGGCGTCCGTGGCCACCGGCCATGCCAGCACGGTAAGGCCGATCAGGGCCGGGCCGATGATGACCCCGGCGAACGCCAACGCCTCTTGCCTGCTCATGCTCCCTCCCTGAATGTGACCACCACGCGGCCCCGCTTCGGGAGCCGCAGCTCCGTCCGCAGGTGGACCGGTGCGACAATCTCAATTGACGTCTTGCGCTGATCGTTCTTCCAGCGGACCGCGTGGCCGTGGACCTTGCGCCCGTGGGCCTCCACCGTGAGCGGGTAGAACGTGTGGTCTCCGCCGGGGATGCCGCCTTCCCACCGGGGCGCCACCGAGAGCCGGACGTTCAGGGTCCCGCTGATGGCCTCGTATCCCAGGATCTCCGCAAGGTCCGGGATCCTCGCCAGCCTCTCGCCGGAGATGCCGCGCCCCGGTCCGATGGTGCCGCGAATCATGGCGTGGCCTCCGGGGTGGGCTCGGCGCCGGGGGTCTCGATGTAGATGGCGGACATGATCGCAGCCGTTCGCTCTGGCCCGAGACCCGCGAAGTCCTGTAAGAAGATCTCGGCGGACACGATCCCGAGAGGTGGGGCGCCCTCCTGCCTTTCCTGCACCCCTTGCGTCTCCCATGTGCTACAGTCCGCCGAGGTCTGCCATTCCGCCCGGGACCCATCTGCGGCAAAGTAGAACCCGAGCCACCGATACTGAGGCCCCATTTCGGTGTCGCCGGGTACCGTGAAGTCCGGGTTGATGTTTGACGGCCAAATCGTGATCTGGCCCTCTCCCGAGTAGTCCTCACCCGCAGTGATGAACCACTCGTACCGGCGCGCTGAGCCTGGCTCGTTGATCTCCTCCAGCGCCCACCCCCACTCCCAGAGATCCCCGTCCCCTGGCTCGATCCGCAGGAATATCCGGCGTCCCCGAAGGTCGAGCGCAGGACCGCCGGGCTGGAAGATCACCGAGCGCCCGAAGTTGGGTTGATCCTCGTCTGGGTCCTCCCAGAGCCACCGGAGGACGCCGCCGTGCGCGGAGCAATTCGCGGACAGCTCAATCTCTCCGTGCGAGTCAGCCGTCAGCGGTGCGCTACCGAGACCATACCCGACGTCCCAACGCTCCTCGCTGATCTCGCACCACGGCTCCCATGCGCCATCATCGGGCACCACGCCGAGGACTCCGATCTGAGCCACCACCGGAGCGCACAGTACGAAGGCCATCGTTAGGACCCCGTAGGCGTAGGCGTGGGCGCGGCGGGGTCCCGGGGGAAGCAGGTACCGAAGCATATGCGACCATCCGTGATCTGAGGTTCAGCGCCCGGCTCTACGTCCAAGCGCACGGGGACAAGGCGGCAGGTCTCCGGTGCCATGTGCCCGATGACGACGCCCTCATGGACCACCTCCGGCGCGGAGAACGTCACGCCACCACCCGGCGCCGTCTCGTCGTCCGCGATGGTCTGGCCCTGCGCGGTGGTCGACTCCAGATCCACGATTCCCGCCGGGTCCGCGGCGATGGCGATTTCCACGCCCTCAACGGTGGGCTGCTCAACCCATGCGCGGACGGCTGGCCACGGCACGTCCTCGGACGTGTTGGCGACCGCAACGATGACGTAGAGCGTTATGCCGTCGTTGGCCTCCTCCTGAGTCACGGCGCGGAAGAGGTTGCCGAGACCCGTGCCGATTCGCGTGGTCGAGATGAAGCCGCCGAGGGACCCTTCCCGGTCAGATTCCTCGGAGAACCCCGGGCCATCGCCCTCGGTGTAGAAGAGGGCCACGTCTCCCACCTCAATGGGCGGAAGGGGCGTTAAAATGTCGTCGTCGTCCCTTAACTCGCGGCGCAGTCGGTCGCGCTCACTCCTGCGGTACCACCGGCCAGCGGAGCCAGCGGGTCGGAAGCGCAGACCCATCTGGGTCGTGATCGGCTCTCCGAACCCGGCGCGTCCGTGGCTGTACCGTGCCACAATACGTTCCTGAGTGGTAGAGTAGTGGACACCATCGGCCAAGAAAGCGAAGCGATCGTAGAGTTCCACCCAAGGAAAGTGCCGAAGCGATACCGTCTGGTGGATCGGCGGCTGCGCGGTGTCCCGGATCACGGCCTGGCCTAGCGCCAGCGCACGGCCCGCCGAGTTGATCTGCGGGTCGGTGGATGCGTCAATCAGGATCGGCTTGCGGCGGTCGCCCGGCTCAAGGTCCGAATCCTCGACCGTCACGAACTCGCCCGGCGCCCATTCGATGATGCAGACCCGGCGGCGCTCGGACGTGTAGAGGCCGATGTCTTCCACGCCCCAGTAATCATCCGGCCCGAACGTGTGGAGCGGGTCCTCGTAGGTCGGGGGCTCGTAGAACGTCAGGCGGAAGGCGCCGTCGGCCTCGCTCCACTTGTACCGGAGGTCCCACCCGATCAGGTCGCGGAGCGCCCCGAGCGCGTCCTCCAGCCGCTGAACCTGCTGCTGGTATTCGAGCGCCTGGAAGTCTGGGTCGCCCACCGTCACCAGTGTCGGAGCGCCCACCCCGAGCGCGGTATCCAGCACGTCCTGGATCGACTCCTCCAGCCGCTGCTCCTGCACAGTAAACGGCGCCTCGACCCATTCGTCGTGGAAGACGCCCCAGGCATCCCGGCAGGGTCCCGTCAGGATCGGCGCCTCGCCGCCCCAATCCACGTCATCAATGAAGCCGACGAAGTGAGTCACCCAATCGGAAACCCCGATCTCGTCCGTGACACCCACGGTTGCCGTGGCCACCTCGATCCGGCGCTCAATGTCCACACCGGGGAAGGCTTCCATCAGCGGAGCCAGCGACCCGGCGGGCGTCTCGCGCTGGAGGACTACTGTACACGTCCGGCTCTGCGCCTCTTTGTCCACCTCGACCGTCCACGACCGGACCCATGGCGTCACGTCAACCAGTGTGTCCGTGGCGTCCGCGATCATCACCCGCTCTTTCTCCCGGCGGTGGGCGTTGCCGTATGCGGCCAGTTGCGCGGAAGTGGCATCACGCATCAGGATCCTCCAGTAGCTCGGCGCTGACATAGGTCAAGGGCGGAGTCGGCCCGATCCGGTAGGACAGGCTGACCGCCCGCGCCTGGATCGTTTCGCCCTCACCGCCGATCACGTCGCCGCCCACCTCAACCGTGCCGGGGGTGAGTAGGTCGGCCACCAGCTGGCGGACGGTGGGGATGTCTGCCATCCGAACACCGATCACGTCCAGCGGAATCCGGCGGACACTCGCCAGCGTCCCCGGCCTCGCGGAAGTCTGCCGGCCAGAGAACGCCCGTCGGCGGCAGGTCAGGTCGACGCGCTCCACCAGGGGCGCCGGGATCGGGATGGCTTGGCCGTTGATCGTCAGCGTCGGCATCAGACCCCCGGGAGTTCGAAGGGATTGCCAGCACCAGCCCGCTTCTTGTTACGTGCCCACGCGATCAGCCGGTCCCAGTCGTCCGCAGTCGCTCCGGCGGGCATCTGCACCGTCAGGCTCTGAATCGTGGTGGACTCGCTGCGGCTGTTGTCCGTGAACGACGGCGAGGCATTGGCCACGGCCTGGTCGATCCCGGCAGACCTCCACCGGGCCAGCGACATCCGGAACCCAGCCGGGGCGTTCAACGCCCGCGCAACACCCTCCACGGCCTGCGTGGTCCGCTGCGTCGCCTCGGTCGCGCTACGCATCGCCCGTGCCCGCGCCTCTTCGGCCTGGACCTGCTGTAGCAGGCTGATGTAGGCGCCGTCCCGGCCCTCCTGGAGCGCGGCCTCCACGGCGATCAGGTCCTGTAGCTGCTGCGCCTCACGGTCGCGGCCCTGAGCCCGCAGTAGCCTCACCTCCAGCGCCCTCATGTCCTGCTGCTGCCGGAACCGCTCGGCCTGTGCCGCCTCGTATGCGGCCCGTGCAGCCTCCCGGGCTGCGTCGGCCTGCTGGCGGAGACCGTCGTCGAGTCCGGCCAGGGCATTCGCAAGCTCACCGGAGATCACGGCGGCGATCCGCTGGAACTGCTCGGCGGTGATCTGGCCCCGCTCGTACAGGTCGCGCCAGTATTCGAGGTCCGCCTCAGCCCGGAGTCTCAGCGCCTCGGCCTGGTCCCCGGCGAGCAGCGCCTCGCGGATGGCGATCCGGTTTTCATTCGTGACCTGCGCCCGCTCAAGCGCGAGTTGACGCTCGGCCTCAGCGGCTTCCTCAGCCGCCTCCCGGGCAAGCCTGCGCTCTTCCTCTAGGATCTTCTCGGCCTCGGCCTGCTCCGCGATGGCCTCGCGATGGCGCTCCATGGCGGAGATGATCTGGTCGATCTGCTCAGTGGACAGGCCCAAGATTTCCGCGAATCGGCGGGCGGCAGCGATGGCCGCGTCAATCCCGCCAGCGTCGAACGCCTGCTCGATGATCGATGCCGCTGCAGCCGCGATGTTCTGGTCCCGGGCGCCCATGGAGGCAGCGGCGCCGAGGAACGCTTGCGACAGGAGCTCCGCCGCGCCCTGCTCCACCTGCGACAGCATACGCTCCCACTTGGTGCGGTCCGCGAACAGGTCCACGAAGTCGTCGAGCGCCCGCTCCCAGTTGTCCGCCGCGTCCCGGAACCGCTGCTGCTGCTCACGGTCGCCCCGGATGATCGACGCCGCCGCACCACCGAACGCTGCGAGGCCCGCGCCGGGGCCACCCATGACGAATGCCGCAGCGATGTTGCCGACCTGCGACACGATCCCGCCCATGGAGGCACCGACCACCTGCAGCGCCGTCAACCATGCGCTCTCAAACCGGCCCGCCTCGTCCGTGGCTGCGCCAAGCTCGTCCCGGAGGTTCCGGGCGACCCGTCCGTTGGCTTCGAGAATCAGCCCGCCCTCAGCGAGTTGGACGTTCAGCCCCGACGCCAGGGTCAGGGTCTGCTGATCCAGCCCGATGCGGCGGGTCAGGTTCTCCGCGATGGCCTGCTGGAGTTGGTTCCGCTGCCGCGTCAGTTCGACGGTCCGCTGTAGGTTGTGCGTTCCTCGGGCAAGTTCCCGGTTGATCCTGTCCAGCGTCTCCAGCGACGCCCGCGTTACGTCGTGGCTCTCGATGTCGAGGTCCAGGGCGTTGGAGAGCAGGCGGGACTGATCCGTCAGAAGCTCCACCACCTCCGCCAGAGCCCCGGCCTGCTCCCTTGTGTTGACCGTGACCCCTTCCTGCGTGGTCCCGATTTCCACAAGGCGCGACGCCACCCGGCCATACGCCTCTTCCATTCCAGCCAGCGTTCCCTTCGCCTCTTCCAGTTCGGCCCGGATCCTCGCCACGACAGCGGGAGACGTCGGGTCCTGGAAGGTGCGGTCCAGCCGTGCCTGAATGGCGGCTACTTCGGCCTCCGCCTCGGCCATCGCTGCGAGAAGCTGCTGCTGCACGGCGCGGACGGACGCCTCGCCCATATCTTCGATTCCCTGCGCGGCACCCAGGGCTGCGTCGGCCAGGTCCCGGAAGGATTCGGAGCCGTCGCGGTTCGCAATCGCCAGCGCCGTGACCCCGGCGGCAGCGGCGGCAAGACCCAAGATCAGCCACCCGGCGGGTCCCATGGCGGCAAGTAGGGCGCCGAGCGATGCCGTCAGCGTCCCAACCGCAGCCGTCAGCCCGCCCAACGCAAGGATGATCGGGCCAATGGCGGCAGCGACGCCCCCGAGCACCACGATGATCCGCTGGGTACGCGGCTCCAGATCGGCGAACCGCTGGATCCACTCGCGCACGGTGGGGAGGACTGAGGTCTGGAGGAAGCCCGCGAAGTCTTGCAGGATCGGGATCACGGCCACGCCAAGCTCCCGGGCGGCAGCACCCAGGGTTGCGCGGACCCGGTCAAGCTCTACCCGGAACTGGTTCGCGGCCTCCAGGGCGTCGCGGTCCATGGCGAGGCCCAAGTCCTCGAAGTTACGGATGGCCTCCTCCACGGCATCGGACCCGAGCCCCAGGATGGGCGCGAGTTGCCGGGCCTGGCCGCCGAAGATTCGGTAGGCCGCCGCGTTCCGCTCGGTCACGTTCTCCATGGCGGCGAGGCCCCGGATCGTCTCGCCCACGATCTCCTCCATGGGGCGGAGCTCGCCGGAGGTGTCGCGGAGGCTCACGCCCAGGCTCTGCATGGCCATATTCAGCGCGGCGGACCCTTCCTCGCCGGATGCGAGACGCCTGGTGAGGCCACCCACGGCGTTGGCCACCGTGTCGGCGGCGACCCCGGCTTCCAGAGCCAGCGCCCGGAACTGCTGAAGGCCGTCCGTGCTGATCCCGGTCATCTGCTCCAGGTCGAGCAACTCGTCCGCGAACCGGCCCACCTGCACGGCACTGGCGACCGCAGCGGCACCGACGGCCACGAGGGGCGCCGTGACGTACTGGGACATGGTCCGGCCCGCCTGCTGCATCCGGCGCCCGACCCGCTCCATCTGCTGGGCGGCGCCCTCCATCTGCCGGGCGAACTGCTCCGTCCGTGCGACGAGATCAACGGAGATCGTTGCTGCGCTCATGCCTTACGCCTCCGTTTCGCCAATGGACCGGGCTTGATGCTGCCCATGATCGCGGACAATTCGTGCGGGCTTGCCTCATGCTTCGTCCCGCCTTCCTTCGCCTCTTCGGCCTTCTCCGCCTTCAAGGCGAAGTAGGCCATCCATTCTTCCCACTCCTGACCCGTCAGGTGCTGGAGTAGGTGCCGGGGCGAGGCGAACCCCAGTTTCTCACACAGCGTGTACGCCCAGAGAAGTCGGGCGCTGCCCCTCAGTTTCCCGCTGCCTTCTCCTTGCTCGCCGTGTCCATGCCGGACAGGCGCCGGATCGCCGCAGCGCACCGATTCACCGCCGCCGCGCTCTTCGTCCTGAGTTCGGCCTCGGTGAACATCGGCTTGCCGTCTTCCTCCACGATCCCCAGGGCCGCAAGGCGCACGTTCTCACCCTCACGGCGCGAGGTGACCTGCACCTTCCCGCGCTCGTCGAGCCGGGTATCGAACAGGCTTTGCTCGTACTTGGACTGCTGCCAGGCGTCAAGCGCCTGCACCCTCACCGCACCGCCCCACTCAGGGACCTCTACGATCTCGGTAGCGCGGTCATCGGCGGCTAGAACTTCCTTCTTCGTGAGGAGCTTGGGAGCCATGGTCTTCTCGGTTCGGGTGGCGCATGGGGAGCCCGCAGGATTACGGGCTCCCCGTCAATGTGTCAGCGCACTGCTACCGCGTGGTAGGCTAGTGTGCGATCAGGACGCGGTCGGGGTCGGCGTCGGTCCCAGCGTATCCTGCACCGGACGGCTGGTGATGCGGATCTCCCAGTCACGCGAAGCGGCTGAGTTCTCCCACGGCAGCGTCCCGCCACCGTTCGAGACGTAGCCGTCGAAGGTCCAGGTGAGCTGAGGGTCAACGTGGTCGGGGAGAGTCACCACGAACTCCGCGATGTCGTCCTCGGCCTCCAGGTTGGCCTGAAGAGCCAACTGGCCAGCATCGTCCGGGATCATGCGGGTCGGAAGCGTCATCGTTCCGGCGTCGGCCAGCCCGGGCACAAAGGTCCGGGTCCAGTCGCCGTGTGCGGTCGTCTCGACCTCGGTCTTGGAGAATGAGGGGACGGGTACGTCGAGCAAGCCCTTGATCTCGACCCCGTCAATCGTCACGGTGGTCCCATGCGGGAAGAATCCCTGGTTCGGCATTTTCTGTCGCTCCTGTTAGGTGCTGTAACCGGGCGGCAGTCCGCTGCCCGTGACGACCCGGAAGCGGATGACGAGGTGCCGCCATCCTGGCTCCTTGAGCGTCGTCGAGAACTCATATCTGACCAGCATGGTGCTATGCCCAGCCACGTTCAGCGGGCTCGATTCCAGCGCCGAGCGCACCAACTCCAGCGCGTCCTTTGCCGCAACGCTCGACGCGCCACGGTACCACAGGTGCAGCGTTTCCGTCCCTTCCCACACCCGGCCCGAATGCGATCCGGGGCCACGGGCCTCCGTCGAGTCGCCCAGGACGATGTAGGAGCCGTCGTAGCTCAGGTCCGGGGCCTCGTCGAAGACCTTGAAGCCAGCCGCCGCAAGAGGGCCGTCGTTGTCCAGGCGCGTGTACATGGCGCGTTGGATGGCGGCGGCGGCGCTCAT
>REEU01000250.1 GCA_007694905.1 Gammaproteobacteria bacterium | reverse complement strand
GCGATCTTCCTGCTCGGCGCGATGGCCACTTTCCTCCTCAAGGAAGCGCCCCACCCTGCTGAACGGACTCACCAGGTGCGGTTTGCCTTCATGGTGCCGCTGACCGGTAACCACCGCCAGGTCGCTGAGCGCTTCGGCATCGACATCTATACGATCTTCAACATGACTGAGGTATCAACGCCTGTCGTGTCAGCGGCCAATCCTCCCAAGGCGGGCACCTGCGGCAAGGCGCGCGCAGGAGTCGATGTTCGCCTCGTCGATGAGAACGACTGCGAGGTTGCCTTGGGCGACGTCGGCGAAATGATTATCCGTACCGAGCGCCCCTGGGCGATGAATCATGGTTACTACAAGAACCCGGAAGCCACGGCAGCGGCTTGGCGCAACGGCTGGTTTCATACAGGCGACGCGTTCCGCCAGGACGAGGACGGATACTTCTACTTTGTGGATAGGGTGAAGGACGCTATCCGGCGACGGGGGGAAAACATCTCCTCCTTCGAAGTCGAGGCGGAAGTCATTGCACACCCGGACATCCAGGATGCCGCAGCAGTCGGCGTGCCCAGCGAATTCAGTGAGGACGAGGTGCTCGTCGCAGTGGCGCCACGCCCTGGCGCAACCATAGACCCCGCCCAACTGATCACCGCGCTGGCCGAACGGATGCCACATTTCATGGTGCCGCGGTATGTGCGCATACTCGACGAACTCCCCAAAACCCCGACTGCCAAGGTCCGCAAGCATATCCTGCGTGACGAAGGTGTAACTGCGGACACCTGGGACCGGGAGGCCGCTGGCATTCGTCTGAGACGGGAACGCGTGTAGCCGGCGCGCGGGACACCATCGCTTATTTCGCTTAAGCGTGTTTTTTTTAGCCAAGCTGTTGGCCAGTAGTCTGCGGAGAGATACCACATGAAGGCAACAAATTTGAGTGACAGGACCATGAGCTCATCGGCTGGTGCGAGCCTTGCGCTTGCGGTTGCCGTCGCACTCACCCATTCGTCCGCTATCGCGCAGGAAGAGAGGAGACTCGAAGAGATTCTTGTGACGGCCACGCGCGTGGCTGCCCGGCTTGAGGACATTCCGGCTCCTATATCGGCCGTGTTCGGCGACGATATCACCGTGGGAGGGATCGGGGATATCGGCGACCTGCAGTACGCCATCCCAAACCTGTCCGTTGGACAACAGTTCGGCGTGAACCGAACCTTCATTCGCGGCATCGGTATGACCAGCATTGAGTTGGGTGCCGACGGTGCAGTGGCTTTTCACCAGGATGGCGCACTGATCGCGCGCCCGGCAGCGCAGCTGGCAACCTATTTCGATTTAGAGCGTGTCGAGGTTTTACGTGGACCCCAAGGCACGCTGTATGGCCGTGGCGCAACCGCCGGGGCCATTAATGTCATTACCCGTAAGCCAGGAAATGAATTCGAGGGGAACGTAGACCTCACGGCGGGCAACTATGGCCTATATGCGCTGGACGGCGGCATAGGTGGTCCCGTCAGCGACACTCTGTTCTTCCGCATTGCCGGCAGGATCGAAGAGCGCGACGGCTACGGTACCAACCTCTTCACAGGCAGCGATGTGAACGATCGAAGCCACTATGCGGGTCGGGCGACTCTGCTTTACGTGCCCACTGAAGACCTGGAGATCACACTGACGACTGACTACATGCGGGAAGACGACAGCAATTATGCCTTCAGCTTCTTTGGTCCAACCACCATCGATCCGGTTTTTGGGCAACTGTTCGGTGGGCGCACTATATTCGATATCGATCCCGATCCTCGCCCATGGGACATCAATGCCGATGTCGATCCGATTAACAACCGACGCGGCACCGGCGTAACACTGAATCTGGATTGGAACAGTGGCGACTGGAATCTTCAATCAATCAGCGCTTATCGGAACTTCGAACGAACTAATGTCGCAGACTTGGATTCCACTGACTTTGACGCCTTCGGTCGGATCACATACAACGAAAAAAGTGAGACCATCGGTCAGGAGTTGTTGCTCGGATATGTCCAACCTCGTTGGGATATGCTGGCGGGTGCCATGTATTTCCGCGAGGAGCTGTTCGCGTCCACTCTCGTGCCAACCAACAATATCGAGCTCATAATTCCTGGAGCGCCGCCGGATGGTGTATTCAATCAACGCGGCGACCTAGATATCGACGCGTTCGGCATATTCCTGCAGGGCACCTACCGGGTGACGGACCAACTCTCCGTCACAGGCGGTATGCGTTACAGCTACGAGAAGCGCGACCATGTTGGAGCCTTTACTTTCTCGCCTCAAGGCATTGTAGATGTTTCAACGAGCAAGTCCGACAGCTGGAGTGCCTGGACGCCGCGCGTAACCGTCGACTACCAGTTTGATGACGGTACCCTACTGTATGCCAACGTCGCACGGGGCTTCAAAAGTGGGGTTATCAACATTGGCGCGTTGAACGATCCGCTCGACCCTGAATTTGTTTGGAACTATGAAGTTGGCATGAAGACGCGCCTGTTTGAGGATCGCCTCAACATGTCGCTGTCGGCTTTCTACTATGACTACAAGGACCTTCAGGTCAGCCAAATCGACGAGTTGAGTACGCCGATCACAGAGAATGCAGCCAAAGCCCGGAACACTGGCATTGAGCTTGAACTCGAGGCGTTTGTCACCGATGACCTCAGTATCGACTTGCAGGCCGCGTGGCTGCGCGCAGAGTTCCGGGAATTCGAAACTGCGCAAACCAACCGTATCGAGGAGGGACTGAGGGACCTGCGCGGCAACAGACTCCCCAACGCGCCAGATCTCTCCTTTACACTCGGCGCCAACTATATTGCTTCGTTGCCCGTGGGCCAATTGCGGTTGCGTGGAGAATTCGCTTGGGTGGATGAGGTATTTTTCACTGAGTTCAATAATGCGGATGCCTTTCAGCCAAGCCACAAGCGAATCAACGCGAGCGTCCGATACTCCGCCGGAGACTCCGGCTGGAGCGTTGAGGCATGGGGGCGCAATTTGACCAACGAGGCTGTCAAAGCCAATAACATCGTTGCCGCACCGTTGTTCGCATTCGCCCAGGTCGGCTCACTGTATCCACCACGCACTTATGGTCTGACCGTCGGGTACAGGTTCTAATGATGTCACCGGAATCACCGAGGTATGACAGGTGACAGCGCGCGATGAAACGGATCTGTTCTCCGTAGCGGGCAAGACTGCCCTCGTCACCGGCGGCACGAGTGGCATCGGCCTGATGATCGCCTCGGGCCTGGCGGCCGCCGGCGTGCAGGTGCTAATTTCCGGGAGGAAAGCCGAGACGCTTGCGGCCGCTGTGGCGGCCGTATCCGAGGAAGGCCACTGCCGAGGGCTTCATCACGATGTCTCCACGCCGGATGGCGTGGATTCCCTCGCGGCCGAGCTGGCCTCCCAGACGCAAACACTGGATATGCTGATCAACAATGCCGGGACCACGTGGGGCGCGCCATTGGCGAAATTCCCGGATTCGGCATGGGGCAAAGTGATGTCGGTGAACGTGCAGTCGCCGTTCATGCTGGTGCAGCGCCTGCTGCCCCAGCTGGAGGCTGCCGGCAGCATGGAAAACCCGGCCCGCATAGTGAACATCGGCTCAGTGTTCGGCATCAGTCCGGACGTCGCACTTGCCTACTCGTATGGCGCCAGCAAAGCGGCGATCCACCAGCTGACCCGCATCCTTGCACGTGACCTGAGCAGCCGCGGCATCACGGTGAACGCCATCGCACCCGGTTTCTTTCCGTCGAAAATGACAGCGTTCATCGGGCGCGATGCCGCCCTGAATGAGAGCATCCTGGCGGGTATACCGTTGGGCCGACAGGGCTGCGCCGAGGACATCGTGGGTGCCGTGCGTTTCCTGTGCTCGCAAGCGGGCAGCTACGTCACCGGCGTGGTTCTGCCAGTGGATGGCGGCAAGCTGCTCAATGGCTGACGCCAGCAGGGGCCTGCCACGATGACCCACGAATATTCAACCTTGCGCGTTGAGGCCCGGTCAGGTCACGAGTGGGTGACGCTGAACAGGCCAGAGGCCCTCAATGCGATGAACCAGACGATGATCGCGGAGCTGCTCGACTACTTCAGCACGCTGTCGATGGAGTCCCCGGCACGCGTCGTCGTTCTCACCGGCGCGGGCCGTGCGTTCTGCGCCGGGCTCGATCTCAAGGCCTTTGCCGACGATCCCGCGATGCGCTCGGTCGAGGCCGGCATGCGCACGCAGCGAAAGCTCAGCGCGTTGATCCTGGCAATGCGGCGCTGCCCGCAACCGGTGGTCTGCCTGCTCAACGGCGTTGCCAGCGGCGGCGGGCTGGCCCTGGCGCTTGCCTCGGATATCCGGGTGGCGAGCCCGCAGGCGCGCATGAATGCCGCCTTCATCAAGGTGGGACTGTCGGGCTGCGACGTGGGCGTGAGCTACCTGCTGCCCAGGCTCGTGGGCGCCTCGATCGCCTCCGAGATGATGCTGACCGGGCGTTTCATCGATGCCCAGAAGGCCGAGCGCATCGGCCTGGTCAGCAGCGTAGTGGCGGCCGAGGAACTCGCCGCCACCGGCGAGGCGCTGGTGGCGGAGCTGCTGCAAGCCTCGACGCTGGGACTGGCGCTTACCAAGCAGGCCATCGACATCAACCTCGCCGCCTCCAGCCTGGAGGCCGCCGTGGCGCTGGAAGACCGCCAGCAGGTGGCCTGCATCGCCACCGGCGAGCTGGCACGCCGGCAGGCGGCATTTCTTGACAGGTGAACCAGGCCTGCCCTCCTCAATCCAGGAGCACACCATGGACACCTACCGCATCGGCAACATCGGTATCAGGCGTGTGGAGGAATGGCAGGGGGAGTTCCTGCCTCCGGACCAGATGTTCACCGGCTTCTCGCGCGAGCTGTTCGATCAGCATGCCGCGGAGTTCACGCCGGATTTCTACCACGCCGAGCAGGATCGCTATTTCGGCTTCCTGCAAAGCTGGCTGCTGGACGTCACCGGCACGCGCATCCTGTTCGACACGGGTGCCGGCAATGACAAGCCTCGTCCCGGCATCCCGCTTTTCGGTGGCCTGCAAACCGATTTCCTGCAACGCCTCGCCGACTGCGGGGCACGCCCTGAAGACATCGATATCGTGGTTTGCTCGCACTTGCATGTCGATCATGTGGGCTGGAACACCCGGTTGATCGACGGTCGCTGGGTGCCCACGTTTCCGCGTGCCCGCTACCTGTTCTCGGCCGTCGATCGCGCCGTGTGGGATCCCACGATTGCACAGCCTTGCCCCAGTGAGATCGGCGCGGCGGTCAATCAGCAGGTCTTCGAGGACAGCGTGGCGCCGTTGCTCGAGGCCGGGCGCGCCGAGCTGATCGAAGATGAACTAGAGCTCCTGCCTGGCATCAGGCTGGTGCCGACACCGGGTCACACACCGGGGCACCTGATGATGCATGTCACTTCGGGCGGAGAGCATGCGCTGTTCGTTGGCGATATCCTCCACCACCCCATCCAGGCACGTTATCCCGACTGGAACTCGGTGTTCTGCGAACACCCGGTCCAGGCCCGCCAGACCCGCCGGGAGATGCTGCACCAGGCGGCCGCTCTCGAGGCGCTGGTCTTCCCTGCCCACTTCGGTGGCCAGCACTGCTTTCGGGTGAGTCGCGACGGCAACACGCTGACGCCTGACCTGTATCCCCTCTGACTGGAGACCGACATCATGAACTCACAGGCAATGCCTGCGGACTACCGCTTCGACCCCGCTGATCCGGACCTGATCCGCGATCCCTATCCCTACTACGCGGCGATGCGTGCACAGCCGGGGCTGCATCGCGCCGCTGGTGGCTACTGGGTGGCGAGTCGCCATGCGGATGTTCGCGAGGTCCTGGCCGCGCCGCAGTTCGGCCAGGGTGACTTCACCCGCAACATCCAGCTGTTCTATGGACCGGATTTCGATCCGCTGCAGCACTCGTGCTATCGCTGGCTGTCCGAGGTGTTCCTGATGCAGGATCCGCCTGCACACACCCGCTTGCGCAGGCTGGTGATTTCCGCCCTCACGCCCAAACGCATCTCCGACATGCGCCCGCGCATCGAGGCCATCACAGCGCAGCTGCTGGATGCCGTCGAACCCAACGGCAAGATGGAGGTGCTGAGCGAATTCGCCTATCTGCTGCCCACGCTGGTGATGTGCGACATGCTCGGCGTGGACGAGGCCGAGCGCACACCGGCCGCCATCACCAAGCTCACGCGGGCCATTGCCGATGGCTTCCTGGTATTTGAGACCAGGCCACTCACGGCACAGGAGCTCGCCCTTGCAAACGAGCAGATGGACTACCTGTACGACTATTTCGGCGCGCTGTACGCACAGCGCGCACAGGCGCCTGGCGATGATCTCACCAGCGCGTTGTCGCTGGCGCGCGAGGCAGATGGCTCGAGCCTGGATCCGCGTGAAGCTGCAACCATCATCATCGCCATGTTCGGCGCAGGTTTCGAGACCACCGCTCACATGATCGGCAATGGTCTACTGTGCATGCACGAGACTCCCTCGCAGTGGCAGTTGCTGGTCAGCGACCCAGACACGTATGCACCACTGGCGGTCGAAGAGGTGCTGCGCGTCGAGTCCTCGCTGCAGGGCAGCTATCGCACTGCGCTGCAGGACGCCGAGGTGGCGGGCACGAAAGTGGCGGCCGGCGAGAAAGTGCTGTGCATCCTGGGTTCGGCCAATCACGATGCAGCGGAATTCCCGGACCCCGACCGGATGGATATCACGCGTCGAGATTCGCGCATCATGTCCTTCGGCGGCGGCATCCACCATTGTATCGGCCAGCGGCTGGCGCGCCTGGAAGGCCGTATCGCCTTCGCAGCCCTGGCACGCAGGCTGCCGGGCATGCAGGTGGATACCACTGCAGCGCGCTGGCGGCCGGGGTTTTTGTTTCGGGGACTGCACGAACTCCATGCGCGCTGGTAGGGCGTGCACCGTTACACCCACAGGTATTGAAACGACAGGAGCGCGGCGATGACGCAAGCTCAATCCCTTTCCTACTGGCCCCATCGCACCTACAACTGGGGACGCTGGGACAACGATCTTGGCACCCTCAACCACCTCGACGCTGCGGCTGTTCGGCGCGGCATGGAGTGCGTACAGACGCATGAGGTGATGACCCTCGGCTCGCCCCTGAGGCGGGACGAACTCGCCCCGAACGGCGGCTTCTCGCACCGCATGCTGCATGCGAAGAAATACGATTTCGGGCCGAAGGAGGAGCCCGTCTTCGAGGCCGCCGACGAGTTCACGGTGGCGATCCACGGCATGACCAACGCGCATATCGACTCCTACGCCCATGTGGGTCATCGCGGGCTGAGCTTCAACGGCGTCCGTTTCGATGAAATTGTTTCCGTCGAGGGCAAGGCTCGGCGAATGAGCATTGATCAGATGGGTGGGATCGTCACGCGCGGCTGGCTGATCGACGCACCGCGACAGCGGGGGCTGGAGTTCCTGACGCCGGGCGATCCCGTCACCCCTGATGACCTGGCACACCTCGAGGGACTCGTAGCACCCGGGGATGCGCTGATCGTACGAACTGGCAGGTTCGCCGCGCCCCTGGTGAGGCCCGGTGATGCCGAGGCACGCGATGATCACGGCAACTGGAGTGGTCTGCATGTCGACTGCGTCGACCTCATTCACGCATGGGATATCTCGACGGTCGCCACCGACGGTCCCGGCGACAACTTCCCAAGCACCTGCGCGGACTGCTCGGTGCCAATACATGTCCTCTTTGAGGCCTACCTGGGTCTACCCCTCGTGCACCACCTTGACCTAGAGGATCTCTCTCAGTCGCTCGCAACACGGGAAGCGAAAGCCGTTCTGTTTATGGTTGCACCGCTGGTGTTGCCAAACGGCACAGGCTCCCCTGTCAACCCGATAGCCATTCTGTAGCGAACCTCAGGCGGCTGGCACGACGCCGACCGTACCGTTTTGGCAGGTAGATCACAGAGTTGCGTGCAATCGTGGTCTGGTCCCCCACTGGTTGATGGGAGGGTCTCACTTCCCGCTGAGACAAATAGTGACCACCCTACTCTCGGAACCTGCGAGAGCGTGTTCCTGTTATTTTTGATGTGGAGATAAAAGTGCTGAATGACCGTAAGGTTTACGATAGTGAACATGCCATCTTTCGCGAGGGCGTTCGTCGCTTTTTTAATGCAGAAATGATGCGTTATAGAGACGAGTGGGACAGGGCCGGAACCTCTCCAAGAGATTTCTGGCGCAAGTGCGGTGAAGCTGGGTTCTTGTGCCCACAGGTCCCGGAGGAGTATGGCGGAGCCGGTGCCGACTTTCGATACAACTGCATAGTCGCGGAAGAGACTTTCTATGGCGGCCCTGCAATCAACCTGGGGGTTCATTCAGACATTGTTACGCCTTATTTGCTGCACTACGGTACTCCAGACCAGAAGAGACGTTGGCTTCCGGGCATGGTATCAGGAGAAATCGTAACGGCGATTGCAATGACTGAGCCTGGCACAGGTTCCGATCTTGCCAACATCAAGACCAGCGCCCGTCTTGAGTCGGATCAGTATGTGATTGATGGTCAGAAAACCTTTATATCGAACGGCCAAAATGCTGATCTGATCCTGGTCGTCGCGAAAACCGATCCAGCCGCGCGCGCGAAAGGCGTCAGTCTCATATTCGTCGAATCAAGTCGGGAGGGTTTCGCAAGAGGACAGAACCTCGACAAGATGGGACAGCATGCGGCGGATACTTCGGAGTTATTCTTCGATAATGTCTGCGTGCCTGTCGAAAACCGGATAGGTGAGGAAAACCAGGGTTTCAAGTACCTCATGCAAGAGTTGCCGCAAGAGCGGCTCATTATTGCCGTGACTGCTGCGGCCGCGGCACAACATGCCTTCGACATTACATTGCCTTATGTTCGTGAACGACAGGCGTTCGGTCGCGCAATCGCTGATTTTCAGAATACCCGTTTCAAACTTGCAGAAATGGCAACCGAGTTGAAAGTCGGCTGGGCATTTTTGGATCAATGCATCGCAACACATCTCCAAGGAGAGTTATCGAGCTCGGAAGCCTCGATGGCAAAACTGTGGCTGACGGAGATGTTAGGTCGGGTCGTGGACCAATGCGTACAGCTGCATGGTGGCTACGGCTACGTCAACGAATATGGGATCTGCAAGGCCTATGTGGATGCACGGGCGCATCGGATTTACGGGGGCACTTCCGAGATCATGAAGGAATTGATTTCACGATCTTTATAGGGCTTACGCAGTCCGGAAGTTCAGGTTCCTGTGGGGTGGCCCGGGCTGTTGTTTGGTCGGGACCGAGGCTCACGCGTATTGGAATGGCCACCTTGAGGACCGAATTACCTTGATGGTTTGGCGGCTGTGCGAAGTTCCTCGATTTTCGCCAGTGCATCCTTGAGCTCCGCTTTCAGCTCGGCTGCTCGCGCG
>REEU01000224.1 GCA_007694905.1 Gammaproteobacteria bacterium | reverse complement strand
GTCGGTGAGGCGCGGGCAGCAGCCAGCGAAAAGGTGCTTTATTCGGCTTATACTCAGCCACATAAACCCAAACGCGCGTAATCGCCCTCGCGAACGGGCGCCTGCAAACCCATTGCCGGCCACAGGGCCGGCTCCCCAGCCAAGACAGGACACCTTCCATGGCAGATCCGTTGATCCGCAACAAACTCGATGCCGGCGAATTCTTCTTCGCCCCTGGCGTACCCGACATGATTGCCGCCAAGGTGGCCAGCCGGGTCGGCTTCGAGATCATCTACGGCTCGGGCTACTGGATGATGGCCTCGAATGCAGGACTGCCGGACGTGGGGCTGTCGACCTACACCCAGATGCTCGATCGTATGTCCACGCTGGTGAAGGTCACCGGGGCCGTCGTGATTGCCGATGCCGACACCGGCTTCGGCGGGCTGCTCAATGTCGCCCACACGGTACGCGGGTATGAGGCCGCCGGCATCACGGTGATCCAGATCGAGGACCAGGAATTTCCGAAGAAGTGCGGCCACACGCCCAACAAGCGCGTCATTGCCGCCGAGGACATGGCGCAGAAAATCCGCGTGGCCTGCGATGCGCGCGAGGACAAGCGCAATTTCCTGATTGCTGCACGCTCCGACGCCCGTCAGGGCGAGGGGCTCGACAGCATGCTCAGGCGTCTTGAACTCTACGCCAAGGCCGGCGCCGACATCCTCTTCCCCGAGGCGCTGACCAGCGAGGAGGAGATGCGCCGCGTCTGCAGCGCAATCGATACCCCGATGATGGCGAACATGGCCCATGGCGGCGTCACGCCGATCCTGTCGACGAAAGTGCTTGAGGAAATCGGTTTCGCCCTGGCGATTTTCCCGGCGCTGACCAGCCTGGCAGCGGCTGCGGCCTATGAGCGCAGTCTCACGGCGTTGAAGAACACAGGCCTTTGCACACCCGCCGATGCCGAGCAGTTCGACTTCAAGGCGTTTTGCGAAATGATCGGTTTCGAAGACGTTTGGGCGTTTGAGCGCAAGTGGCGGCAGGACTAAAGGACGACGCGAACGCTTGCGCCCTGCAAGCCCAGCTGATCGCCACCGATGTGTTCCTGCGGCTGAACGGCTGGCGCCTGGTGGTCGATCCCGACGAAGCGCATGAATTCCTCATTGGCCTGCTGGAAACCTAACGATGCGAATTCACACGCCTGTTGCCATGGATTCGTGAGCACATTCATCGCCTGTGATGCGAGGTTGATCACCAGGCCGCTGTCTCTCGGCAAACACTGCGATCAGTAGAACAAGGGTACCCAACTGATCATCATGAGATTCCACGCGGCATGCATGACCATTGGCAGCAAGACGCTGTTCGTCGTCAGCCGCGCATACGCCAGCAGAAGCGCATTCGGGATCATCCAGAGCCAGGTCCCCGGGGAGTCGGTGTGCATCAATATGAACGGTATCGACGTCAGGATCGCGATCGCAAAGGGATTCATGCCAGCCTTTTGAGCGATCGTAACCATACCGCCGCGATGAATGAGTTCTTCAATGACTGGCACGAACAGCACATGTACCGCAAAGACAAAGAGAAAGGCGTACTCCGCCCGAACGAACAGTCGCTCCGCCGGGTGTCCGAAGGACATGGTGGTCCCGGTGTAGGCGACAAGCGCAAGCAGGAGGTAAAGCCCGGTCTTCGACACCCGCGGCTCCAGCGCGAAGAACTGCCGAAGCGTGAGATCATTTTTCCTGGCAAAAACACCGCCACAGGCCACAACGACGATCAGTCCGAAGACGCGATTCATCGATTCGAAAAGGTAGTAGCTTTCTTCAACGCCGAGCACACCGAAGACGACGGTGCGTATCGCCGTCATCACCAGAGTCCAGGACACGATGACCGCAACGAAGAAATAGAGTGCTTTCAACATTCTTCTGATTTCCGACGGTAGTCGAGGTGATGCGGGCACAAGGCCCGCATCACTTGCGCGACAGTACCTCGTGCGCGGCGATCATAACGTCATTGTCGAGCGCAGTTACCGCCACCACCCTGTGAGCCCTGGATGGCCCGGCGGAAGGTCTTCAATAGGACCTTCCGCCAACCTCTCTACGAGCGCGTCAAGGCTGACATTGAAGAAATTAAAGCCGGCGCAGCATGTATACGATCCATCGAGCATTCTGAACACCCGCTTCGTGCCCGAACTCGGCGCGGTAACAACCATTTCACCCGATAGACCCGTGGCGGTAAAGTTTCCGCTTTCGTCTCTTTCCAGCTGAATGACAAGATCCATGATCGATGGCGCGCCCGGCATGCCGAACCCATCCCCCAGATCGTCGTTGGTCTGCACCAGACCACCACTGACCTGCGCTGTTTCCTCAAGACTCAAAGTTCTCATCGTTTTCTCTCCTCTTTAAAGCCGCCGAGCGGATTGCCCGGGGGCGAACTGGCGGTGACCCGCTTTCCGAATCGATCCATCGATCCTGCTGGCTGGCTGCACTCAATACCCACGCACCGCCAGCACCGGATCCAGAAACCAGCGCCACAGCGCCCGTTGATCGATGATCAGATCCGCCTGCAGCGTCATGCCGGCCTGCAGGGCCTGGGCGGCGCCATAGGCGTTCATGCTCTGCGCCTCCAGTTCGACCACCAACCGATAGACCGGCTCCTGTACGGCAATAGGGCCCGCGACTTCGTGCGGTGAGAGCACAGCGCGCGAGATCTCCTCGATGTGACCTTCCAGGCTGCCGAAGCGCTGGTAGGGAAAGGCGTCGATGCGCAGGCGCACAGGCTGGCCGGCGGCGATAAAGCCTGCGGCGCGGGTCGGCGTAAAGAGTTGCGCACGCAGCTGGTCGCCATCGGGCAGCAGGGTGACCAGCGGCAGATCCGGGCGTGCGGCAAGCCCTGGTGTGGCCTGCACCGAGGTGACCCGCCCGGCCACCGGCGCAAGCAGCGTGTAACCCATGGCGCCGCGAAGCTCCTGACGGGCCTGGGCCAGTGCGGCAAGCTCAGCGCGACTGCGCGATGCAGCGAGCGAGATTTCGTAGACCAGTGTTTCGGCGGTATGACGCAGATCGTCGCGTTCGCTGCGCCGCGTGGCCACCTGCCGCTCGATGTCGGCGCCGGCCAGCTGGGCGCCGAGCAACTCCTGGCGCCGCCCATCGAGGTCGCCGGCAGCGACAACGCCACGCGCGCCCACCTCCTCCCAGCGAACCCACTGCGCATGTGCCAACGCGACGCGCTCATGCGACAGGACGGCCTGGCGTTCCAGCTGCGCAATGTCGTCCACCAGCGCCTCGATACGCTCGGCTGTGCGCCGGGCCTCGGCCTGCAGCCGCCGCAGATTGAGCTCGCCCTGCACCCGCTGCTCCTGCATGCGGGCTTCGATCTCGACCAGCTGAGCGGCCATGACACCGGGGCCGTCACCCGCCGCAAGCTCTGTGGAAAGGGTGACCAGGGGAGCACCTTCGGCGACATGGTCGCCATCGCGGACATGGACCCGGGTGACGATGCCGCCACGCGGCGCGGGCACCGCCGCCACCCCGTCGCGCGGTGCCAGGTAGCCAAGCACCGTCTCGCTACGCGAGAACTCGCCGAAAACAACCAACGGCGCAGCCACCAGCGCCACCGCCACAGCAAGCAGCGACAGACGAGCGAAGGCCGTTGGCTGGACGATCAGCACTTGGCCGAAATGCTGCGGTGCCGCGGCGGTGAGGGCTTCGGATCTGAACAGTGACATGGGTGTCCGGGCGGTTTTCGATCCCGCGATCCGGTATCGGCGATTCGGGTCGCGGGGGCAAGTTGCGATTCCGGGCGTTTCACCCAGTTTCAGAACGTGGCGTGGCCGGGCGCCGGTGGTAACAGGAGAGCTTTTCCGGGACGCCCGACCCATGCAGGATCTGTTTCGTCGTAGACGCTTGCCGGTGGTGCTGCAGGCGGAGGCTTCCGAGTGCGGACTGGCCTGCCTGGCCATGGTCGCCGCCCATCACGGGCAGCGGCGCTCGCTCGCGGAGCTGCGCGCCAGCTTGTCGATCTCCCTGAAGGGCATGACACTGCGCGATCTGATCGACGCGGCCGACAGCCTGGGACTTGCGGCCCGCGCGCTGCGCTGCGAGCTCGATGAACTGCAGCGACTGAAAGCCCCGGCGATCCTGCACTGGAACATGAACCACTTCGTCGTGCTGGCGCGCGCGGACGCCCGCGAGGCTGTCATACACGATCCGGCGCATGGCCGTCGTCGCGTGCCGCTCTCGCGCATCTCCGGCGCGTTCACGGGCGTTGCGCTCGAACTCACCCCGACGCCGGCGTTCGCGCCCGGCAAAGGCCAGCCGCCACCGCGTCTGCGGGAGTTCTGGTCACGGATCCGCGGCCTGGCAGCCAGCCTGTGGCAGCTGTTCGCGCTGTCGCTGCTGCTGCAGGTGTTTGCGCTGGTGGCGCCGCTGGTCAACCAGCTCGTGGTCGATGAGGCCATCGGCCGCCAGGATGTGCGCCTGCTGGAGACCATTATCCTGGGGTTCGCCGTGCTCGCCGTTGTGCAGACCGCCATCGGGCTGCTGCGCACCTACATCGGCATGTACCTGGGCAATCTGATGACCTTCCAGATGCGCGCCAACCTGTTTCACCACCTGCTGCGTCTGCCGCTGGGCTTTTTCGAGAAACGCCATATCGGCGATGTGATCACCCGCTTCGAGTCGCTCGGACCGGTGCAGGAACTGCTGACCACGGGCGTGATGCGCGCTGCACTCGACGGCCTGCTGGCCATCGGCACGCTGGCGTTCATGCTGTTCTACGCGCCGGCGCTGGCCGGTGTCGTGATCGCGTTCCTGGTGCTGCAGTTCCTTGTCCGGCTGGCGAGCTTCCCATACGTGCGCGAGCTCACCGAACTGGGCATCCAGACCTCGGCCGACACCAAGTCCCATTTCCTCGAGAGCATCCGTGCGGTGCGCGCCATCAAGCTCTTCGGCCGTGAGGACTCGCGCCATGCTGCCTGGCAGAACCTGTTCGCCGACCAGCTCAATGCCGGCATCCGGCTGACACGGTTCGGGGCCTGGGCGGGAGCCGGTCGCGGGATGCTGGGGACACTGGAGACGCTGCTGGTGCTCTACCTCGGCGCGCTGGCAGTGATGGACGGGCGCATGACGCTGGGGATGCTGTTCGCCTTTCAGGCCTACCGGGCGTCCTTCACCGCCGCCGCGGGTGGACTGGTCGGGGTATTCTTCGAGTGGCGGCTCGCGGGCCTGCACCTGCAGCGGCTTGCCGATATCGTACAGACCGCTCAGGAACCGGCGTTGGCAGGCGGTGGCGCGTCGCGCGCACCGCTGACCGGCAGGGTCGCGCTGCGCGGGCTGCGTTTTCGCTATGGCGACAACGAACCCTGGATCATCGACGGCCTGTCGCTCGAGGTGGCGCCTGGCGAGCGCGTGGCGATCGTCGGCCCGTCGGGCGCGGGCAAGTCCACCCTGATCAAGCTGATCACCGGGCTGCACGATCCGGCAGAAGGGACGATTGTCTATGACGGCCGGCCGTTGTCTTTCTGGGGTCTGCGCGCGGTGCGCGCGCGCCTCGGCGTGGTGATGCAGGACGACCGGCTGCTGTCCGGTTCGCTGGTGGACAACATCGCCTTCTTTGATCCGGATGTGGACATGGCACGGGTCGAGCGCTGCGCGCAGGCAGCCCACATTCACGACGAGATCACGGCCATGCCCATGGGCTATCGCACACTGGTGGGCGATATGGGCTCGACGCTCTCGGCCGGCCAGTTGCAGCGTGTGCTGCTGGCGCGAGCACTCTACAGCGAACCGGCATTGCTGGTGCTCGATGAGGGCACAGCCAATCTGGATGCTGCCAACGAAAGACGTATCGTCGCTGCGCTGTGCGCCCTGCCGATTACACAGATCATCATCGCCCATCGTCCGCAGGCCATCGCGGCAGCGACCCGCGTGGTCGCACTGGTGGACGGTCGGCTGCGCAATGTGCGGCGCCCTCTGCGGCAGGACATGCCAACAGTCATACGTCGATAACATGACTCTGCGAGCATGGGGCCAGCGTAGCGTTGCTTCCTCCCGAGGCACGCCAGGAGGAACCCGATGCCAAGTCTGTCCTGCCGAACGGCCCTGATGGCTCTGTTGCTGTGCCTTGGCGCCTGCGCCCCGCAGCCCGAGACTAGCCTCGAGATCACTGTCCTCACCACCGCGGACATCCACGGCCGCGTGCTGCCCTGGGACTACTACCGCGACCAGCCGGACGAAGCGCACAGTCTGCTCAAGGCCGCGAGCCTCATCGCCGTGCGACGCGACACCGCGGAGCACGTCCTGTTGCTGGATGCCGGCGATTTCATCCAGGGCAATCCCTTCGCGGACTTTCATGCCACCGAGCGCGCCGAGGACGGGTTACACCCGCTGCTGCGCGTGATGGACGCGATGGACTACGACGCGATCGTGCTGGGCAATCACGAGTTCAACTTCGGCCTGGACTACCTCGACCGGCAGATCTCGCTGAGCAGCTCGCCTATCCTTGCAGGCAACGTCTATCGCCACGGCACCCGGGAGCACGCGTATACCCCTTACGTCATCCGCGAACTGGGCGGGGTTCGCGTCGGCATCATCGGCCTGACAACCCCGGGCTCGGCCGTGTGGGACCGCCGCCATGTCGAGGGCGTGCTGGACTTCGGCGATGGTGCCGAGGCCGCCGCGCGGCTCGTCCCTGAAGTACGCACCGCCGGCGCGGATGTGATCGTGATGCTGCTGCACAGTGGCCTGGAGGCACGCAGCAGCTACACCGCCGGCGGTGTGGCCGAGGAGAACTTTGGCCAGACCCTGCTCGACTCGGTGCCGGGCATCGATGTCCTGGTGCTGGCGCATACGCACCGCGTCATCGAGGGCGAACCGCGCACCGGCGCTGATGGACGTCCGGTGGCCGTGGTCCAGGCCGGCCGTTGGGCCTCGCACGTCGGCGAGGTGACGTTGCGCCTCGTGCGCCGCGAGGGTCGCTGGGAGGTATCGCCTGGCACGGCGCGAGCCATCCCGGTGGTCGATGCGCCGGTCGCGCCGGCACTGGCGGCGCTGGTGGATGCCGACCACCAGGCTGTGCGCGACTGGGTGAACGAAGTCGTGGCCGGCACACCGGATCGGTGGAGCGCCCGTGATGCGCGACTTGTCGACACCCCGATCATCGACCTGATCCAGCACGTTCAGAAGCAGGTCGGCGAGGCGCAGCTGTCGGGCAGCGCCGCCTTCACCACCACGCTTGAATTCGGTCCCGGACCCATCACCCGCGCTGATCTAGCCACGCTCTACCCCTACGAGAACACGCTCGTGGTGCTGGAGGTGACCGGTGAGCAGCTTCGCGAGTACCTGGAGTACGCCGCAGCCTTCTACGAAGGCCTGCGCGCCGGCGAGCCGGTCGTCGCAGGCGGTCGTCCGGGGTACAACTTCGACATGCTGGCCGGGGTGGACTATCTCGTCGATCTTGCCAGGCCCGTGGGTGAACGTGTCGTCGAGCTGAGCTACGACGGCGAGCCGGTGCAGGCGCAGCAGCGCTTCAGCCTCGCGGTCAACTCCTATCGCGCGCAGGGCTCGGGTGGCTATACGATGCTCGTGGATGCGCCCGTGCTCCGGGAGATCGACCGCTCCGTGCGCACGCTGATCGAGGAATACCTGGCCGAGCGCGGCGAAATCCGCCACGCAGACGTGCACCAGCGCAACTGGGCGCATGTCCATGAACCCGACTCACTGATCGCGCCTTAGTTGTTCCCGTCTTCTCACCTTCAGGTCTCAGTCGCGGAAGGCAAGCGAGACATCGTAGACGTCCGGAACGACGCTGGCCAGCGCGCTGCCGATGTCCTGCATGAGAGCAGCCTGCGGCGCCTCATCCACTGAGAATTCCGCAACGAGTCCCCCGGCTTCGCCTTCGCTCGCATAAACGAGTACGTGGTCGGGTGCGTTACTGAGGAACTCGATCAAATGTCGCAAGTCCAGCACGTGCTCTTCTTCAAGCGGGCTATGACTGTAAACGTGAGCCTTGACGTGCATCGCACTTGTCTCCGAGGTAACTGGTAGCCGTGGACGATCTGACTGACGGGCGGATTTCAGCGCTTTGGCGGTATCGCCACGAGTCGGCCCGTCACTCGCCACGTAAATGACGCCTGGTTATCGTCAAACTCCGGGTCATTGCTCGCCGCGGTCACCATCACCGACAGGGTCAGGAAATCCTGGACCGCGGTGCGCTGAACCATGACCGGTACCTCGAACTTTTCGCGTGTCGATGCCGGCATTGCCGATTCGCGTGCGCAACGGATCAGGGTACCCTTCGGTGCCGCCGAAGGCGCGTCGCACTGCCAGTCGGGCACCTGAACAACGCCGACCTGGCTGGGCGCGACATCGAGTTCCAGCATGACTACCGGTCGGCGAGCCGCCTGCGGCCCGGCGTTCTCCACCACCACAGGAAGACCTGCCTCGCGGCCGGAAATCAGCGGTTGACGTCCACCACGCACAGTCACTGACAGGTCAGCGTCGATGAAGCGATCGACCGCGACCCGCAGGGACAGCGGATCGTGATCTGAGGTGCGCATGGGCACGACCGCCGTGTCCGCGTTGTCGGCGGCGAAGTCACTGTTCAGCCGTACCGGTGTGAATTCGAGCTCACCGACCTCGAACACCGCATCGTTGACGAGCATGTGGTCCAGGTTCTGGGCGCTGCCCTGGAACACGTAGGAATAGCGCGCCGGCTCGGGCAAGGTCAGCGTCAGGTTGTGCAGCGGTGCCGACAGCGGGCTCTCGGCGTGGACCAGCACCTGATCGGCCGGCGCGGGATCCCCGGTGAGAACGCCCATGACATCGACGTAGCCATCGCTGAACTCGAAGGCGTTGAAATCGCCGATCAGGAAATACGGCTGTCCATGCGCCTCCACTTGCAGAGCCTCGGACAGCTCCGCCAGTCGCACCGCCTGCGCCAGCCGCTTGCCGCGGGAGCGATTGCCCTGTGTCAGCCATGCATCCGTTCGCAACTGGAGGTCGCGCACAGCGAGTAGCGAAAGGTTGTGCGTCAGCAGCACGTTGATAGGCTCATGCTGACCGTTGGGGCCATGCACACGCGCGCGCAGCAGCAGCGGCGGGCGGTCGAACAGCGGACCGGAGTTGGTGCTGCCGTCAGGCGCGACGAGTGGCTCGTCGGCTGCCAGCCCGGGACGGCACGACGCACGTCATCTTCGAGCCGCTGGATTTTATGGCCCGGCTGGCGGCCCTGGTGCCGAAGCCGCGGGTCAACCTCACTCGCTTCCATGGGGTGTTTGCGCCCAACAGCCGCTACCGCGCACGGGTCACCCCGGCGAGGCGTGGCAGAGGCGCTGAGCACACCGCGAAAGTGGGGGGAGAAGAGCAGCCGACGCCAGCCGAACGCCGCGCGGCGATGACGTGGGCGCAGCGCCTCAAACGGGTGTTCGGCATCGACATCCAGAC
>REEU01000285.1 GCA_007694905.1 Gammaproteobacteria bacterium | reverse complement strand
CTAGCCCGCATATCTCAGTGCGCCGTGCAAAGGCGCCATCTCCCAGTGGGATTCTCACCCGGCAACTGTCGTTCCGGCCGGAAGGAATCGAAACACATGTAGAGGTAACGAAGCATGTGAAGCTTTCGATGTAAAGGGTCCTTTTGGGACTCTGCGAGCATGCAGGCCGTAACGTGAGTGAACGCTGAGCAGGCCTCGAAAAGGGCAATGCGAAAGCCGACCCGTCTGAGTTTCGGGGAAGGCCGCCGAGGCTGGGGAAGTCGAACGACGAGCGCACCCAGTTTTTCCGCCGGGGTAGTGGCGACGGCATGTATGCAAACGGGAGATGAGCGCAACACGGGAAGCCCCTTGGGGTGATTGGGTGAGCGACCCGGCCAACGGCGGCATCGCGAGGTGCGGAACCGGCCCCCAGAGGGTGGCGGATAGGGTCGTAGTACCGGGGAAGTCGGGTCATGCCGATGGAGGGAAGGACCCTTGGTCTGGGAGCAGTGCCGGCAGGGGCGAGCGACAGGGGATTGACGATGAGTCTGACAACTCCGATCAAGGTCGAGAAGCTTCAGAAGGCACTCCATGCGAAAGCGAAGGAAGAAGCCGAGGTCTGCTTCTATCAGCTTTACGACAAGATCTATCGTCCGGACGTTCTGGCGTTTGCCTACCGGCTGTGCCGTGCCAATGACGGTGCCCCCGGGGTAGACGGACAGACGTTCGAGCAGATCGAGTCATTGAGGCTGACGGAGTGGCTCGACGAACTGGCGAAGGGACTCAGGAACAAGGCCTACCGTTATTTCTGCCTGGGTCCGGTCAGCAAGGCGTACGGTGTCGTGGACGCCCACACCCGGCACCGGCTGCGCCAGTGGTTGTGTGGTAAGCACAAGGTGGACAACAAGGGGACCGCTCGCTACCCCGACGAGTATCTCTATGAGCAGTTGGATCGCGTCCGCCTATCGCAGCGCACACGCAACCTTCCGTGGGCGAAGGCATGATCCCAGAGAGAGCCGGATGCGGGAAATCCGCATGTCCGGTTCGCCGAGCGGCGACTGGAAACGGAGTGGGTAATCGGGTCAAGCCGACCTGCCACCGCGCCAGTCGTCGACTCTACCCGATTCACGGATTCGGCCGAGGATATACCGGCAAATCCGTCCGGTCCGCCGGTGCGGTTGCGCTCGGTCCGGGTGCTGTTGCGCGCCTTCCCTGGCGCGCACCCTGCGGGCGCACTGCGTGCGACCCGATTCGCTCCAGGCGAATCGGTCGACGTACTGGAAAGTACGCCTGCGCGCCCGAGCTGTCGCGCGCCTTGTCTTTACCGGCATCTCCACGATCTCACTTCGCGCATCGGTGAGATATGCGGGCTAGCGTGTTTCGGCCCCCGCCCAGGTGCCATGCCGGATTGGTGAGCGCGTGCATCGGCACGACGGGCAGGAACAGCATCAGGATCGTGCAGACCGGGTCGCCATCATTGAGAGGCAGTCATCTGCATCCGCACTTGTGGAGCCGGCACCAGCGCCGCTGGATACGTTATCCGTTCGCGGGCAAGTGATTTTTGGTAAACTGGCCCGTTAGGCGTTGTCCCGGCCATCAAGCAGATGGCCGGGCTGAAGGGTTAAGCTGATGCAGCGAACTGGTCGGTCAAAAAGGTGTAAAGCGCATGTCGATTGAAGCAGTTTCAGCTGGCCCGGACCAGCGCGAGACAAACCCCACGGACGTGCCTGAGCACCTGCTGACCATTGTCGTGCCCAACTACAACTACGGTCGCTTCATCGAACGCACACTGCAGAGTGTGCTGGAGCAGGATTACCCCGACATCGAATTGATCGTGGTCGACGATGGCAGCAAGGACGATTCGGTCGAGCGCGTCGAGCGCGTGTTGGCCGGCCAGGATCGCCTTTATCGCGCCGAACTCATCACCTTCGACAAGAATCGCGGCAAGCTGGCCGCTCTGAATGTCGCCGTCGAGCAGGCTCGTGGCCGATACTTCATCATTCTGGATGCGGATGACTGGCTGTCGACCAGCTATGCCTCCCGCTGCATCGGTGAACTGCGTCGCTGCCGTGAGACGGATGAATCCATCGGTTTCATCTACAGCGATTGCAATCTGATGAGCACCGAAGGGGAGTTCATCCATCGGGGGCGTTCCACGCCATTCGACCGGGACCTAGTCGGCAAATTGAGCTTCCTGCCCGAGCCGGCGCTGACGCTGACGGAAGCTCTTCGCCAAGCGGGCCCGTTCGATGAAAGTATTCGCAAGGCCACCAAACACCACAAGTGGGTCCGAATCGTCGCCCTGGGCTGGTATGGCCATTACATCAACGAACCGTTGTTCTACTACCGCATGCACAGCGATAACATGTCGGGGATAGGTGAGCGTGTGGCATCCGAAGACGACAAGGGAAGCTACGGCGAGCGCATCCTTTCCGGCTATTGGCAAATCTCCGGGGATAAATGACTACCGTCAACCCACTTGCTGCTTATGGGGACTGGCTGGCCACGGTTCCCGACGACTGGCCGGACGAGGCGGTTGACATCGCCTATCGCCAGTTCATCGACGTGATGGCTGCCATGGTTCCCGGCGGCGTGGCACCGGTGACTAAAAAGATACGGGGCGTGCTCGAGGATTGGGGTCGCGGCGATTGCAGTGTTGTGGCCAGCACCCGCGGAATGAGTCTGCCGTGGGCCGCCTTGCTCAATGCCACGGCCGCGCATGCGCTTGATTTCGATGACAATTTTGACCCCGCCAAGGCGCATATCTCGTGCGTGATGTGGCCGGCCATTCTCAATCTTGCCGAAGATCTTGGAAGCTCCGGTGCCGAGTGCATGGACGCCTACCTTGCAGCCATCCAGATTGTTGGTCGCATCGGGCAGGGCGTGAATCCGCCGCACCGTAAGCGTGGCTGGCACGCCACAGCGACGATCGGCGTGCTCGGCACCGCGGCGGCGGCAGCCCGCCTGCTCAAGCTTGATTCGACCCAGTCGGCGATGGCGATATCGCTGGCCACCAGCCTGTCCGGTGGCTTCATGTCGCAGTTTGGCACCATGGCCAAACCGCTGCATGCAGGCAATGCCGCACGCGGCGGAATCCAATCCGCCTATTTCGCGCGCGCCGGGGTCGATGCCGGGTGGCATACGTTGGATGGGCCGACCGGCATGAATACCCTGATGGTGGGTCCCGATCGGGAACAGCTGCGCGCCGCCATTCGCGAGCCTGAACACGGCCAGACATTGAGCTTCGAGACCGACAAAATCGGCGAGCCGCTGTTGATCGTGGAGCATCGCTTCCGGGTCAAGCGCTTCCCAACCTGTGGCAGTGCGCACCGGTCGCTGGATGTGATGTCGGATCTGATGGAAGAGCACGGGTTCGGTGCTGACGAGGTCGAGCGCATCGAGGTGCATGCGCCGGCCATGCATCTGAAGAACCTGATGTACACGCGCCCCAACACCGAGCTGGAAGGCAAGTTCTCGATTGAGTATCCGCTGGCCTGCCTGCTGATTTCCGGCAATTGCTCGCTGGCTGATTTTACCGACAAGGCGCTGCAGCGTCCGGCCCATCGCGCCTTGTTCGAGCGCATTCATCGCTTTCCCATCGACCGACCTGAAACCGAAGTGGACACCACCCTGCGGGTGACGCTGAGAGATGGTCGAACGCTGGAAAAGTCGCGATTCATGCCGCGCGGTAGCAAGGCCGATCCGTACCCGACCTCGCAATACTGGAGGAAGTTCGATGAATGTACGGGTCTGGTCATGCGGCCGGAAGATCGGCGCCGCCTCAAGGACCTGGTGGCTGGCTTCTTATCTCTGGACCACGCCGGTGACATCGCCAAAGCCATGGCCGTGGACATGACTGCGCCTGATCAATTGGAAAATTTATGAATCAAGATAAGAAGGATAATCGCCCCGGCCTGACTGCGCTCGTATTGGCCGCCAGCCGCAAGGGGGCCGAAGACCCGGTCGCCCGGCATGCCGGCAAGACCCACAAGTGTCTGGTCGAAGTCGATGGCAAGCCGATGATCGAGCGGGTCATCGAGGCACTGATCGACAGCAATCTGTGCCGCAACATCCTGGTTTCGATCGAGTCCGAAGAGATCCTGCGCCAGCTTCCCCGAGTGGCACAGTGGCTGGATCAGGGCGTTGTGAGCGTGGCTCCCAGCGCCAGCAATCTCGCCGACAGTGTGCTGAGCCTGCGCGAGCGCAATGAACCGGCGATTCCGTTGCTGATTACGACCGCCGACAACGCGCTGCATACACGCGAGACCGTGACCCACTTCATCGACCGCAGCCTGGCGGAGGGCGGTGACATCAGTATCGGCGCCACCAGCGAAGCCACCGTGCGCGAGCAGTTTCCAGACGAAACGATCGGCTTCTTCCGCTTTCGTGATGGCGGCTATTCGTTTTGCAATCTGTTCATGCTGCGTAGCGACGCCGCGCTGCAGGTGGCCGAGGTGTTTCGCTCGGGAGGTCAGTTTCGAAAGCGGCCCTGGCGAATTCTCAGCGCGTTCGGATTGGTCAACCTGCTGCTGTACCGCTTCCGGCTGACGACCCTCGAGGATTGCATCGGCCGGATCGGGCGCAATTTCAAGCTGAGCGCGACCGCGGTCGATGTGCCCTGGGCCTACGCGCCCATTGATGTGGATACGCCCTACAGCCTGGCCTTGAGTGAGCGAATTCTGCGCCAGAGGCGGGAACAGGCCGGGTAAGGTTTCTCGCCAAGCAAGGCGTCATAGGCTTTGGTGCGACTGGCAGCGTTGGAGGCGTGGCCCGTCGACGAGCACCGCCATGACCATGGCGATCACGGCCATGATCCCAAACGACATGGGGGCCACACCCTTGCGCTGGGTCGGTCGGCGCTCGGGATCGCGTGCTGTTCTTTGAGGGCTCGGACTGAACGGGAAGGAGTTGGAGAATGGCACAAAAAGAGCGGCGGCCGTGTGCTGGCCGCCGCTGGCTCGTTCAGCCTCCCTCAGGCTTCGAGCGATTACCAGTTCGACTCTGAACTGCTGCTGGTGCGGATGCCGTCGCTGTCCTTGTCATAGGACGGGGCGTTGCGGAGGTCATCCTCAGTCTTGTCGACGCTGAACTCGTAACCGTCACGGTCCTCGTTCATCGTGCGCTCGACTGCGTCCCAGGAAATTGCAACGGTGCTCTCACCCATGCCGAGCACGCCGCCTACCGAGAGGACCACAGCCACGATCTGGCCGGACTCGTCGATGATGAGGTCATCGATGGTTCCGAGTTCCTTGCCATTGGAGCGTGAGGCCGGCTCGTCGCCCGCGCGCGCGGACCGCTCGTCGTTGGAGCGACCGTAAAGCGTGCTGCCGATCACGTTGTCTACGCGTACCGCATCGTCCGGGGTGGAGGACATGTATTCCGGCTTTTTGGCAGTGTCATACATGCCTTGGCGAGCCTGATCCGACTTCATTCCGCCTTGGTGTGAAGCGCCGTGTTGGCTCTGTTGCGAGCTCGTTTCGTGCTGACTGTGCGGTGAGTCTGATTCATGCTGCGGGCTGTCTGCGTACGCTCCGCCGGCGGCGAAAGCACCCACTGGCAGGACCAGGGCACACATGGCGAACTTGTTGAGCTTCTTCATGATGGTTGTCTCCAACTCGGTACGCGTTCGACAGAATTGCCGTTCGTGTCCGAGCTCAGGTTGCCGATCACCTCATCGAAGTTGCAGAAGTCGAGGTCGGAACTGACGTTTGACTGCTGCGCTCAGGCTGAATTGATCGGTTCAGCGCATGAGGTGTAGGCGCACCCTATGTGCTTGCAGGGGAAGCGTCCGTGCGTGGGCGAACAAAGGCTGCAATGTTGGAGCAGGTCTGTCGAAGGCCTTATGGCAGCGTCCTCAAACCAGGGGGCGCAGTTCCAGTGTGGGCTGCGCGGCGTCCCGGGCCATGAGCGCTGGCGTCGTCCAGAGCTCCCTCGTTTGAGGCGTTGCGGAGCTTCAGGCAGGCCTTGGAATGGTCGCCTGGCTCGAGCTCATCGGTCGCTGGGCCTGGTTGGGCGCCGGTTGGTCTCAGCATCCCGCGCATCTCGGAGGGTGGCCGCTCAGCTGCGCGAGGCGTCTGTTTGAGGCACCATGGAGTCGTTCCGATTGCCAAAATTTGTGGCAATGGATTAGTGTGCGGCGGTCATCGGCTCGGGGCCGCTCGTGCAAGGGCGCATGAGCGCATTCCCCATCAACTGAACGGTAGCGTTTCCACCCATGAAAAAGTACGAACCCGGCTTCGCTGAGCGGCAGAATGTGTCCAAGAAGGCCAAGAAGGATTTGCTGGCCAAGGCCAAAGAGGCATCCAACGACCCGAACGCGGCAGCACGCCAGGAGGCCAGGCGCCAGGCGGCCATCGCGCGCGAGGCCCGACTGGCTGCGCGCAAGGCTGAGCGGCGTGCCGAAAAGGCACTCAAGGCGCAGGAAAAGGCCGAGGCGGATGCCGCCCGAATCGCTGCGAAAGAGGCGGAGGCGCAGCGCCTCGCGGCCGAAGCTGCCGCAGCTGAAGAGGAGAAAGTCGCCCTTGCCGCGGCCCAGAAGGCGGCACGCGATCGCCGCTACGCCGCCCGCAAGGCCCGCCGCTGAAGTACAGTAGCGATGGGCGGCTGCTGGAAGGGATCAATCCCTTAGCCGCGTTGGAAACCGCCCGGCTGGAGGGGTGAATCCCGATCCTCGACTGGCGCCAAGGCCTCTTTCGTGGCATGCGCGAGGTGGAACTCGACGCCCATGGCGCCAGCGGCACGATAGCCAGCTACCGGGCGCCCTTCGTGGCCCCGTCTGATCCATGACGTCGCAGCAGCAGGGTTCGAATCTCATGGCGGAAACACAACACCACGAAGTCGTGGTTATCGGCGCCGGCGTCTCCGGTATCTACCAGATCCAGCGCTTAGTCGAGCTCGGTATCGACGCGATCCTGTTCGAGGCGGACGAGGAGCTCGGCGGCACCTGGTACCGCAATCGCTATCCGGGCGCGCGCTTCGACTCAGAGAGTTACACCTACGGCTACTCCTTCTCGCAGGAAGTGCTCGATGAGTGGCACTGGAAAGAGCGCTTTTCGCCGCAGCCGGAGAACCTGCGCTACCTGAACTTCGTAGCCGACAAGTTCGACCTGAAGCGCCACATGCACTTCAACGCCCGCGTCGATGCCATGGCCTGGGACGACGACGCGCGGCTGTGGCATCTGACGCTGCAGTCCGGAGAGACGGTCACGGCCCGCTTCGTGATCAGCTGCATCGGCGTCCTGTCCATTCCAACGCTGCCGCGCTATGAGGGGATCGAAGACTTCGAGGGTGACGCTTTTCATACCTACTGGTGGCCGAAGGAGCCGGTGCCGCTGGCGGGCCGTCGGGTCGGCGTCGTCGGTACCGGGGCCACCGGCATCCAGGTCATCGCCGAGATCGCCGACAAGGTGGGCGAGCTGACCGTCTTCCAGCGCCGCCCGAACTGGAGCACGCCGCTGAACAACGCCCCGATCTCCGAAGCGGAGATGGCGGCCATCCGAGCGCGCTACGACGAGATCTTTGCCAACTGCGCCGAGTCCCCTGGCGGTTTCGAGCACGTTCCCGACCGACGGGGCTTCTGGAGCCTGGCGCCGGAGGAACGCGTCGCGTGCTGGGATGAGCTCTACGAGCAGCCCGGGTTTGCCATCCTTCAGAGCAACTTCGTAGAGATCTTCTCTGATGAGGCCGCCAACCGGGAGATCTCGGAGTACATCGCCGATCGTATCCGCAAGCGCGTGAAGGACCCCGAGGTGGCCGAGAAGCTGATTCCCAAGGACCATGGCTTCGGCACCCAGCGCCTGCCGCTCGAGACCCATTACTTCGAGGCCTACAACCGCGACAACGTTCGTCTGGTGGACGTCTCGGAGACGCCCATCGAGCGCATCACGAAGACCGGCATCCAGACGTCGGATGCGCACTTCGAACTGGATTTGATCGTTTTTGCGACCGGCTTCAATGCCATCACCGGTGCCTTCGATCACATGGAGATCCGTGGCATGGACGGCTGGGCGCTGGGTGAGAAGTGGCGCGATGGCCCGAGCACCTGCCTCGGCGTGCTCACCCATGGTTTCCCCAATCTGCTCATGGTGGCCGGGCCCCAGAGCGTGTCCGGCTCGACGAACTTCCCTCGCGCCATCGAGGGCGGCGTGAACTGGGTGACCGGGTTGCTCGAGCACGCTCTCGAGCATGGCTATACCCGCATCGAAGCCCGGGAGGAGGCCGAACAGAAGTGGGTGGAGGAGGTGATCCGCGCCCATGAACGGATTCTGCTGCGCCGCAGTCAGGGGTGGTTCACGGGCTACAACTCAAACGTTGAAGGCCACGAAGCAGGGAAGGTGCGCTATCAGGCCTATTTCGGCACTGCACCGAAGTACGCAGCGAAACTGGAAGCGGCAGCGGCCGCGGGTTATCCGCAGGTCGATTTTCGATAGTGGACGTTCCGCGCGCGTGCTCGCTTAGGAACCAGGCGGCAAGTCCTCCATGAATGCCGGCAGCGTGCGGTGGACCTGCGCAGAAATGAACAGCGCGCCGAGCGGATCACCGAAGACGCCTGCGGTCGGTGGGCCGATGATGCGCAGGTTGTGTCGCGGCTGACCGAGAGCGTTGAGCGCTCGGCAGGAAGGATCCGTCAGGAAGCCGACGCCATTCGGGTGCGGCAAGATCAGCCCCCGATCCACAAGCGCGCCAAGTAAAGGGTTCCCCGCGACCGTATCGCCTGAGTCCAGGCCGGCGCAATTGATGACGGCACCGAAGGTCTCCCGCGCCTGCCGGCCCTTGGTATGTCCGAAGTGTGCTGTGAATGTGCCGCCTTCGGAACCTTCGATGGCCTTGAGCAGCGCAGCCCGATAGGCCACCTGCCCTGCACGCTCGGCACGCAGCACCACCGCTTCAGTCATGGGCGGGGTGCGGAAGCGGTGCACGTCGTACCACGGCCGCAGGCGACGTAGAAATCTGCGTTGCTCGTCCAGCGGCAGCTTCGGCCAAATGCGGGACACCACCAGCGCCAGGGCATCGAAGGCGGCGTGCCAGCTGCGGCCGGTTGCTTCGATGTTACGGATGTCCCTGCGCAGTCCACGCAGCAGTGTGTGCACGGTCAGAACATTGTCCTCTGCATAGGCCGGCACAGGACCTTCGAGCACATCGAGCGGTTGAACGGGCGGGTTCGCTGCTGCCGTAGGTAGGGCAAACACCGGTGGCGGTTGCGACCGTGGTCGCAGGCCGTGCCGGGAGACCGCAACGATGGCGCCTTCGTGGCCACGTTCGATCAGCCCCGCGATCATGTCGAGGGCCGTCAGTCCGGCCCCGATTACCAGAACGCGGCTGTCGGTTGGGATCCCATCGAGACCCTCGCTGAGAGGGTTGGTGCGCAGGTGCGGATGACCCGGCGTGATGGCATCAAGCACCTCAGGTCGGCGTGGCAACGGATTGCCGGTAGCGAGTAGAACCTGGTCAGCCTCCTGGGTGCTGCCATCTTCGAGGCCGAGCATGGCGCGCCCCTCGGCGAAGTGGAGATCGACGACGCGGAGCCTACGGTGCGTGATGCTCGAACCGGTGGCCGGCCAGTCGGCGTGCTCACGTACGGAGTCGGCGAGGTAGCGTCCATAGTCTTGTCGCCGGAGAAAGGCCTGACCATTCGCCGCGAACGCGCCCGGGTCATGCTCCGATAATCTCTGCGTTTCGCACCAGTGGATCAGGTGGTTCGGATCGGCCACGTCGATGGCGTGCAGCCCGGCATGGGCGTTGAGGCGAAAGGTGGGGTTGTCAGTCGAATAGGCGAGGCCATGGCCGAGTTGGGCGCGTGGCTCGAAGATCGTGATCGCAAGCGGCTGCGGCACCTTGCGTGCCCACTGCACGGCGGCGGATGCCCCGCTGAAGCCACCGCCGATGATCGCGATCCGCGTCACCCATATCCCCCGGGGTTGGTTCGTGACGAGTATCAGAACACTTTGCCATGGTCCGACTCCGAAGTCGCAGATCGATCGATGCCTTGACGGCGTTCGTCACCGCCTGGCTCGCGCACCACGTGCGAGCCAGCCGACCCCGGCGCCGGCAAAGAACACGAGCAGCAGGACGAGTGCGCGCGATGCGGTCCAGGTCCAGACGAGAAACTGAACGCCGATGGTTTCCGAATTCTGGAACGCAAAGAGCACGATCACCACAACCAGAGTAACGGCAAGCGTCAGTTTCACCTTCTTCATGTTCATGCGCACACTCCTGGACAACAGGTTGGTGCGGATACGTTGCCATACGTCCGGATTGATCTCACTGCCGGGGCGCTGGGCCGATCGCGGTTTGCCGGCAGAAGTCGGAAATCGTAGCGTTGCCGTCAAAGCTGAACTGCTGGGCAGGAGGGTGCGAATGGCAACGGTTATGATCGTGCACGGAGCGCCTGGGGGGCTGGGAATGGAGGCCGGTCGCGAGTTCACTGCGGCAGCGTGGCCATGACGTGTTCACATCGACGCTGACGGGGCTTCGCGAGCTTGCAGGCCGCATGCTTCTCAACCGTCTGGCACTTCCTTAGCCTGCGCGGACCCCTGAACGGCGTCTGCAACGCCGTTCAGGTTTGGCCTTGCGCTCGTTGTTCAGATGTCGAAGCGGTCCAGCATCATCACCTTGGTCCAGGCATCGATGAAGTCCTGCACGAACTTTTCGCGTGCGTCGTCCGCGGCGTAAACCTCAGCGACCGCTCGCAGCTCGGTGTGCGAACCGAAGATGAGGTCCACCGGGGTGGCTGTCCACCTGAGCTCGTCCGTGGCGCGATCACGGCCCTCGTAGAGGCCCGCCGCCTCGGGTGACTTCGACCATTTGGTCTCCATGCTGAGCAGGTTCACGAAGAAGTCGTTGCTCAAGGTGCCCGGGCGGTCGGTGAATACCCCGTGCTGGGCGTTTCCCCGGTTCGCATTCAGGGCGCGCATACCGCCTACGAGGACGGTCATTTCGGGCACCGTGAGGGTCAGCAGGCTTGCCCGATCCACCAGCATGTCCGCCGGCGAACGACGGTTGTTATTGCCGAAGTAGTTGCGGAAGCCGTCCGCGATCGGTTCGAGGGGGGCGAAGGACTCCGCGTCGGTCTGCTCTTCGGTCGCATCCGTGCGTCCCGGCGTGAAAGGAACCCGGACGTCGTGGCCGGCGTCCCTGGCCGCCTGCTCGATGGCCGCAGCGCCGCCGAGAACGATGAGATCCGCCAGCGACACCCGCTTGCCGCGGCGCTGAGCGCCATTGAATTCATCCTGAATGCCCTCGAGAGTTTCCAGCACCTTCGCAAGCTCTTCAGGATTGTTGGCCTCCCAGTCCTTTTGCGGTGCCAGGCGGATACGTGCACCGTTCGCACCGCCGCGCAGGTCGCTGCCGCGGAATGTGGCAGCCGACGCCCATGCGGTCCGGACCAGTTCGGGTACAGTCAGCTCCGAGTCCAGAATGCGGGCCTTGAGTCTCGCGATGTCCCGGTCGTTGATCAGGGGGTGATCCACCGCAGGGACGGGGTCTTGCCAGATGAGATCCTCACTCGGCACGTAGCTGCCGACGTAGCGCGCCCGCGGCCCCATGTCCCGATGGGTCAGCTTGAACCAGGCCTTGGCGAACGCACGCTCGAACTCCTCCGGGTTCTCGTGGAAGCGCTGTGAGATCTCCCGGTAGCTCGGATCCTCTTTCAGCGACAGATCGGTGGTGAACATGATCGGCGCATGGCGCTTTTCGGGATCATGGGCGTCGGGCACCAGGTTTGCGGCCTCCTCGTCTGCGGGGATCCACTGGATGCCACCGGCCGGGCTCGTCGTCTGCACCCACTCAAACCCGAACAGGTTGTCAAAATACTGATGGGTCCAGGCCACTGGGTCCACGGACCATGCGCCCTCCAGTCCGCTGGTGAACGTGTCGGCGCCTTTTCCGCTGCCGCAGGTGTTCACCCAGCCGAAGCCCTGCTCTTCGATCCCGGCAGCCGCGGGCTCGGGTCCCACGCACGCATCCGGATCGACCGCACCATGCGCCTTGCCGAAGGTATGGCCGCCGGCGATGAGTGCAACGGTTTCCTCATCGTTCATGGCCATGCGCGCGAAGGTCTCGCGAATGTCCTTCGCTGCTGCGAGCGGGTCCGGGTTGCCGTTCGGCCCCTCCGGATTGACGTAGATCAGACCCATCTGCACTGCGGCCAGTGGGTTTTCCAGCTCCCGGTCGCCGCTGTAGCGCTCGTCTTCGAGCCATTCGGTTTCCGGCCCCCAGTAGACCAGGTCCGCCTCCCAGTCATCCTCCCGGCCGCCGGCGAAGCCGAAGGTCTTGAAGCCCATGGATTCGAGGGCGACGTTGCCGGTGAGGATCATCAGGTCCGCCCAGGACAGGCTGCGACCGTACTTCTGCTTGATTGGCCAGAGCAGGCGCCGGGCCCGGTCGAGATTGACGTTGTCAGGCCAGCTGTTGAGGGGCTCGAAGCGCTGCTGACCACCGCCTGCACCGCCGCGGCCGTCCGCGATGCGATAGGTGCCGGCGCTGTGCCATGCCATGCGGATGAAGAATGGCCCGTAGTGGCCGTAGTCGGCAGGCCACCAGTCCTGGGAATCGGTCATCAGATTCTCGATATCCTGCTTCACGGCATCGAGATCGAGCTTGGCGAAGGCCTCGGCGTAGTTGAAGCCGTCGCCCATGGGGTTCGACTCGGCCGCGTGTTGCCGCAGTGGGGCGAGACTCAGTTGATCCGGCCACCAGAATTCAGGGGGCTTCGCCTGCCCCTGCGCCAGAGCCGGGTTGGACATCGCGAGGGCGGCGAGCGCCACGGCGACAGCAGCGAGTGGGGAAAGCATGAAGTGACGCATCGGAGTCGTCCTGTTTCAGCACCATGACAGTGCACAGAAGCTTCCCCCCATCAGGTCACACAAAGCCAATCGCAAATGGCTATGAACCTGATTGACCGCATCGATGCAGCCTTTGGGTCAAGCCGTGCCCACCCCAGGCCACGCTCTTCTTCGGGGCTTCACTGGGGGCTTCGCTGGGGGCGGACCAATTCAAGTAACGGAAAAGTATGATAAAATTATACTGGTTGGTTTGCTTGCACGGCAGCGCGTGAGACCTTCGATCGTACCCGGACAGCCATCACCGCTGCACTTCGTTGTTGAATCCAAGCGGGTTCAAACAGCTTGGTGGTTTGAAATCAGCAACTTGCACCCGTCTGCCCCCTGGCTTCCGGGATCTGCTTCTCCCTGAGGCGTCTTGTGAAGGACTGGGGCCAGCCATTGCTTTGGGCGGCACTCCGGATATGTGGCGTGACATGAGGCTGCCATTTCGGGTCCGTCCCGCGTTTCCACCGCGTCCTACAGAATGGGGGCCTGCTCCGAACGACCAGGCACCCCGCCAGATAAGGAGTCAGTTATGGGGTTCGTCATCCTTGTTGGAGTCGACGGTAGCGAGGCCAGTGATCGGGCGGTGGCTTATGCGTGTGATCAGGCCAAGGAGCGTGGCGGTCAAGTCGTTTGCGCTCACGTCATCCCCTGGTCGCCATACTCCTTCACGACCCCGGAGGATAATGAAGAACGACTGAAGCAGCGGAACGCTGAACTGAAGGCAGCGGAGGAACAGGTGCTGGCCCCGGCGGTCGAGATCGTCGGCGACGCGTTACCCTGTTCCTCGGCCGTGAAGCACGGCGATCGCGTGGACGTTTTGCTTGAGATGGCGCAGGAGTTCGATGCCAATCAGATCATCGTTGGTCGAACGGGTGAGAACCCATTACGTCGAGCGTTGTTCGCTACTGTGCCATCCCGCCTCGTCCTCTTAGCTGACGTCCCGGTCACGGTCGTTCCGTGAGTCATTCAGCAGCGACGCCCTCCTGTTGCTCGCTCCGGCCCCTTTGTGGCGTTTTGGGTGGCGTTTTGGGGCGTTTTGGGGGGCGTTTTGGGGTCGGACCAATTTAAGTGTCTGAAAATGGTAATAAAAAGTTTTTCAAAGTTCTTGGATTCCGTACGTCTCACAAGATCGTCAACCGTATCGACAGCCGTCGTCGCTGTGCCCTGCAGCTGAGTTTAAGTTTTATCAAATAAAATCATGCACTTAATTTGGTCCGACCCCTATTTGTGCGACGCCATTGGCGGTCTGGGTGACTGCTTGCGGGTCACCAGAGGTCGTATTTCTGCAGCTCGTTGCGGCCGACCACCATGTGGTGCACCTCGTCGGGTCCATCGGCAAAACGTAGGTGGCGCATGTCCGTGTACATGTTCGCCAGCGGCGTCCACTGGGAAATGCCGGTGGCACCGTGCATCTGAATGGCCTGATCGATAATGGTGCAGACCTTCTCCGGCACCATCGCCTTCACCGCGCTGACGTAGACCCGTGCCTCCTTGTTGCCAAGGACGTCCATGGCTTTGGCCGCCTGCAGCACCATCAGCCGCATGGCGTCGATCTCGATGCGGGCGCGGGAGATGATTTCGAGGTTGCCACCGAGTTTGGCTATGGGTTTGCCGAACGCCTCGCGGGTGGCCGAGCGCTTGACCATCAGCTCCAGCGCTACTTCGGCTTTACCGATGGAGCGCATGCAATGGTGAATGCGTCCGGGACCAAGGCGCAGCTGGGAGATCTCGAAGCCACGGCCCTCGCCGAGCAGGATGTTCTCTTTCGGCACGCGCACGTTGTTGAAGCGGATGTGCATGTGCCCCTGGGGCGCATGATCCTTGCCGAACACCTGCATGCCTTCGAGGATCTCGACTCCGGGCGTATCCTTCGGTACCAGAATCTGTGACTGCTGCTTGTGCGACGGCGCGTTCGGGTCGGTCTTCACCATCACGATCATGATCTTGCAGCGCGGGTCGCCGGCGCCGGAAATGTAGAACTTCTCGCCGTTGATGACCCACTCGTCGCCGACGAGCTTAGCCTCGGTGCTGATGTTGCGCGCATCCGAAGACGGCAGGCCGGGCTCGGTCATGGCGTAGGCTGAGCGAATCTCGCCGTTCAGCAGCGGTTCGAGCCACTGCTTTTTCTGCTCAGGCGTTCCGATTCGCTCGAGCACTTCCATGTTGCCGGTGTCCGGCGCGCTGCAGTTCAACGACTCCGAGGCCAGCGGAGACTTACCGAGCTCGGTGGCGATGTAGGCGTAATCGAGGTTGGTCAGGCCGCTGCCGTATTCGTTGTCCGGCAGGAAGAAATTCCACAGGCCGTTGTTCTTGGCAGCGTTCTTCGCGCCTTCTAGCAGTTCGAGCTGCCGCGGGTGCCAGGACCAGCGATCGTCCTTCTGGTCGTGAAGCGCGAAAAACTCCTCGGTGATGGGCGTGACGTTGTCGCGGATGTGCTGCTTCACCGCGTCCATCAGGGGCTGGGCCTCCTCGGACATGGCGAGCTGAAACAGGTCGGCTGAAAGGCCGGGGCGTGAGTCCTGCATGGATCGCTCTCCCTCTCTATGTAGACTGATCTCCGATGGTACCAGTCTCCCGCCCGCGCGACGCTGTGTTCGGCGGTCACACCATGATCATATCGCCGGGGTCGGGCTGACGGGCGTCGATGTCGTGACCGGCTTGCAGCGCCAGGGCCAGGGCCTCGCGGGCATCCGGTTCGCCGTGGACCAGCTGGAACACCGGGCGATTACGGAAGCCGGCAGCCCAGGCCATGAGCTGGCTCTGGCCGGCATGGGCAGAGAAGCCGCCCAGGGTGTGGACCTGCGCCTTCACGGCGATCTCCTCGCCGAACAGTTTGACCCGCCTGACACCGTCCACCAGCAGCCGGCCCAGCGTGCCCTGGGCCTGGAAGCCGACGATGACCACATGATTCTGCTGCCGCCACAGGTTGTACTTCAGGTGATGGCGGATGCGGCCGCCGGTGCACATGCCGGAACCGGCGATGATGATGGCTCCGCCGCGGATGCGGTTGATGGCCATGGAGGCTTCCACGTCCTGGGTCAGCTGCAGCTGGGGCAGTGCCCTGGCAAGGTCGTCACCGCCGGCCTTACGCAGAATCTCCAGGTCCTCGGCGTCGAGCAGATGGCTTAGCCGGTCGTACAGCCGGGTCACCTCGATGGCCATCGGGCTGTCCAGGAACACCTTCTGCTGCGGCAGTCGACCGGCATGATTAAGCATGCCGAGATGGTAGAGCACCTCCTGGGTGCGGCCGACCGCGAAGGCCGGAATGAGCACGTTGCCGCCTTCGTGGTCGGCGGTGGCAAGAATCCCGGCGAATTCGTCCAGCGTCGCGTCCAGAGGCCGGTGGTCCCGATTCCCATAAGTGCTTTCCAGCAGCACCATGTCGGCATGCTCGAGTCGGGCGGGCGTGTTCATCAGCACTGAATCCGCATTGCCGAGGTCGCCTGAGAACACCAGGCGCCGGCGGCGGCCCCCGCCTTCGAGCTGCATCTCTACGATGGCGGACCCGAGGATATGGCCGGCATCGTGCAGCGTCAGCTGCATGCCCGGGGCGACGTTGGTGGGCGTGCCGAAGCGGACCGCCTCGCAGAGATCCAGAGCCGCTTCCACGTCTTCGACGTCGTAGATCGGTTCCAGCAGCTTGCGGTCGGCCCGCTCCCGGCGCCGATTCTCCCACTCCAGATCCTTGGCCATGACGTGGGCTGCGTCGCGCAGCATGATGCCGAGCAGTTCCCGGGTCCCGGCGCTGCAGAACACCGGGCCGCGGAAGCCGTCCCGGACCAGTTTCGGCAGCAATCCGGCGTGGTCCAGATGGCCGTGGGAGAGAACGACGGCATCGAGCTGCTTCGCCAACCGCTTCAGGGAGGCCCGATTGCGGCGTACCGACTTGGCGCCGCCCTGCCACAGGCCGCATTCGAGCAGGATCTTCGCTTGCTCGGTCTCCAGCAGATAGCGCGAACCGGTGACTTCGCCGGTGGCGCCGAGAAAGGTCAGTTGCGGCATGGCATCCTCATGGGAGGCGGCGGTGACGGCCGCGCCTCGATCAGTAGTGGGGTGGGGGCGGCTCGGGTTCGTCGCCGTCCTCGCCAGGCTGGGCGGCCCTGAGGGCGGCCCGGGTCTGGTCGAGTTGCTCGCGCAGGTCGTCGATGGTTCGCTGCTGCGCGGTCACCACGGCATCGAGGTCGTGCACCATATCGTCGAGGAAGGCGTAGCGTCCCTCGATGTCGGTAAGGCGCGCTTCCAGTTCGGCATCGTTCACTGCAGGATCAACTCCGATTCGCCGGTGCGTCCGGCATTGTATGCAGAGTTGCGCTGACGGGGGTGACTGTTATGAAGCGCAGCAGCGACGTGCTCGTCATCGGTGCCGGGCATAACGGACTGGTCTGCGCGGCGTACCTGGCTGCAGCGGGCCTGGACGTGTCGGTCCTCGAGCGACGCCACGTGGTGGGCGGCGCCGCGGTCACCGAGACCTTCCATCCCGGTTTCCGCAACTCGGTGGCGGCCTATACCGTCTCGCTTTTGCATCCGAAGGTCATCGGCGATCTGGAGCTGTCCCGCCACGGCCTGCGCATCGTCGAGCGCGAGGCGGCCAACTTCCTGCCCACGGCGGACGGCCGCTACCTGCTCGTCGCCGAAGGCCGGACCGCCGAGGAAGTAGCGAAGTTCTCCCGGCGGGACGCCGAGCGTCTGGAAGCCTACGGCGGTCGGCTTGAAGCGCTGGCAGATGTCATGCGCGACCTCGCGCTCTTGGCACCGCCGAATCTTGTGGCGGACAGTCGCCGCGAAGCGCTGGGCGAGCTGCTGCGGGGCGTAGGTGTCGGTCGTCGGCTGACACGCCTGGATGCCGGGCTGCGGCAGGAGCTCCTGACGCTGTTCGCGGGATCCGCCGGCGACTACCTTGATGGCTGGTTCGAAAGCGATCCCATCAAGGCCGTGCTCGGTTTCGACAGCGTCGTCGGCCATTACGCCAGTCCCTACTCGGCGGGGTCCGCCTACGTGCTGCTGCATCACGTCTTCGGCGAGGTGAACGGACGCAAGGGCGCCTGGGGGCATGCCGTCGGCGGCATGGGTGCCATCACCGAGGCCATGGCACGCTCAGCTGTGACGCAGGGCGCCCGCATCGAGGTGGACGCGCCGGTGGCGGAACTGCTGGTGGACCAGGGGCGGGTGGTCGGCGCGGTCACCGCCGTTGGCGACGTTCACCGTGCCGGGATCGTCGTCGCCAACGTCAATCCCCGCAGCCTCTATCTGGACATGATGGATGCCGCGCATGTTCCAGAGCCGGTGCTCGAACGCATGCGTCGCTGGCGCTGCGGCTCGGCCAGCTTCCGCATGAACGTGGCGTTGTCCGAATTGCCCGATTTCACCTGCCTGCCGGGCAGGGAACGGGCGCCGCATCACACCGCCGGGATCATCCTCGCGCCGAGTCTCGGCTACATGGAGCAGGCCTTCTTCGATGCGCGCATCCATGGCTGGTCGCGCCGGCCCATCGTCGAGATGGTGATTCCGTCGACGCTGGACGACAGTCTGGCGCCGCCGGGACAGCATGTGGCCAGTCTGTTCTGTCAGCACACGGCGCCGGAGTTGCCGCGTGGTGCGAGCTGGAATGACCACAAGGAGACTGTGGCGGACCTGATGCTCGACACGGTTGCCGAATATGCGCCGAACTTCCGCGCGGCCGTGATCGGGCGTCAGGTGCTCAGTCCGCTGGATCTCGAACGCACGTTCGGTTTGCCTTCTGGCGACATCTTTCATGGTGCGCTGTCGCTCGATCAGCTGTTCTCCGCCCGGCCCATGCTCGGGCAGGCGCGGTATCGGGGGGCGCTGCCGGGTCTTTACCTGTGTGGATCCGGAACGCATCCAGGCGGCGGCGTGTCCGGTCTTCCCGGGCACAACGCCGCACGCGAAATTCTCGCCGACCGCAAGCGCCGCCTCGCTTAGGGAATTGATCAGCACTTCCCTGAATCTGCTCAGGGCCATCCCGCCCCGGCCACGTCCACCCGGACCCGTTCGATGCGACCGCTGCGCGAGACGCTTTTGGCCGGGTGCGAATCCTCTGCTGTACAGATGTAGAGCGTACGCCGGTCATCGTCGCCGAGCATGCAGGCAAACGCACCTCGATCGAGATCCACCACGTCGGTGACTTCACCGCCTTGGAGGACCCGAAGACACTGATTACCCAGGGGCGACGCCACCCAGATGCCGCCTTCGGCATCCAGGCAGATGCCGTCGGGAATCCGGCCCTCCGGAAGCTCGGCCCACAGCCGCCGATTGGTAAGCGTGCCGTCCACCGCAATGTCGAAGGCGGTCAGTCGGCCCGCATAGGATTCGCCGATGATCAGCGTGCGTCCGTCGGGCGTGATCACGGTGCCGTTCGGGAACGCCATGTCGTCTGCTGCGACGCTGGCCCGGCCATCCGGGTCCACCCGGATAAGCTCAGTCGTACAGAACTCGGCGCCGGCGTGGAGGTCGAAGCCGAAGTTGCCGACCCAGGCGCGGCCGTCGCCGTCAACCACCATGTCATTGCAGTGGAAGCGGGCGAGGTCAGAGAGATCGGCGTGGGTTACGAGTGACCCGTCGGGCTCCTGCCGCAGCAGTCGCCGGTCCTGCATGGAAACCACGAGCAGGCGGCCGTCGGGCAGCCAACCGAGCCCGGACGGTTCGGCTTCGACGTGGCAGATGCGTGTGACTTCGCCCGTGGGCGTCAGCGCCAGCACCCAGCCGTCGTGCATGTCGGAGAACCAGATCCGGCCGTCATGCCAGCGCGGTCCTTCGCCGAAGCGGAGATCGCCGAGCACCACCTCGGGGCTGTGGTTGCGTACCTTTACCATCATGATGCCTCTCTCTTCCTGATCGCTTCACCCTGCGGTCTCCGCTGCAGGCTGGCAAGTACCACCGCGTTGTCCGATTGTCCTATCCTTCCTTGAGGAGATGCGATGGGTCACCTCAAGCCACATCTGCCGAGCAAAGTCTGTGTGGCCTGCGTGATCGCATCGTCATAGCTCTTGGTGGACGATCCGACGATTTCGGTGATGCCGTAGACTTTGCTCATGAAAGCGCTCCCAACCGCACAATCCACAGGCAGGGTAACGCTCCCGAGCACACTCCCGCCAACGCGCCCAGCTTCAGCCGGGCCCGCGCGCTTCATTCGAGGACCAGGCGAAACGTGTCCCCATCGCGCACGACGCGACCCGCCGTGGGTGGCGCGAAGTGGGTACCGAGCAGCAGTTCTCCACTTGCGGTCAGCCGCTCGAGTATGTGCTTCCGCGTCGCGACTGCTACGGCGGCATCCACGTCTGCCGTGGCCGCCCAGTGCGGGCGAGCGATCTGACATGGATGGTGCATGAGGTCACCGGTGATGAACGCGGCGATGCCCTCTGAGCGGAGTTCGACGCTGACGTGGCCCGGCGTGTGACCGGGCGTCGGCAGCAGGCTCACGCCGGCACAGACCTCGAACGGTGCCTCCACGAAGGTCGCCAGGCCTGCATCCAGCACCGGCTGCACGGAGTCCGCCAGGACCTGACCGTGATCGAGCCCGTCCTCGTCGGGCGCCTCGCGACTCGCCCCCAGCCAGTGCGCGTATTCCGTGCGGCCGAACAGATAGCGGGCCTGCGGAAACGTCGGCACCCAGTGATCGTCCTGCCAGCGCGTGTTCCAGCCCACGTGATCCACATGCATGTGGGTGCACAGCACCGTGTCGATCCGTTCGGGGACGTAGCCGGCCGCGCGCAGCCGCTCCAGAAACGGGCCCTGCATACGGTCCCAGCCGGCATAGCTGCGCGGCTTGTCGTTGCCGACGCAGGTGTCCACCAGGATGCAGCGATCGTCGGCTTCCACGACGAAGGCGTGGATGCTCGCATTGAGCTTGCCGTCAGCGCTTACGAAATGCGGACGCAGCCAGTCAATGGGTGCGAGTGCGGCGGGTGTCGCATCCGGCAGCAGTCCCTTCATGCCTGGGATCCGGTTGAGTTCCGGTATACGCGTGATCCGGATCCCGCCCACCTGCCAGATTTCGAATGCCATGCTCGCCTCCCTCCGCGCTGATGGGACAGCATAGCGTCCACGACCCGTTGGTGCGCGGCGCTTCAGTTCGATGCGGGCATGGCCCGAAGCAAGGTGGCGGGCTACCCTGAGCGCAATTCAGAGCGGGAAAGGATCCCCCATGCTCTTCTGTCCGAACGAGGCGCCGGTTCATCTCGAGGGGCAGCGGTTGCTGTGGAACCTGCTGCAGCGCGCGCTGCGCCTTGAGGACGGCAGCACCTGGTTCCGCTATCCGATCTTCGCGGCAGACGATCCAGCTCGGCGGCGCCCGGACTTTCTGGTGGCCTCGCGGACATTGGGGCTGTGGCTGATCGCCTGCCGGGGAACGCGGGTCGACGACTTCGATCCTGGGCGGGCGCAGGAGCATCTGGCGCTGCTCGCGGCCCAGGGCGACGCGCTTGAGAAGCGTTGTGCGGCAGAGCCCGGGCTTGCCGGAATCGACTGTCGCGCGAACATACGCCTCGCGCTGCCGTTCGTGAAGACCCCCGCGCAGGCGCTTGTCCAGGCTGCGTCAGAGCCGGAAGTCGAACGGCGCATTTTGACTTTCGATGACCTGCGACCGGCGGCGCTCAGCCGCCATCTCGCGTCCACCGGCGGGCCCGCTGCCAGTTGGACTGAAGCGCAGTGGGCGCTCGTGCTGGCAACCTTGCGCGGTTCGCTGCCTTCACATGAATCGCGCCCGGCTCCTGAAAGTGCGCCGGAGGACAGCCCGCTGCGCTGGCTGGCGGCATTGAGGCGAGCGCCACGCTGGCTCGATGACGTCCAGGAGCGTGTGGCCAACGAGATTCCAGAGGGGCCGCAGCGGATTCGTGGCGTGGCCGGCAGCGGCAAGACGCTGCTGCTTGCCCGGCGGGCGGCGCTCATTCACGCCGTGCACCCGGATTGGGATGTCGCCGTGGTACACCCGCAACGCGGCGCTGAACAGCGGCTGTGGGAGCTTGTGGCGAGCTGCTATCGACGGCTCACCGGCACGGCGCCTGACGCCGGCCGTCTGCGTATCTGGCACGCCTGGGGCAATGACGCGGCGACGGGTTTCTACCGGGAAGCGGCTCGGGCCTGGACCGGACGCATGCTGACGACTGCGGATGCGCAGAACCGGCTCGGCTGGCGGCTGGCCGCCAGCCAGGGCTTCGAGTGGGCCTGCGGCCAGCTCGAGGCGGACCTCGGCGAGACGGTGGCGGAACCGTTCCTGGACGCGATCCTCATCGATGCTGGCCAGGATCTGCCGCCTGCTTGCTACCGCCTCGCGTATCGCGCCCTAAGAGCGCCGCGGCGGCTCTACTGGACCCATGATGATGCCCAGGGCATGGACAATCTGGTGATCCCCCGCGCCGCCAGCATCTTTGGCCTGCATCCAGACGGATCGCCGCGGTTGGACCTGTCCGGGCAATACCCCTCCGGCATCCCCAGGGCGCGTAATCTGCGCCGCGGCTACCGTACCCCAAGTTCCATCTTCACGGTTGCCGAGGCACTGGTTATGGGGCTTCAGCGCAAGGGCGGTCCGCTGCAGGCGGTCACGCACCGGGACGAGTGGAACGGTCTCGGCTTCCTCGCCGAGGGCGACTTCACCGCCCGTGGCATCCGTTTCGGCCGTCCCATCGCCCTGCATCCGGATCCCGATGCCAGCGGTCATCCATACGATCATCGGAAGATGCCGGACGCGGCAGAGCAGGAGCCGGCGCTGCTGACCATGGTTGAGACCACGGAGGAGCAGGCCACGATTGCCGCCCTGATGCATGGTCTCCGCGCCGATTTGGAGGCCGGATTCATGCCGGAGGATTTGCTCGTCGTGGTGCCCTCCCAGGCTCAACCGAGTCCCGAGAAGCTGCGCATCGCCCTGAATCACGCCGGCATCGAAGCGTTCGTGCCTGGGCTCACCGGCGCTTTCCGGCAACCGGGCTGCGTCACGATCTGCAACGTCGAAGCGGCTCGGGGACAGGAGGCATGGAAGGTCTATGCCTGCGCGCTGCAGCGGGTGACCGCGGAGTCCGTGGTGGATCCGGACGACGCGATCCTGCGTCGCAATCAGGCCTTCGTCGCCCTCACCCGCAGTCGTATGTGGTGCGTAGCCATCGGGGAGTCCGGACCGTTCATGGACGAGCTGGCCGGGCTGTTGCGGCACGGGCCAGGCGTGACGTTCCGCGCGGTGCCATCTTCAGAGCTGCACCGGGACTTGAGCTACTGGCTGCTCACTGGAAGCGACGGCCGCGGTGGCGAGCCTCCGCGGGAGCTGAGTTAGACCCGATCGGTACTTCCCCGCGGCGCCAGGCGCAACATTCGCTGGCTGCATCGCCTCGCTTCCCGCAGGCTCCTGATTGGGCCCATAGCTCTGGCGCGCATCGATCGTAGCCCAGTCCGGCGGCAGTGGAGTGGATCGCGGTCGGTGTGTAATGTGCACCGATTCGCGCCTGTTCGCGCGTCCCGCTGGAGAGCGTCACGTTGCGCCTGCTGCACACCGCGGACTGGCAACTCGGCCTGCGCCTCGACTTCGTCGGTGGTGAGACCGCGGCGCGGCTGAGAGCCCAGCGTTACGACACGATCCGGACCATTGCCCGTCTCGCTCACGAACGCGCCGTGGACATGGTGGTGGTGGCCGGCGACGTGTTCGACGCCAACCGGGTGGGGCGCGACACCCTGCAGCAGGCCAGCGATGCGCTGGCCACCTTTGGCGACCTGCCCGTGATCCTGCTCGCCGGCAATCATGATGCCCTTGAGGAAGGCGCGGCGCTGACCCGGCTGCCGAACCCGCCGGCCGGCGTCTTCGTCCCCACCGGACCGGAAATCGTGGAGGTGGCCGGCGTCGAGTTGCTGCTCTGCCCGCTGCAGGAGCGGCACGTGCGGGGCGATCCCGCCGGCTGGATTCCCGGGCGCGGCGATGCAGAGCGGATTCGCGTCGCGGTCGCCCACGGTGGCGCACTGAATTTCGCGGAGGGGGTCGAGTCGGTCAACCGCATCGAGGTCGATGCGCTGCTTGCCAAGGGGGTCGACTACGTCGCCCTCGGCGACTGGCACGGTACCTATCGCGTCAATGACCGTTGCTGGTACTCCGGTACCCACGAGGCCACGCGCTTCCGGGAGCAGGCACCGGGCAACGTGCTCATCGTGGACATCGACGGTCCGGGTGCGCTGCCGCGGGTGGAGACCGTGCCGGTGGCCAGGAGCCGATGGCTGCGCGAGTCGGTGGAGCTCGCGGAGGATGCGGACGCCGAAAGCATGCTGCAGCGCCTGGAGGCGCTGCCCGAAAAGTCCTGGACCCTGTTGCGTCTGGAGCTGTCCGGCGAGCTGTCCCTTGCGGGGCGGGAACGACTCGATACCGGGCTGGCATCGCTGGCAGCAAGTCTTGCCCACCTGCGCTTGAAGGCGGAGGGCTTAAGCGTTGCGCCGACGGCAGAGGATCTCGCGAGCCTGGAGCAGGAGGGCTATCTGGGGGAAGTCGTGCGCGGCTTGCGCGACGAGGGGGATATCGATGCGCTGCGCCTGCTCTACCGCATCCTCCGTGAAGCCCCGACGGCAGGCGGCTGAACCATGTGGATCCGACGTCTCGAAGTGGAGCACTGGCGCGGCCTCGAGCATGTGCTGCTCGACGATCTCTCACCCCATCTGAATCTCGTGACCGGCCCCAATGAGTCAGGCAAGAGCCGCGTGGCGCAGGCGCTGCGCTTCGGCCTGTTCGAGAGCAGTCGCGGTGCTGGCCGATTCAAACAGGATCTGCAGACCTGGGGCGGCAGCGAGCGGCCCCGGGTGCGCGTCGACTTCGAACTTGCCGGTGCCGCCTGGCAGGTGGAGAAGACCTTCGTCAGTCAGCAGCACCAGACCCGTCTGAGCACGGCGAACCGGGCCTTCGAAGGCGAGGAGGCCGAAGCGAGATTGCGGGAATTGCTGGGAACAGAACCGGGCAGTACCACCAGTCCGGCGTCCGGGGCCCAGCTCGGACGCTGGTCCCTGCTCTGGGTGGAGCAGGGCCGGGCTGGTGAGGAACCGGAGGTGGCAGACAACAGCGCCATTCAGGGCGGGCTGCATGATCGCCTGGTTCGCGAGGTGGGTGACGTGGCCGCTGGCGCGCTCGGGCAGTACGTTCGCCGCCGCGCCCGGGAAGAAGCGGAGCGCTTCTACAGCCAGGGCCTCGGTGCGGAGAAGAAACGGCTGAAAGAGGCCCGGAGCCACCTCGAAGCCTGTTCTGCGGAGCGCGAGGACATCGAACGGCGTATCGCGGCCATCGAGGACGATGCCCGGACGTTGCGTCGCACTCGGATGGATGAAAGCGACCTCAGCGAACGTCGGGCCGTGGCTGAAGCCGAACGCGGCGACGCCCGCAAGCGCCGCGATGATACCCGCGAACTCGCCCGGCAGCTCGAAGCTGTGACGGACGAACTCACGCGGGCCGAAGCGGCGGTTGCCGAGCGCCGCAAGGCGCTGGGGCGGGCCGAGGCCCTGGCGGAAGAGCTAGGCACGAACGAGCAGCGACGCGAACAGCTGCAGGCCGAACTCGATGCCGCGGTGAGAGAAGAGGCCGAGACAAGCAGTGCGCTCGCGGAACTGCGTGAAAACGTGGTGAATGCGGAGACGGCGCTGGATGAACTGCGCACGGAGCGACTGCGGCTGCAGCGTTTGGCCCAGGCCCGCTCCCAGCGCGAAGAGCTGGCGCGCCTCGATGCCCGGCTCGAAGAGGCTGCCCGTCAGGACACGGTGCTGGCCGAGCTGCGCACAGCGCTGAACGAGCTTCCGGAGGTGGCTGAGGCGGACGTCATGGCCCTGCGCAAGCTGGAACGTGAGCAGGTGGAGGCGAGTGCACGCTTGGAAGGCGCGTCGGTGCGGGTGCGGTTGCAGACTCAGCGCGAACTCGATCTCGACGGCGAACGCATCGAAGCCGGGGTCGAGCGGACGTTTCTGGTGGATCGTGACCGAAGTTTCGATCTCGACGGCGTTGCCACTGTGGAGATCCAGCCCGGCAGTGGCGCATTGGAATCCCTGCGCGATGCCGTTGCGGACCGGAAAGCGGACCTGCGCCGGCGGATCGAGGCCCTGGGGGTGAAGGACCTCGAGCATGCGGAGCGAGTCAGGCGCGAACGGGAAGCGCTAGTGAGCCGGGAACGCGAGGCGCGGCATCGGCTGCGCGAACTGTTTCCTGACGGCCGGGAAGCGGCGCGCAGCTGGCGCGACGAGCTTGCGGCCGCCCTTGCGGAGCTGTCTCAGAGTGAGGTGCCGCCCGATCTCGACGCCGCGCTCGCGAACATCGAAACCGACGAGGGCGAGCAGAATGCCCGTGCCAAGGCGGCCCGGGACCGCCGAGACGAGATCAGCGCGCGCGCCGAGGCGCTGGCGCGCCGGGTGGCGGATTTGCGGTCCGAGCTCAAGGGTATCGACGGGGAAGTGGCGCAGCTCAAGCGGCAGCTCGAAGGTGATGGCAGCGTGGCCCGGGTGCAGGAAGCGTGCGATGCGGCGGCGAGAACCCTTGCAGATGTCGTGGCGCGACGGGATGACATCGCCGAAGTCTTCAAGGCTGCGGGCGGTGACACGGCAGAGCTGGACCTGCAGCGGGCCGAGCAGGCCGTTGCGGCGTTGGTGGAGCAGGCGGGCGAAAAACGGGATCTGCGCGTGGCGCTGGAGCAGCGCATGAACGATGCCGGCGCGTCTTCGTTGCACGAGGCGCTGCAGGATGCAGCGTCGGCAGGGGCCGCTGCGGAACTGGATCTCGCTCGCCTGGAGCGGGAAGCCGGGGCGGCGCGACGCCTGTTCGAACGGGTAGAGCAGGCTTACGGTGCCGCACAGGCGCAGTTGGCCGAGCCGGTGATCCGGCGCATTCAGCCCTACCTTGAGCAGGTCCTGCCCGGTGCCCGCGCCCATCTGGCGGACGACTTCGCGCTGCTCGGTCTGCAGCAGGGTGAAGCCGGCAGCACTGAGCGTTTCGACCAGCTCTCCGGTGGAACCCGCGAACAGCTGGCGCTGCTGGTGCGCATCGGACTCGCGGAGGTGCTCGGTGAGGACGAACCCTGGCCGCTTCTGCTCGATGATGCCCTGGTGAACACTGACCCGGAGCGCATCCGTCAGTTTCAGCGTGTCCTGTTTGCAGCGTCGCGACGCACCCAGATTCTGTTCTTCACCTGCCACGGCCCGCTGTTCGATGCCACCGGTGCGGATCGCGTTGTGCCATTGGAGCCCCGACCGCGCCGCCACTGAGCCGTCCGGGCAGCGACCGGTCCTGTTCGCCGCGGTGGGCTCTGCACTGCTACCGTCACCGCCCGCGATCGTGCGTCGCTGAAGGAGGCTGAACATGGGACGGGCATCGTTTGCGTCACGCAGCGGGCATGAACTCACCGGCAGCCTGGAACTGCCGCCGGGCGGCGAGTGGAAGGCCACGGCGTTGTTCGCCCACTGCTTCACCTGCGGCCGCAACATTCGAGCGGCGCGCGACATCACTCGGGCGCTGGCCGCAGCGGGGTTCGCCGTGCTGCGCTTCGACTTCACCGGCCTCGGTGACAGCGAAGGCGAATTCGAGGACACCACGTTCTCCAGCAACCTCGATGATCTCGAGGACGCGGCGACGTGGCTCGGCGAGACCCTGGCCGCACCCCAGCTGCTGGTCGGCCACTCCCTCGGTGGGACCGCCGCGCTGGCGGTGGCGGAACGCCTCGACAGCGTCCGCGCCGTGGCCACGCTGGCGGCGCCGGCGCAGCCCGAACATGTGCTGAAGAACTTTGGTGATGATCTGGCCCGCATCGAGGAGGAAGGCAGTGCCGAGGTCGATCTCGGCGGGCGGCCGTTTCGCGTTCGCCGCGACTTCATCGATGACGCTCGCAGTCACGACCTGTCGGCGCGCCTGCGCAAGCTGCGCCGTGCGCTGCTGGTGATGCACGCACCCGGGGATCGGGTCGTCGCCATCGATCAGGCCGAGACCATCTTTACGTCGGCTTTGCACCCCAAGAGTTTTGTCAGCCTGGACGAGGCAGACCACCTGCTGTCGCGCTCAGAGGATTCAGTTTATGCCGCTTCGGTCATCGCGAGCTGGGCGGCGAAGTACCTCGAAATGCGATCGGCGCAAGCCACCGAAGGCGTGGTGGTCGCCGGGCGTACCGCGGACGCGTTCCTCTGCAGCGTTCAGGCCGGGGAACACCGGCTGCTTGCCGACGAACCGGAGAGTCACGGCGGCAGCGACCTCGGCCTCGATCCGTACCGGTTCCTGTCCGCTGCGCTGGCGTCCTGCACGGTGATGACGCTGAACATGTATGCGCGGCACAAGAAGCTTGCGGTGGAGCGCGTGCTTTGTCAGGTGACCCATCGCAAGGTGCACGCCAGCGACTGCGAGGACTGCGAAACCCGGGAGGGCAAGCTCGACGAGCTGCGCCGGGTCGTCACCATCGAAGGTGAGCTCGACGACGCGCAGCGCGCCCGCATGCTGGAGATCGCCGACCGCTGTCCAGTCCACCGGACGCTGGAAGGCGAGATCAAGGTGCGCTCCGAACTGGCTTAGGGGATGCAGGTCACGCTCACGGGCAGCAATCTGTGCAGCATTCCCGTTGCAGAAAGCCGAGGGTGTCTTCCATGGCGGTGACGTCCGCCCTGCAGATCAATGTTGTGCCCTGGCGTTCCTGGCTCACCAGGCCCACCTCGATCAGCCGCCGCAGATGAAACGACAGCGTCGAGCGGGGGATGGCGAGCAGCGCCTGCAGGTCGCCGACGGCGAGCCCCGCAGGAGCGGCACGGACCAGCGCGCGATAGACGCCGAGACGCACTGGACGACCGAGTGCCTCAAGTCGTTCCGCAGTGCGCTCGAGCGCGTCGGATTGCGTCACGCTGCGCGCGCTCATGGCAGGTCTCCGGCGACATGGGCGGTACACAGTGCTCGAAAGCCGGCGCGGTCCTGGCAGGCTTCAGCGGTGAGTGAAGGACCGACCCAGAGAATCGGCGCGAAGCCTGCGCCCTCGTTGCGGAATCCCATCACCTGACCGGAGTACAGCCGGGCAGCGACGAAGATCGGTTCGATGCCATGGGTCCAGACCCTGATGTCCACCTTGAATGGCGTCACACCGGCGGAGATCTTCAGCGACCGCTCCGACGGTGCCGCGAAGCGCTGGGCGAGGTAACCCTCGTCGAGCAGGGTCTCCCACTTGCGCCGGCTGACTTTGTCGCCCCGATAGACGCCGCGTGAGCCGTAGCCTCGCGTCGGTTTGAAAACGTAGTGGCGGCGTTCGATCCAGAGGCGCTCGGCGTTGCCCTGGCCGAGCAGCTCGCAGGGCAGCAGGGTGTCGAGAATGCGCTCACTGTCGATGTGCGCCCGCTGTGTCAGCTCGGCCAGGCGGCGGGGATCGCTCAGCTCGATCAACAGCTGTTTCTCGGCAAAGGTCCGGTAGACATCCGGATTCGGCGCCAGCACGACCTCGTTGGCAAGCCACGCTTCGCGCAGGAGTGCGTGTGCAGGGTCGTCGAGACCGAAGTCGGTGAGACGGTTGTAGACCATGTCGATGGCGCCGTTCGGTCCGAACAACCTGCCGTTCTCACGGCGCAGGCTGGCCACGTCCATGATCTCCACCGCGATGCCGCGCCGTTCGAGAGCGACGGCCGCCAGGCGCATGTCCAGATACAGCGCCTGACTGGCCGGGTCGGCATCGACGATGGCGAGGCGGGACAGCACTCGACCGGGTGCCAGGGTCGCGAATGCGTCGAGCAGCTGCAGTTCCGGTTCGAACCAGGGCGACGTATGGCCGTTGCCCAGTGCTTCCAGCAGCAGCGGTTGCAGGAACGCGCCACCGGCGTTGGTGTTGATCTCGATCAGCTTCGGTCCGGAGGTCGTGAGGTGAAAGTCGAAGCTGTTGCACACGCCCGCGGCGCACACCGTATCGCGGTCGACGTCACTGCGCGCCAGCAGCAGTTCGCCTACGGCGCGTACCCGCTCGAAGAGGTCGGTCCGGGTCGCGACAGGAAGGAACAGCGGATGTTCCGCGCTGAGCTCGGCAAGCCGGCTGCCGGCCTGGGCCACGCCCTCAGCAGGCAGCCGAGCGGCCACCGCGGCGGTGAGCGCGGAGTCCGCCAGCGGCAGGCAGAAGCACTCCGCGTTGAGCCGCTCGATCGCGTTGCCGCAGCTGCCATTCATGGTGCCGCTATTTCCAAATAACCAGAATTACCGTTATAAGAACACAGCCCAGCCCCTCACACAACAGCGCTTCCTGCGAGTGAAGCGTCCGAGTCCAGCGATTCGTCAATGGGAGCACACGTCCGCGCAGCGGGCGTGGCGATTGGCGTCGCGCAGATCGCGACGCCCGCTGCGCGGACGTCGCTTCCCACTGGGCCTCGCAAGCATCGACGTTGTTCCTTCCGCTAAACAGACGCGCCGAATACGCTCGATGCCGCGATTACGCGCCGAGGAAGAGCAGGCCCAGCATGCCCAGCGACAGGAGCAGCAGCATGCGGCCCACGTTCGTCCAACGCAGCAGCCAGCGTTCGATGTGGGCGATGCGGCTCAATCGCAACCTCGTCAATCGGCCAAGAGCGGGACTGACGATCCCGGCAGGGCGCGGCCGCGGCAAGTCGAGGCGCATCGCCCCGTAGCCGATCGCGAGTCCGAGCAGCACGGGCCAGACCTGCCCGAGACTGAAACTCGCCAGCCCGCGCGCGTCCGGCAGCCACCAGGGCGCAAGCAGCATGGCGATCAGCAGGAGCGTCCAGGGCAGCCAGAGACCTGCCGTCAGCGTCCGCGTTGTGGCATACCCAAGCGCCAGCACAGCGAAGCGCAGCATGAGCAGCGTGGTCGCCGTCGCCGAGAACGTCAGCGCCACTGTGAACGCGTCCGCCCAGCCGCCGCCATGGAGCCCTGTTTCGAGGATGGATTTCGCCACCGCACCGCTGGTGAACGGCGCCCCGATGAGCACCAGCGCCGTGGCGGCCAGCCCCAGCAGTGCCGCGCTGCGAAGGCCACCGGAGGCCGTGGCGAGCACGCCGAGCCCGAGGAATGCAGCCGCTTTCGCCAGTGCATGATGACCGGCAAGCAACGCGACCGTGCCGTCGTCGAGGCTGCCCAGTGCCACGGCCACGAGCAGGAGACCCACCTGGCTCACCGTCGAGAACGCGAGAACCTGCTTCGGGTGATCTCGGGTGACGCCCATCAGCGCCCCGTAGAACACCGCAGCCAACCCCAGCAGCACCAACGCTGCAGCCCAGGCTTCCAGCCCCGTCGGATCCGCTGGCAGCAGCCGCAGCCAGCCGAAGAGTCCGGCTTTCACCAGTACGGCGCTCAGCACCGCACTGGCCGGCAGTGGCGCGGCGGCATGGGCTGGGGGCAACCAGAGGTGGACGCCGAGCACGCCGAGCTTGATGGCGAAGCCGAGCGCGAACGCCGTGAGCGCCAGTCCCCCTGCGCCCGAGGCGTTGAGACTGCCGAAGTCGAGACTTTCCACCGTTGCAGCCGCCGCGATGCCGGTGAGCAGCGCCACCTCGGCGATCGCCATCAGCGACAGATAGAGGCGGGCGGCGGATCGGCTCCGGCGCGCATCCTCCCCCGCCAGCACCAGCCCCCAGGCGGCGAGGCTGGCGACGGCGAAGCAGACGTAGAGACTCAGCAGATCCTGCGCCAGCAGCAGACCAACGCTGCCGCCAAGCGTCGTCAGCCAGGCCGCGGTGAAAGGCAGGCGATCGGAGCGACCCCGCATCCAGCTTGCGGCGAACAGGCCCGCCAGCCACCAGATCAGCGCCGAGAACAGCAGGAAGGCACGCCCGAAGGCATCGGCTTCGAAGCCGAGCGGACCCAGATTCAACGGCGGGATCGCGCCCGGCATCAAGGCCAGCAACAGCGCCGGCAACGCCGCCCAGGCCGCGAGTGCGAGGCCCAGACGCCGACTGCGCGGCCACAGCAGCAGCGCCAGCAGCAGCCAGGGTGTCAGCAACGCGGCGGCGGTCATGACCCCGGCTCCAGGCGCGCAAGCGCTTTGCCGTCGAGTTCGAAGTCGAATGCCCACAGGCCCGTGACGCAGGCCAGCAGCGCAAGGAGCAGCGCCGGCGCGAGCAATGCTGGCGTCAGGACGGGCGGCGGTGAAGGTCCGGGCGCTGCATCGAGTAACGCCAGCTCCAGCAATCTTCCGAGGTAAGCGAAGGTCAGCAGCGTCCCGCCGAGCATGACCGCCAGCCACCACCAGGCGCCTTCGGTGACCGCGGCCTGCAGCAGCAGCCACTTGGCGCTGAAGCCGAGTGTCGGCGGCAGGCCGATCAACGCAGCCGAGGCCAGGATCACCGCCAGCCAGGCCCAGCGGGCGCGCCCGGAAAAGCCCACCAGCTGCCCGATCCGCTCGCTGCCGCTGGCCCGGACCAGGGTGCCGGCTGCGAGGAACAGCGCTGCCTTCGCCAGGGCGTGATTGGCCAGCAGCAGGGTGCCGCCGGCGAGCACCGGCGCTCGGTTGCCGCTGACTGCCAGCGGAAACACCAGCATGGCGAATCCGAACTGGGACACGGTGGAGTAGGCCACCAGCATCTTCAGGCGCCGCTGCAGCAACGCCAGCACGCCGCCCCAGAGCAGCGCTCCGGCCCCGAGCACGCCTAGCAGCGTCCCGGCGCCGAAGTTCAGCATGCCCGCAAGCGGACCGAACCACAGTCGCAGCATCAGGTAGAACGCCGCCGCCACCACCAGACCGGAGAGCAGCGCGCTGACCGGCGGTTCTGCCCGGCCGTGAGCCCCCGGCAGCCAGAAGTGCAGCGGAAAGATCGCGGCCTTCGCCAGCAGTCCGACGGTCAGGGCCACGGCACCGGCGCGGCTGCCCGGGTCGTCCGGATCCAGCATCGTGGCGAGCGCATCGAAATCGAGGACCCCGTACTGGCCGTAGAGCAGCGCCACGCCGAGCAGGTAGATCACCGAACCGAACAGGCCGGCAAGCAGGTAACGCATGGCCGCCTGCAGCGCCATGCGCCGGGCGGACAGGGCCACCAGCGCCACCGATGCAAGCGTCATCACTTCCAGCGCCACGTACAGGTTGAACAGGTCCGCCGCCACGAACAGCGCATTCAGGCCGCCCCAGGCGAACAGCCAAAGCGGCATGAAGACTCGCGCCATGCGTCCCTCGGGTCCTGCCCGATGCAGGAAATAACCGGCCCCGTAGACTGCGCCTGCGAGCCCCACCAGCGCGGTGGCCAGCAGCATCACCGTTCCCGATGGTGTGACCTGCCAGTGAATGCCGAGCGGTGCGGCCCAGCCGCCGATGCGATGCACGCTGACGCCCTCGATGTGCACGTTCCAGCCCAGCGCCAGCGCGGCGACGGTCAACAGCAGCGCTGCCGCGAGGGTCAGCGTTCGCGGCTGCCGGCCGCTGGCGAAGAGCAGGGTGGCTGCTGCCAGGGGCAACGTCACGAGGACGACGACGAGTACGGCGGTCGACGGCAGATCCACGGCGTCAGGGTCGCCGTCGCTCGAGGCGGACGATCAGCCCCAACGCCACGGCGGTGGTGCTCAGCGCCACCACGATACCGGTCAGCACCATGGCATGGGGCACGGGATCCACAGTCGTACCGCTGCGGCCCAGGGTCACCAGGAGCAAAAAAACACCGGTGGTGGCCACGTTCAGCGCCAGCACCTTGCGCAGGAGATGACGGCAAGTCACCAGGCCGTGGGTGCCGATGGCGAACAGCAACGCGGACGCCAACAGGAACAGCGTGCCGGGCGGCAGGCTCACGTTCGTCCTCGCCTGACTTCCGTGGGCTCGCCGCCGAGAAACAGGGCGGTGAGCATCACGCCGATGGACAGCCCTGCCGCGATCTCGACGATGGCGATGAGAATCGACGCGTGCTGCGGCGGATAGGCGAAGAAGGCCCCGGCCGCCCACATCCCCCCGACGGCGACGATCAGGAAAGCAAACAGGCCGCCGCCCACCGCCCAGCGCAGCGGCGCACCCCGCATCCGCTCGGGTACCCGTGCCCCCGCGAGCAACGCCAGCACCAGGCCGGCCGCGAGCAGAGCGCCTGCCGGAAAGGCGCCGCCGGGGCCGTGGCCTCCACGCCAAAGCAGGTAGAACGTGCTCAGCACGAACAACGGGAACAGCACCCGCACCAGCGCCGGCAGGGCCGGTGCCGGCAGCCGCGACGTGCTCGCCAGAACGTCCTGCCCTAGCGACCACAGCGCGATGACGGCCAGTAGCATCACCCCGATCTCCAGCAGCGTGTCCCAGGCGCGGAAATTGAGCAGCACGGCGGTCACCGGTGAGTCGACCCCTGCCGCAGGCATGGCGGCGAGCACCGCCTCGCCCAGTCCTGGTGCCGGCAGCGAGAGGGTCACGGCCAGCAGAACCGTCGTGCCCACGAGACCCAGTGCCAGCCAGGGCAGCATGGACAGCTTCATGGCACGTCGCCGGCGGGGGCCGCGCCGTTCCGGTCCCAGGCGACCCAGCGTCGCCAGCAGCAGCGCACCGGTGAGTCCGGCGCCGAGCGACGCCTCGGCGAGCGCGATGTCGGGTGCCTCCAGCCGCACCCAGGCCACGGCTGTCAGCAGGCCGAACATCATGAAGCTGACCACCGCGCGGAACATGTTGCGCGCGTGCACGCCCTGCCACGCCAGTACGACCATGCTGAACAGCAGCAGGGCATCGAAGGTGACTTCGACGGGATGCATCAGGCCGTCACCGTTGCCAGGGTCGGATGCCGTGGGCGAGGGCAGCGCGCGCGATCAGGCTCGAGCAGGTGGCGCCGGAAACGATCACGAGCAGCCAGATCAGCAGCAGCTTGAGTTGCAGTGCGCCGTCGTCCGCGTGCAGCGCAAGGCCGGCGCAGACCAGGCCCAGCGCCAGCGTGTCGGCCTTGCTCAGCGCGTGCAGTCGGGTGAACACGTCAGGGAAGCGCAGCAGGCCCACCGTCCCCGACAGGAAGAACAGCAGACCCAGCACGATCAGCACGGTACCGGCCATCATGATCATGGCGTCTCCCCCCCATTGTCGTCGACGGGATCTTCGGGCCAGGTCCGCCGGACGAACGTGACCACGGCCATGGCAGCGAGAATAGCGAACACCAGCGCGACGTCGAGCAGGGCTTCGATGCCGGTGGCGCCGTAGAGCAGCAGCAAAACGGCCACCGCCGTGGTCCCCATCAGCTCGCCACTCAACATACGGTCCGCCGCCGTAGGTCCGCGCAGCACCCGGGCCAGGGCCACGGCCACATTGCCGAGCAGAAACAGCGCGCCGGCCAGATAGAAAACCGTCATGGTTGCGAGTCTCCGACAGCACCCGGGGCCAGCTGCAGCGCGAACAGATCCGCTACGCGCCGCTCGAGGATCGTCAGGGTTCGGGTCACGGAGACCGAAGCGGTAAGCACGTGGATTTCGATGCCGCGTACGGTGAGCCGCGTGCTCAGCGTGCCGGGAACCAGGTTGATGAGATTGGCCATGAACACCCGCGCCGGACCCGGCGGCAGGCGTAGCGGATAGCCGATCAACACCGGGTCGGGATGGCGGCGGGGATCCAGCGCAAGGATCGCGACCTCGAGTGCCCCGCGCATGTTGTACCAGACGAATGCCGGCAGAAACCGCAGTAGCCCCATCAGGCTCAAGCGCCAGGCACCGCCGCTGCCGAGCCCGGGGCGCAGGCTTGCCGCGACGAGGACGGCGGGAACGCCCCAGTCCCAGGAGCTTGTCTCGCCGCCGGTGAGCACCCACCAGATTGCCGCCAGCACGGCCACGCGCGCGCTCAGGGCGGGCAGATCCGCAATGAACCTGTGCATGCCTGAGGTGTCGACCAACCGCGTCATTTCGATACCCGGCTCGAAGGCAATGAAGTGAAGCATGCTCTCACACGCGCGCTTGCCTGAGGCATGATCTGCATCAGACCCAAAGTTCCGATTCGAGGAGACCGTGACATGACGAAGCCGAAGCAGGGTAAATCGAAGACCGAGGCGCCCCACGCCCTGGACCTCCCGGAACGGCCGCGCGCCGAACTTGGTGACGCCATGCGCAGCTATCTCGACCGCTGCGACGAACGTCTCGGTTTCGTGCCGAACGTCCTGCGCAGCTACAGCTTCGACGGCGAGCGGCTCGAGCACTTCGTCGCCTTCTACAACGATCTGATGCTGGCGGATTCGCCGCTGTCCAAGCTCGAACGGGAGATGATCGCCGTCGCCGTCTCCTCCGAAAACCGCTGCTACTACTGCCTGACCGCCCACGGCGCCGCCGTACGCCAGCTCTCGGGCGATCCGAAGCTCGGCGAGCAGCTGGTGATGAACTTCCGCAGCGCCGCGCTCACGGACGCCCAGCGCGCCATGCTGGAGTTTGCAGTCCAGATGACCCAGGCCCCGGAGACCGTCGAAGAGGCCGACCGGCAGACGCTCAGAGACGCGGGCTTCAGCGATCGCGCCATCTGGGACATCGCCGCGGTCGCCGCCTTCTTCAACATGACCAACCGGCTCGCCACCGCCGTCGACATGCGCCCGAACCCGGAGTACCACGGCCAGGCGCGCTGACACCGGCTACCGTAGCGCACCCGCCCGCTGCTGCTATCAGGCGCGGCACGGACTCCAGAACCCGCAGCGATTTTTCGCTGGACGCGCGCCGGGATCCGGTCGGATGATGATGCGCAGGAGGCCGCTCCGGCCTCGTTGGAGTGCGCGTCCATGACAGGGAAGTTCGTGTGCTTGTTGCTTGGTCTTGCCTTGCTCGCGGGCTGTGGTGGCGGCGGTTCCAATCCGCCACCCTCAGGACCACCGGTCGGCAGCGGTGCGCCTGATCCCGATCCCGGACCAGCTCCCGATCCTGCGCCCGAACCCGAACCCGAACCCGGTCCGGTTGAACCTGCCGCCGCGTCGGCCTCGATCACGTTTCCCTGGGCGATCTCGAGCACCAGCACGGATACGGTCACCGTCCGTGGCACCGCTGCGAGCAGCGCCGGGGTGGCGCGGGTGCGTATCGGCGACGTCATCGCGAACACCGGTTTCGCTCCGCTCAACGCTGGCAACAGCGCCGGGTTGGCGCGGCTTGGCGGCACCGTTGCTGGCACCGGCATTGCGCCCCTCAGCACGGACAGCCCCACGAGCGTAGACTTCACCGCGACCGTACCGTTGACCGAGGGACTCACCCGCCTGCCGGTCACCGTGGAGGACGACGACGGCAACACCTCCGACGAACTCGACGCCGTAGTAGTAACGCTCGAAGGCGTTCCCGACCGCTTCACCCTGGACGCCGTGGGCGGGCGCCTGATCGGGCCGAGCTTTCAGGCCAGCGTGGCGGCGAACACGCCGACCCTGGTGAGCTACAACTTCATCACCGACGAAACCACGCTGCGTCCGTCACCGGCGCCCGCATTGGACGGCGGGTCGTGCTTCATCCCCAGTCAGGAGTGGTTCGTGTACGCGACCACGACGGCTGCCGGGGAAGTGGCGATAGAGGTCCTGGTGCTGGACTCACCCGAGGGATTCCGCGCCGCCGTCCTCGACTTCGATTCAGGCCCGGAGTGGGGCGTACCGAACTTCGAGGGCCTGGCCTGTGCGCCGACTTCGACCGTCGTGCATGTTCTGCAGCGCTATGTACCGGCATCCGGGACGGGTGCATCCCTGTCCGTCATCCTGACCGTGGATCTCGACGCCGGAACGGTCACCGAACTCGCCCGCAGCGATCCATCGGAGAGCCCGGGCCTGGATGCGCGGGACCTGATTCGAGTCGACGATGCCCTGATCCTCGGCCCTGGATTCAATCAGACCGGACCGTTGTGGCGGGTCGATGTCGCGACGGGGGAGCGTACTTCGCTGACGCCGGGGCGCAGCGTGCCGCAGGCGCTGCTGGCGCCTGACCTGGCAAACGACCGGGTGTTTCTGGTGAGGGTCGATGAGGTCACGGTCATCGACCTGGCGGGTACAGAAGGCCCGGAGACACTTTCCGCCGTTGTCCGCACGCACCCGCTCTATTTCGACCAGCCCCGGGACGTGGCACTGGACGCCGCCCGCAACCGGCTGCTGGTGGCGGACGACGGCCTCGAAGCGATCGTCGCCATTGACCTGGATACCGGTGAGCGCTCGCAACTGCTGGCGCGCACGCTGGGCGAAGGCCCGCGCCTGATCGATCCGCGGCAGATGGTGTTCGGCGCGGAGATCCTGCGCTTCTATGTCGCCGACTGGGGCGGCAACGCCGCGGAGCGGCTGGTCGAGGTGGACGTGGCGACCGGCGAGCGAAGGGTCGTGGCAACGTTCGAACAGGATCTCGTGGGGCTGGCCCTGGACGAAGCGGCGCGCGTCGCCTACGTCGCGTATCGCGACCGGGTGTTTGCCGTCGACCTGGAGACCGATGCCGTGACCACCGTGGCTCAGTCCGCCATCGGCACGGGAGCGCCTATCGGCGTGCTCTCCGATCTGTTGTTCGATTCCGCCGGTAACCGCCTGCTCATGGCCGATGTGCAGCAGGAAGCCATCCTGGCGCTGGAGACAGTGACCGGAGTACGCAGCGTACTGTCCCAGGCCGGTGAGCGCGGGGAAGGACCGGAATTCGAGAACATCAACTCTCTGAGCTTCGGGCCGGATGCCAACACGCTCTTCGTGACGAATCAGCTCGGCGAGAACGTGATGCGGGTGAATCTCGGCAGCGGTGACCGTGAGATAGTCCCGCTCGACTGTGCAGACATCGGCCCGATGCGTCCGGAACTCGACGAAGGCCTGCAGCAGGTGATTTACCATGCTGACAGGGAACGCCTGCTGCTGCTGGGCAATTCGCTGGTCGAGGTGCACCCTGAAACCGGGGCCTGCGCGCTGCTGCCGCAGTCCTTCATCGATCATCCAATGCGTCTGCTGATCACGCCTACTGGGCAGGTATTCGCGGCCGCCCGACGCGCCGTGACGCTACTCGACCTGGACAGCGGCGAGTTCGTGATCGTGTCGAAGTGAGTGAAGGGTCCAGTGGGGCCAGACCTTGTCGCCTGATGCCAACAGGCGGCGCTCGCTTACAGCACAAAGTTGTCCATTCGCACACCTCCGTCGGTGATCTCTCGTCGTCATCATTCGACTGCGTGATTCAGGATTCGGCCATCCGTCGATCCGGGGTCAGCGCCGATGGATCACGACCAGAACTTCAAGAACCTGATCGTCGATTACCCGCGTGACGCCATCGCCCTGTTCGCGGCGTCGGCGGCGGCGGACATCGATCCCAGCGCCCGCATCACGCCCATCCGCCAGGAGCAGTTGAAAGAGCGTCTCGGCGATCGCTTCCGCGAGCTCGATGTGCCGCTGCTGGTGGAATGGCCCGATGGTCGTCGCGAGGCGATCCTGTTCGTGATCGAAGAGGAGACGGACCCGCGCAGGTTTTCGATTCACCGTCTTGCCCACTACTGCCTGGATCTGGCGGCAGGCTTCGATACGGAGCGTGTGGTTCCGGTGGTGGTGTTCCTGCACCGGGGCCCGTTCCAGCGGGATCTGCGCCTGGGCACGGACTCCCAGGATCATCTTCAATTCAACTTTCTTTCGTTCTCCCTGGCGGAGGAGCCGGCGGACCGGCATCTGCACAGCTCCAATCTGGTGGCCCGGTTGAACCTGCCGAACATGGCCTATCCGCCGGAGGCCAGGGTGGACATCTATCAGCAGGCGATGCGCGGATTGCTGATGCTGGAGCCGGATCACGGTCGGCGGGCGAAGTACACCGACTTTATCGACATGTATGCGGACCTGGACGAGAATGGATGGGCCATCTATCGCGCAAGAGCAGCGCAGGAGGATGACATGGCGGTGAGCTTCAGACGGAAGATCGAAGAGGAAGGCAGGGAGAAGGGCCGAGAGGAGGGCCGCCAGGAGGGCGCACACGACGGCGCCGCGCGTGTCCTGCTGCGGCTCATCGCCCGGCGTTTCGGCGATGAGGCCTGCGCCAGCGTTCGAAGCCGGGTGGACGCTGCCGATCTCGACGCGATCATGGCCTGGTCGGATCGCATCCTGACGGCAGGGTCGCTGGAGGACGTCTTCCGCTGAATCACAGCCCGCCCTCGAAACTCAGTCGGAGCGGCTTCAGCCGCGAAAGCGTGCGAGGCTGGTCGATGCAAAGTCGGGCCTTCGCAGATGAATCCGCTTCCACGGCAGCGTGGCGCTCATTGCTGGCTTTCAGGACGCGCTGTCGTTCCGCCCACCAGCATGGTCGCGTTGCGTAGATCAGCCACCCGGACAGCTCCCAGTCCAGGGTCAACAGCAACGGCCTGATCCGCCAGGAGTGAGCGCCTCGCCCTGTTCCACGATCGGCTCGACCCGGCGGGCCTCGTGCATATGAACGGGCGGGTCCATGATCCGCATCCGGCGGCGAGGCTGTGGCGCCCACACGAGCTCGCCCACGGAAGAAGGCGGGTGGCTCTTTGGACTGGCCTGTTCCTTTCGCGACAGCGCCAACCGGGTTGGCGGGCCGCTACAGGCCTTGCGCAAGAATGGGGGACATAGGCGCAATGAATGATCGTTGCGTCTATGCGCTTTTGTTGCGTTTATGCTTTATTTTTGCGCGTATGGGTGTTTTAGTTGCGCATAGAGATGATAGGCGCAAGAAAGGCGCTGATCGATGCCCCGGCGCATACCCGAAGGCGAGCTGGAAGCAATCCTGACGGCGGTGGCCCGCCGATCCGGTGGCGTGACTGCGCGCGACATTGCCGACGCTCTCGGCGCCGAGGTGCCGTTCCGTACGCTGCAATATCGGCTCAAACATCTCGTGGACGAAGGCCGTATCGCGAAGGAGGGCGGGGGCCGCTGGGCGAAGTACAGGCTACCGCGCGAAGAGGGTCGCGGCGCGTTGGTTGCCGGCCCGGCACAGCTTGAAGGCGAGAGTGAAGTGCCCGTGCCGGTTTCGACCTTGGGCGATGAAATCCGCGCATACCTGCGCAAGCCGCCCGCAGTCCGCAAGCCGGTTGGCTACAACCGCGCCTTTCTCGACTCCTACCGCCCCAATGAGAGCTTCTATCTCTCCGCAGACGAGCGCGCCCATCTCGCCAGGCTCGGCGAAGCCGACTTCGAGGCGCAGCCGGCCGGCACCTACGCCAAGCAGATTCTGAACCGGCTTCTGATCGACCTGTCCTGGAATTCGAGCCGACTCGAAGGCAATACCTACTCCCTGCTCGACACCCGGCGCTTGATCGAGTTCGGTCAAGAGGCCGAAGGCCGCGACCGGCTTGAATCGCAGATGATCCTCAACCACAAGGACGCGATCGAGTTTCTGGTCAGCGTCGCCGACGAGATTGACTTCAACCGTTACACGATCCTCAATCTTCATGCGATCCTTGCGAACAACCTGCTGCCCGACGAGTCGGCAGCAGGCCGGTTGCGGCGCATTCCGGTCGGCATCGAGAAATCCGCCTTCCATCCGCTCGAAGTGCCGCAGTTTATCGAGGAGTGTTTCCACCAAATCCTCGCGACCGCTGCCGCGATCGAAGACCCGTTCGAGCAGGCGTTCTTCGTCATGGTGCAATTGCCCTACCTTCAGCCCTTCGATGACGTGAACAAGCGCGTGTCGCGTCTGGCCGCGAACATTCCCCTTATCAAGCGCAATCTCTCGCCGCTCTCCTTCACCGATGTTCCGCGTGCCACCTACACCGACGCGGTTCTTGGCGTCTACGAGATGAACCGAGTCGATCTTCTCAAGGATGTGTTCATCTGGGCTTACGTGCGCTCGACCGCCCGCTACGCCGCCGTCCGGCAGTCGCTCGGCGAGCCCGACCCGTTCAGGCTCAAACACCGCGATGCACTGCGCACGGTTGTGGCGGAGATCGTACGCGCCGGCATGGACCGCAAGGCGGCTGCCGCGCACATCGCCTCCTGGACGAAGACCCACATCGACGCGCCGGACCGTGAGCGATTCCGCGAAATCGCGGAAAGCGTGCTTCTCAGCCTGCACGAGGGCAATTTCGCGCGCTATCAGCTACGGCCGGCCGAGTTCAGGACGTGGCAGGAAGCCTGGACAGCCAGGAGCAACGCGAGGCGATCCTGTTCGTGATCGAAGAGGAGGCGGACCCGCGCCGGTTCTCGATTCATCGACTTTATCGACATGTAAGCGGATCTCGACGCGATCATGGCCTGGTCGAATCGCATCCTGACGGCAGGGTCGCTGGAGGACGTCTTCCGCTGAGCGGCCGCCAGGCGCGCCTTGCCTCGGGATGGCTGTCGTAGCCTCGGCTCATCTGGAAGAGTCGCTGACCCAAGCGAGCGCAGGCTTACGAAAGCGCCCGCCTTGACCTCGGTCAAGGCCTGATCGGGGCAGCATGCTAGCCTGAGCGGCTGAATTCTCGCTGCCAGTACTGCCCATGGATGAATCGCCACCCCGCTACGAGTTCCGCAGCTTCGCGCAGCAGTTCGGGCGCATCGAGTTCGAGCTGCGTGAACGCGCCGGTGCGCCGGAGATCCGTGAGAGCGCCGAGGTCTACCTGGTGTCGCGAGCCAGCGACGTCAACGTCAAGCTTCGCGGTGGCCTGCTCGACATCAAGGAGCGCATCGCCGTGGAGCGCGGCCTCGAACAGTGGCGACCGGCGCTGAAGCTGCCCTTGCCTTTGTCCAGCGACGACCTGGGTAAACAGCTGTTCCCTGCCCTCGGCGCACAGATTGAAGGGCAGTTTCCAGAAGAGGTCGACGAACAAGCGCTGTGTTCGGCGCTGCGCGAGTCGTCGCGCGATGTCGTCGTCGTGGATCTGTTCAAGCGTCGCTTCGGCTTCAAGCTGGACTCCGTACAGGCCGAGGTCGTCGAAGTGCGCGTCAACGGTGCCGCCGTCCGCAGCGTGTGCGTCGAGGGTGTCGATGCGGACGACGTACTGCATCTGTCCGAAGCACTGGGCCTTCTGGCCTACGGCAACATCAGCTATGTCGCGGCGCTGAAACGTATTACCGGGCTCGCTTCCGCGCCGTCGTTCCGCGCCTGAGGCGGCAACCATGAGCGACGCTCGCAAAGAGACGGCAGCCGTCGACGACCCGCTGGACATGGGCCAGTACCGGATCGACCGGCTGCCGGCCCGACAGCGTTCGGGTTTCGAAGTCTGGATGGCAAGGGCGGGCATTCCGGTTGCCATCTTTGCCTTCATTCTGTTTGGTTACTTCTGGACGCCGGAGTGGCTGCTGGCATTCGATCCCGCGAATCTGCCCGATCAGGCCGCGGCCGTTCTGGAGGATGTCGGCCGCGACGAGCTGGTCCGGCGCAATACCTTCATGCTCGCCATCTTTCTTGTCGGCATGGTGCTCTGGACCACCGTCGCGCTGCCGAACTATCTGACCTCCCTGATCCTGATCATCGCCCTGGTGTTGACCGGCGTTCTCAGTGAGCGCGAGGCCTATGCTCAACTCGGGCACCCGATCATGTGGCTCAACATCATGTCCTTCATCCTCGCCAGCATGCTGGTGAAGACGGGACTTGCCAAGCGCTACACGCTCTGGTTCATCCTGCGCTTCGGGCGCAATGCCTCTTCGGTCTTTCTGAGCTTCATCGTCATCAACGTGACGCTGTCAGCATTCATCTCGGCCACCACCGCCAAGGCCGCGATTCTGCTGCCGGTCTTCATGGTCATCGCAGCGATCTATGGCGCGCGCCCGGGTGAGGGTCAGAGCAACTTTGGTCGCAGCATCGTTCTGCAGAACCTGCTCAACATTAATCTCGGTGCGGGCTGTTTCGTTACAGGCTCCGGCGCCAACCTGTTGGCTGCGGCGCTGATCAGTGGGGCGATCTCAGGTGGCGTGTTTTTCGCCGACTGGATGATCGCCATGCTGCCCACCATGGTGGGGCTGATGTTGATCGGCTACGTGGTGGCCATGCGGATCTACTTTCCGCTGGAGGCGCGGCAGCAAGTCCCGCAGATCGAAGGCGGCATGGACCGGCTGCGGGAGGAGTACGAGGCGCTTGGCCCGGTGGCGTGGGACGAGATCCGCGCTGCGGCGATCTTTATCACCATCCTCGCGTTCTGGTCCACTGACCGGCTGCATGGCGTGAGCGCCACGGCGGTGGCATTCATCGGCGGCATCGTTGCGCTGTTGCCGCGCGTGGGCATCGTCGACTGGAACGACGTCGACATTCCCTGGCACCTGATGTTGTTTTCGGCTGGCGCCTACTGCCTTGGGGCAGGCTTTGCCCAGACCGGCCTGCCGAACATCGGCGTGGCTGCCTTCTTCGACGCCGTGGGGCTTGATCAGGACACGCCGTTCTGGGTGCTCTACCTGCTGCTGACTGGCGTCATGTGCTACTCGGCGCTGCTGTCCCAGTCCAAGACTATGCGTGCCATGATTTTCGTGCCCATCGCCATCGGTACGGCAGAACTGTTCGACTACAGCGTCATCAGTCTTGCCTTGCCAGTCGCCTTCCTCATCGAACACGTCTACGTGCTGCCGTTCAACAGCAAGCCGGCGGCGCTGCTCTACGAGACCGACCACTACCGCCTTCCCGATGCTTTCAAGTACGGATTCACCATGATGACCTTCGGCTGGCTGGCCGTGATCCTCATGGGTGAAACCTGGTTCCGGGTGCTTGGCATTACCCCTGATGGGGTGTTCGGCCTGTTCTGACCCTCGCCCCTCGCGAACCTCGCTCATCAGCGGGCGCAAGCGAGCGATACCAGCATTGCTCCCGCGCGTGGCACGCCCTGTGCTTTCATTGCGGCTCCGATACCTACTGTTGCCTGCTAGCGAGCCCTGCCCATGCCCGATTTCAATCAGCCGCTCGGCGGCAACGACATGCCCCGCTTCGGTGGTCCCGCCACTATGATGCGGCTGCCATCCGCACCCAGCGCCGCAGGGCTCGATGCCGCCTTCATCGGTATTCCGCTGGATATCGGGACCTCCAACCGCCCCGGTGCGCGCCTGGGCCCGCGGCAGATCCGCGACGAGTCGAGGATGCTCAGACCCTACAACCTGGCCACCGGCGCGGCCCCCTTCGACAGCCTGCAGGTGGCAGACATCGGCGATGTGGCGATCAACACCTTCCATCTGCCGAAGTCGATGGACCTTATCACCGCCTTCTACGACGACGTGCTTGGTCACGACTGCACACCGCTCACGCTCGGCGGCGATCACACGGCCACGCTGCCCATTCTGCGTGCGATGGCAAAGAAGCACGGGCCGGTGGGACTCATCCATGTCGATGCCCACGCCGACGTGAACGACAGCATGTTCGGTGAACCCATCGCGCACGGCACTCCGTTCCGACGCGCTTTGGAGGAGAAGCTCATCGACGGCACCAGGGTGGTGCAGATCGGCCTGCGTGGCACCGGCTACTCCGCTGAGGACTTCGACTGGTGCCGTCGGCAGGGTTTCCGCGTGGTGACAGCGGAGCAATGCTGGTATCGCTCGCTTGCGCCGCTGATGAGCGAGGTTCGCGAGGAGCTCGGCGCCGGACCGGTGTATCTGAGTTTTGATATCGACGGGCTCGACCCTTCGGTGGCGCCGGGAACCGGCACCGTGGAGATGGGTGGTCTCACTGGGGCACAGGGGCTTGAGATCGTCCGCGGCGCCTGGGGACTCGACATCATCGGCGGTGATCTGATGGAGGTCGCACCGCCCTACGACCCGTCCGGAAACACCGCACTCATGGGCGCGACCCTGCTCTATGAGATGCTCTGCATCCTCCCTGGCGTGAAGCGCCTGGGTTGACGATTGCTGCTCCGAGTTCCCGTTGCGGGCTAGCCCGCAACTGCCTGCCGGGCAGCCTGCCGGACCTGGACCATGGCGTCTTCCACCGCGCGGCGGATACAGACTGCGACTGTGGGTTGGGCGTCCGGGAACAGCTCGGCGAGCTCTTCGCAGACCTCCCTGGCCGCTTCGTTGACGCGATCCTCGAGGAGGTAGAGATTCGAAGTCCGCGTCAGATCAAGGTCACCGAAGTCGACGCGAATGTCGCGAGAGATGGTGGTGACTCGACTCGCGCCCACGCGGTCGCGCTCCTGGCGGATTCGTGGGGCTACGACGACGATCCAGTCGATAGGCCTCGCAGCATCCTCCGCCGCCTCGGCGAGCGCCGCGTTGGGGGTGACCCCGACCAGGGCCAGCATCGACCCGAGTGCGCCTGCCAGCAGAGCTCGCTTGATCATGTGTGCCTCTCCTTTTCGACCGGGGTGCGCAGTGACGACCACGGAACTCTGGCACTTTACCTGTGCAGCCTCTCCACAGGCGTTGACCGGCGTCAACGTTCCTGCCGCTCGCTGCCGGCATGCGCGTCGTCAACGCGTGCTCGCGAGCGTCCTGTTGTTGTGTCGGGTCGCAGTCTGTAAGACTGCGCGTCGTCGCCCTGCAGAATTCCCGTGCCCATGGCAGCATCCGAGTTCCCCGCGATGGCCGTATCCGTTCCGAGCGACGCGGTTACGGCCAGAGGGTTACCGATATCGGTGTCGGCTGCCCGTTTCATTACCGATGTGAGCGTGGGCTCAGGGTGGTGGCGCCTCGGCGTCTCGGATTCGACCTCGATGACATGCCGCTCGAGGAGCACATGACGGCAGACCCACGAGGAGAACACTGACTCATGAGTATGGCCGCCGCCTTCACGTTTGCCGGTGGCATCGGCCTCTTCCTGCTCGGGATGCGGCTGATGACCGACGGCCTGAAGGTGGCCGCGGGCGACACGCTGCGCCAGATCCTCGCCGCGGCCACCCGCAGCCGGATTCGGGGGCTGGCAACCGGCATTCTGATCACGACCCTGGTGCAGTCTTCGAGCGCGGTGATCTTCGCCACCATCGGCTTCGTCAATGCCGGCCTGCTGACGCTGGCTCAAGCGGTGGGTGTGATCTATGGCAGTAACCTCGGCACCACACTCACCTCGTGGATCGTCGCACTGGTCGGGTTCAATCTCGATTTGCGCGCCATGGCCATGCCCTGCATCGGCATCGGTATGGGACTTTGGGTGGCCTTTCGTCAGCGCCCCGTAGGCGCCCTCGGCCAGGCCATCGCCGGACTCGGCTTGTTTTTCCTCGGCATCGACGTGCTGCGAGACACCTTCGCAGATGCAGGCAGCGTCGATCTGCTGGAGGCCTGGGCGGATCGTGGCACGCTGGGGCTACTCCTGTTTCTTGTTGGCGGCATCATGCTCACCGTGCTGATGCAGTCCTCGAGTGCAGCGCTGGCAGTTACGCTGACCGCCGCCGCCGGTGGTCTGGTACCCCTGCAGGCCGCTGCTGCCATGGTCATTGGAGCCAACGTCGGCACCACTTCCACCGCTGCGTTCGCGGTTATCGGTGCCACGGCGTCAGCCAAGCGTGCGGCGACAGCACACGTTTTGTTCAACGTCCTCACGGCCGTCATCGCTTTCGCCGGACTGCCGCTGCTGCTGTGGCTCGTGGCGCAGATCAGTTCGGGGCTTGGTCTTGCCGGCTACATCGCGACCTCTCTCGCCATCTTTCACACCTTGACGAAGCTGTTGGGGCTGACCCTCATGTGGCCGCTGACGTCGCGCATGGTGAAGTGGCTCGAAGGGTTGTATCGGCAACACGAGGACGACGATCTCAAGCCCCGCCATCTGGACCGGAACATTCGCAGTACGCCCAGTCTCGCCATGGATGCGCTTGCGCTCGAACTGCATCGCGTCAACGGGATCGCTCGTGATCAGGCGACGGCCGCGATCAACGCCGAGTCCGTCGATGGCGAAGCGCTGGTCCACGGCCTGGAGACGCTGGAAGCGCTGCAGCTCGCCATCGGTGATTTCGTCGGCGGGATCAGTGGTGACGAAAAGGAGTCATCCATCGGTGATGCGTTGGCCCACGCCTTGCGAGTGAGCCAGTACGCGACCGACGTCGCCGAACGATCGGCTGAGCTCGTCCGACTCCAGGCCCGTTCCCGCGTCGACGACGAGGCCATAGCCACAGCCTACGATCATCTCCGGGCCGCGGCCGTCGAGCTGCTTGGTCAGACGCAGGTCGATTCCGGGCACTGGGACGTAGCCGCGCTCAAAGCGACCCGGGAGGCATTCGAAGATCGCTACCAGACGCTCAAGGGGCAGATCCTCAGAGCCGGAACCGTCGGCACGCTGCCAGCCCGGCGCATGGCGACTGCGCTGGAAGTGATGAGTGCCCTGCACCGCATCGTCGATCAGGCCACCAAGGCAGCGCTGTACCTCGATCGTTTCCTGAGATATCGATCGCAGACCGAGTCCTCCGAGGATGCGTCTGCGGCGGCTGCTCGAACCGAAGCGGCTGACGCCGAGGGAAAGGAGTCCGCTGAAGGCAAGAAAGAGGATCGAGCGTGACCGCCCTCACCTGGCTGGGCATTTTTCTTTGTCTGAGCCAGTCGGCCATGCTGTCCGGACTCAACCTCGCCTTCTTCTCCCTCGGCAAGCTGGAACTCGAGGTTGCCGCGCGGAAAGGCGATCAGCGCGCCGTTCGCGTAAGGGCCATGCGCGAGGATGGCAACTTTCTTCTCGTGACCATTCTCTGGAGCAACGTCGCGGTCAATGTTCTGCTCGCGCTGTTGTCTGGATCCGTGTTGACTGGGGTGCTTGCCTTCCTGTTCTCCACCGTAGTCATCACCATCTTCGGTGAGATTCTGCCGCAGTCCTATTTTTCCCGGAACGCATTGCGCGTCGCGGCAGCGCTGACGCCGGCGATCCGCGTCTATCAGGTCCTGCTCTGGCCGGTTGCACGCCCCACGGCATGGGTGCTCGATGCCTGGTTGGGACGGGAAGCCATCGCTTACTACCGCGAGCGGGACCTCAAGGAGCTCATCCGCCTGCACATGGACTCGGCCCACACGGAGATCGGTGAGGTGGAAGGATTCGGCGCTATGAACTTCCTGAACCTCGACGATGTCCCGCTCGCCGAGGAGGGCGAAGCGTTGCATCCGGACAGCATCATCGAACTGGACTGGACCGACGCAGGGCCCGTTTTCCCCACCCTCGATCACACCCGCCACGATCCCTTTCTGCGGCGCCTCCAGCGCCCCGGGACCAGCCGGGTGGTGCTGGTCGATCGCGACCGGGAGCCGCGTCTGGTCGTCGACACGGACGCGTTCATCCTCGCCGCTCTGTTTGATCAGGACGAGTTCGATCCGCGGGAGCACTGCCACCGCCCCATCATCATGCGTGATCCGGGGCGCCGTCTCGGTGACGTCTTGGGTCGTTTCCGGGTCCGAAGCCGCCATCGCGAGGACGACATCCTCGACGAGGACGTCATCCTGCTGTGGTGTGATGCACCCCGGATCATCACAGGTACCGACATTGTCGGCCGGCTGCTTCGGGGAATCGTCACCACTATCCCGGCCGCATCATGACGACGCCACCCGGCCGCGGTCAGCGGTTGACCCGTGCCACCCCTCCGATGGCGCCGAGCCCCCAGAGCCCGGCGAAGAACGCAAGCAGCGGGACCCAGGGCAGCTGCAGCGGCAGTCCTTCCTGAACCAGTCCCGTGTGAATGAAGCCCGCGACACCGACGCAGAAGAGAAGCACACCAGCCGCTCGCAGCAGGAGGGCGTGACGTCCAGCGGTTTCGCCGCTGATCTTCGTGTGCCCCGTCTCGAAGCGCTGCACCACCAGAACCACCACCGTGAGGACGATTGTGCACAGAGCCACCCAGGGCAGCCGCCACAGCCACCAGCTCAGATCCACAGTCTCGGTGACCGGCATCCAGCCCAGTGGATAGGCCAGATTCGTCATCAGAACCAGTACCGGCTGATGCCACAGGTACACCGTCATCAGTCCTGCGCCGATGAGGGCCACCGGTGCCCAGATGCCGGGCCGAGCCAGCCATGCGGTCACGCTGCGACGCAGCGCCAGGACGATGCCCAGCTGCATCAGCGTCAGGGCGTAGAGTGCCGCCGTGGGTGGTCCGCCGTTGTTGGGGGCACGACTGCCTTCGATGGGCACCATGGTCAAGGGATACGGGCCCCAGCCGATCATGACGATGAGTAGTGCGCCGCCCGCCAGCATGAGTGCGCCCTGCGTGGCCGCTTTCGTGGGCAGGCCATCATCGGCCCAGATGAATCCCAGCTGGTGGATCACCAGCCAGACTACAATCACGTTGATCGCGGCAACGGCAGGTTGGGTGCCGAGCCAGGGTCCGTCTGCCCCCACCGTGAAGCGCAAACCGTCCACGACCAGCGTTACGATGCCCCCTGCGGCGAGCAGCAGCATGCTGCCGTGGCGTTCGTGCCAGGCGAGGGTAAGCGGCGTCAGCGCCGTGACCAGCAGATAGGCGGCCAGGAACCAGAGCGGAAAGATCGCGGCTCGGAAATCCAACAGCAATGCGTGGTCGGGCCAGACGTTGACCATCAGGCAGGCGACCGGAACGAGGACGGCGATCAGGGGCAGCGTGGGGCGCAGCAAGCGCCGGGCGCGCAGCGTCATCCAGTCTGCTGCTGTGCTGCCCTGCTCACGTGCCCGGCGCCAGCTCTGGGCGTTGACCGCGCCGCCGACGAGGAAGAACAGCGGCATGACCTGCACCAGCAGCGTGACCCACTGGCTGGCAGGCGCAACGGCCAGCAGATACCCGGTCCGCAGTTCGTCGTCGTCCGATGTGACGACGCGAACGACCCAGTGGCCGAGCACCACCAGCAGAATACTGGCGACGCGGACGGCGTCCAGAAAGCGGTCCCGGTCAGCTGGAGTGGCGGCTTCGATGCGAGCAATCAGGCTCACGATGCGGTCCCGACCCCCGGAGCCGGGATCAGAAACTCCAGACTCTGACCTCGGGTGCCATCATCGTTGCGGCCATCGCGTCGGGTGCGGCGACCTCCACCCCATCGAGCAGAACATCGCGGGACTCGCCGCGGCCTGGCAGATAGATCGCGCAGACGCTCACGCTGGCGCCGGCATCCATGATCGCCTGCATGAGACCCTGCGGACTCATGTCGCGTGGCGGTTGCGGTGCTGTCGCGCTCGCCGGTGGTGTCGCGAGCGCAAGATCGCCGGCCGGTCCGCACAGCAGTATGTCGACCGTCGCGCCCTGGCGCAGGGCCTGCATGGTGAGAACCATGGCCATGAGTTGAGTCTGGGGGGCGGGGCTGTTGACGACGGTGACCAGCCGGTCTGCATGCGTTGGGCTGCAGCCGAATGTGAACAGGGACAGCATCAGGAGCAGGAAGCTGCGGCGCATCAGTGGCTCCAAGTCAGGCGGATCGGGGCGCCGCGCATACACACCAGGGTGCGCGCGACGCATAGCAGGTCAGGGTAGTGCAATCAGCGAGCGACTGGAATCATGCAGTCGCTTGGCGGCGCTGGCAGTTGGGGCCATGCTGCGCGTGGCCCCAACCTGGGTCTGGATAGCCTTTGGCGCGTGGTCGGCCCTCAATAGCCCAGCGTGAGCGCCCCCGGGCGGCGCGGGTCGGACGCTCCGTAGAATCCGCCGGGACCGCGCATGATGCTCTGGGTACCGCCCATGGCATCGCGTTCCTGCACGTTGTGGCCGAGGGCCTCGAGCAGGCGGAGGGTATCGACGCTGAGGCCCCGCTCGATGCGCAGTTCGTCCGGCAGCCACTGATGGTGGATACGCGGTGCGGCCGTGGCCGCTGCAATGTTCATGTCGTAGTCGATCACGTTCAGCAGGATCTGCAGCACCGACGTGATGATGAGGGAGCCGCCGGGGCTGCCGGTGGCGAGCACGATCTCGCCATCGCGACGTACCAGCGTCGGCGTCATGGAACTCAAGGGGCGCTTGCCCGGCTCCACGGCGTTGGCATCGCCGCCGATGAGGCCGAACGCGTTGGGCACCCCTGGTTTGGCGGAGAAGTCGTCCATTTCGTTGTTCAGCAGGATGCCGGTCCCGGCGGCGACGATGCCGCTGCCGTAGCTGAAGTTGATGGTGTAGGTGGTGGCGACCACGTTGCCGGCGCTGTCCATGACCGAGTAGTGCGTGGTGTCGTTGCTCTCGAAGGGCAGGAGGCGGCCCGGACGGATCTCCTCTGCCGGACGCGCCCGGTCAGGATCGATGCTCGCACGCAGCGCTTCGCCGTAGGATTTGGCGGTGAGCTCAGCTAAGGGGACGTCGACGAAGTCCGTGTCACCGAGGTACTCGCTGCGGTCAGCGTAGGCCAGCTTCATGCCCTCGGCGAGGAGATGGATCGCCGCCGCGCTGTTGTGGCCGAGGTCGGCCAAGGGGAAGCCCTCGAGCGTGTTGAGGATCTGCACGATGTGGGCCCCGCCGGAGCTCGGCGGCGGCATCGAGATGATCTCGTGGCCGCGGTAGGTTCCGGTGACCGGTTCGCGCATCACGGGCTGGTAGCCGCGCAGATCTTCGCGGGTGATCAGGCCACCGTGAGCCTCCATGTCGGCCACGAGGCGCTCGGCGATCTCACCGTCGTAGAAGGCGCTCGTGCCTTGCTCGGCGATCAAGCGCAGGCTGTGAGCCAGGTCGGACTGCACCAATGTCGCGCCCACACCCAGCGGCTGGCCCGCGTCGTCGAAGAAGATGGACCGGCTGGCGGGCCAGGGCTCGAACCGTGCGCGCAGGCTCGCAAGCGAATTCGCCAGGTCCGGCGTGACGGTGATGCCTTCCTCGGCCAGCTTGATCGCCGGCGCGATCAGCTCGGCCAGGGGCCGCGTGCCATAGCGCTCGGCGGCCAGCGCCAGGCCCGCCACGCTGCCGGGTACGCCGACGGCGAGGTGGGTGAAGCGGGAGCGCCCGGGCACCACGTTGCCGTCCTCGTCCAGGTACATGTCCCGATGGGCGGCGGCGGGTGCCGTCTCCCGGAAGTCCAGCGCCACCGTCTCGTCGTCTTCGGCGCTGTGGATCAACATGAAGCCGCCGCCACCGAGGTTGCCTGCCCGCGGCAGCGTCACTGCCAGGGCGAAGCCAATGGCCACGCCTGCGTCCACCGCGTTGCCGCCCGCTTCGAGGATCTCCACGCCGATCCGTGTTGCCAGTTCCTCCTGGGTCGAGACCATGCCGTTCTGGCCGAACACCGGGTGGAAGATGTCGCGTTCGCTGAAGATCGCCTCGTCGGCGACGACTGGCGCTGCCGGGAGCAGGACGATCAGGGCGAGCAGAATCAGGCGGGTGCGCATAGTGTGTCCTCGTGATGTAGTCTCGAAATCGCTGTCGCTATGACTTGCAGTGATCATGCCGGGCGTGTTCGGATCTGTCATCGTGCGGTGTTCGCAGCCGTCCTGCTGGGGGTCAGTGCATGACAACGTCTGAGACCCCGGCCGAGGTTGCGGCGCCGAATACCGTATTCAAGACGCGGGCCTTGCTGAAGTTTCTGCTGCCGTCCCTGCTCGGGGTCGCATTCTTCCTGGTGCCGGTGTCCATCGACGGCTCCATCAACATCGGCATGGGTGTGCTGGCCGAGGGACTGAAGGGGCTGCTCGATGGCATGCTGCCCGCCATCGCGGTCGCCGTCCTGTGCGCCTCGGTCCTGATCACCCTCTACGCCAAACTCGCGCGGCCGGGCTGGCTGCGACAGACGCCGCTGCGGGAGATGTTCGACGTCGGCCCCGGCTGGGTGGGGATGCGCGTCCTCGGCGCCGTCTTCGGACTGATGACGTACTTCCAGTTCGGCTTCGAGGTGGTGACCGCGCCGGTGACGGGCGGCGTGATGCTCAACGACCTCGCACCGGTGCTGCTGACCTTTTTCTTCTTTGCCGCGCTGCTGCTGCCCTTCCTGGTGGAGTTCGGCCTGATGGAGTTCATCGGCAGCGTCGCGCGCCGGCCGTTCCGCCTGATCTTCAACCTGCCCGGGCGCAGCGCCATCGATGCCACGGCCTCGTGGATGGGCTCGGCCACCGTCGGCGTGCTGATCACCTCCCAGCAGTACGAGCGCGGGTTCTACAACCGCCGCGAAGCCGCCGTCATCGCCACCAACTTCTCCATCGTCTCCATTGCCTTCGCGCTGCTGATCACCAGCTTCATCGGTATCAACCATCTATTCCTCGAATTCTACGCCACGGTGGTGGTGGCCGGGCTCTCCGCAGCGGTCATCGTTCCGCGCCTGCCGCCGCTGTCGCGCAAGCCGGATACGTATCACGAGCCTGTCGGCTGCCAGCTCGTAGAGGAGCGCAGTGAAGACATCGGCCTGCTGCGGCACAGCATGCTGCTCGCCATGCGCCGGGCGAGCTTCGCACCGGGACCACGGGCACTGCTGCGCAACGCGCTCTACAACGTCGGCGACATCTTCTTCGGCCTGCTGCCGCTGGTGTTCGCCATCGGCACCGTGGGTCTGATCCTCGCGGAGTTCACGCCGCTGTTCACCTGGCTGTCCTACCCGATGGTGCCGGTACTCGAGCTGCTGCGCATTCCCGAGGCCGAGGCGGCCGCCCCCGCGACCCTGGTGGGCTTCGCCGAGATGTTCCTGCCGGCAGTGCTGGCGGCCAACATCGAGAGCGAGCTCACCCGTTTCGTCATCGCCTGCCTGTCTCTGACGCAGCTTATCTACATGTCCGAGATCGGCGCGCTGCTGCTGAAGTCGAGGATACCGCTGTCGCTTTGGGAACTGGCGGCCATCTTCCTGCTGCGCACGCTGATCACTCTGCCGATCATCGCCTTCATCGCCCATACCTTCGTCTTCTGAGGGCCGATCCTTGCTGGCCGGCTGATCGCGGAGGCAGGGCCGACGGGTGATTCCCGGGCGTATCCCGTGAATAATGGGAGCCGGACGCGCCCGGAGGACTCCGACATGCCTGAGCTCGTGACCCTGCCAGCGGACAGCAGCACCGACGCCATCCTCGAGGTGATCAAGCGTGATGGCGCGGTGATTCTGAAAGATATGCTCGACGCCGAGACCCGTGCCCGCTTCCTGGCGGAGACTGGACCTTACATGGAAGCGACCCGCTACGGATTGGACGATTTCACCGGGCGCGCCACTACACGTACCGGTGCCCTGGTGGCGCGCTCACCCACCTGCTGCGACATGGTCCTGCATCCGAAGGTGCTCGCCTGCGGGCGGCAGTTCCTCGAACCCTATTGCTTGAAGATACAGCTGCACCTGACCCAGATCATCCGCCTCAAGCCGGGGCAGGGGGCGCAGGTGATTCACCGGGACCGCTGGGCCTGGGGGAAGTACATCCAGGGCATCGAGCCCCAGCTCAACACGATCTGGGCGCTGACGGACTTCACCGAAGAAAACGGCGCGACCCAGGTCGTCCCTGGCAGCGTCGACTGGCCGGACGACCGCAGGCCAGCGCCTGAGGAGATCTGTCAGGCGGTGATGCCCGCGGGATCCGTGCTCATCTACACCGGCTCCGTGTTCCATGGCGGTGGCGAGAACCGCTCCGACGCCGACCGCATCGGCGTCAACCTGACCTACTCGCTGGCATGGCTGCGCCAGGAAGAGAACCAGTTCCTGTCCTGTCCGCCGGACATCGCCAGAGATCTTCCGGAAACCCTGCAGGACCTTCTCGGCTACACCGTAGGCAGCTATGCCCTCGGTTACTACACGCCGCCGCTGCCGCCGGGTGCCGGGCCGGAGTGCGTGGGCCCCGAGTACGCCGTGGGGCGAAAGAAGTCCGGTGACGGCTTCGGCGACGAGGCCACCCTGAAGGCATTGCAGAAGAGTTGATGAGACGAGGGGCCGAACTCAGCGCAGGGGGACTGGGTGGAAATGTGAAGCAGTGCGCACGGTCAGTGTGTTGAAGCGCACCGACTTGAAGCGTCAGCTCTCGTAATGTGATCGGGTGAAGGCAGAAGGGTCTGCCGAACCTCGCAGCACGTGCCTTCATGTATTGGAGGCCCCATGCCGTACTCACCCGACACCCTCAGTTCAGGCCACAAGCCCACCCCCGCGCGTTCACACGTTCATCCAGGCAAGCTCGGCTGTCGCTGTTTCATGCCTGCGGGCCGGGCGACGCCGTCTGGCCGTGACGCTGGTTCCGGAGCACGCGGGTGATGAGCTGGATCGCGACATCGAGCGCGATCCGCACCAGCACCACGAAGGCGACCGCCAGACTTCCCAGTCCGGTCTCCAACAGCACTGCGCCGGCGATGATGAGGACGATCATCATCGGCATCATGGTGCCGTAGACCTTGAACATCTCCTTCACCATGTCGCCGCTGCGATAGACGCCCGACCGGATCCAGTCCTGAAAAAAGTCCAGGACGTAGTTGCCGGCGATCAGCAGCACCGGAACCCACAGCCATTCCGCGAGAATCTGACTGCCCACCTCGCCCATGCTCGGCATGTCCTCGGCGTGGACGATGGGCTCCGGGCCGTAGAAGAACGTCACCACGCCCATGAAGAACGCGAACACGAAGCCGAGTGCGGGTCCGAAGTAGATCGGAGAGAGCAGCAGCATCGTCACCGTGTTGCGGACAGGCCTCGGGCCGCACCAGCACACCCGGGCCACCCCCGCCACGATCATCAGCCCGGCCTCCATCCAGTAGATGAGCATGACGGAGAACAGGCTCCAGCCCAGGAACATCACGCCGAGCAATGGCAGCGCATGGATGCTCAGGCCGAGCCAGGGAGCATCGTCCCAAGGCGATGACGGGGAATGCGGTTCTGCTGCGGAGAGCGTCATGGTGTCGAGAGCCCCCACTCGATTCGACTATCGAAGCTTACTCCTCGACGGGAGCGCGCCACAGCGTCTCGGCGAACGTCCGTCGCACCTCATGCGGGCCGAGTGATCAGAGGTCAAGCTTGGGCGATTGCGGCCGATACCTTGCCCATGCAACGGAACGTGCGCAGCGGGGATCGTGACCATCGGTGGAGATGGGTGCTGTGGCGTCGTATCACTGCGTTTGCCGTCTTGCTGCTCGGTTCAGGACTATCTACGCTTGCCCATGCCTGGCCGGGGACCGACCCGGACCTGCTGCAGGTGGCGTTTGGCGCCGACGCCCTGAAAGGTCAGTGGGCAGCCACGACCAGCGACGGCGTCTGCACGCTCGTCCAGGAGATAAACAACTACGGTGAGGCGCACTTCATCCGCGAAGGCAGCGCTGCCCCTGCTTTCGAGCTGCATGCTTTCCGGCCCCACTTCGAGGGTGAAGACGTCGAGGTGATCAGCGTCGCACCGTCGTGGCATCGAGCCTATCCGGAGGAGCGCTTCATCGGTCGGGTCGCAGCTCCGGAAGACGGCGGGATTCGCCTCGACGGCTCCATCGTGCAGCAGATGCTGCTGCAGCTGCGCGAGGGCCGTCAGCTGAGCTTCCGGCAGCAACGGGTGATCACGGTGGCGACGGCGCTGAGCGTCGCAGTCTCGCCGCTGCACTTTCGCTCGGTCTATGCCGCACTCGCCGATTGCGGCGTCGCCAGTGGCTCGCTGTCGGAGGCGACGCGCCGTGACGAGCCGGAACAGGCTTCGAGCGAGCCCAGTGAACTCCAGGTCTACTTCGACATCGACAGCGCGCGGCTGCTGCCGGAGAGCCTGACCCGGCTCGAGGCGCTGGCCGCGCGCATGCAGGACCCATCATCCTGGCCAGGTCATGAATCGCCGCGGCTGCACATTGAAGGGCACACCGACGCCACGGGTACCGATGCCCACAACGAGGCGCTGGCGCGCAGGCGCGCCCAGGCGGTGGCAGCAGCGCTGATCGAAGCCGGCGTCGATTCCGACCGCCTGCATGTCTCGCACCATGCGGCCCGGCAGCCCGTTGCCTCGAACGCATCCGAGGAAGGTCGGCAGCGCAATCGGCGCACCCGCGTCGCGTGGAGGCCGGTCAGCGGCCCGTCCGCTGCGCTCGTACAGAACCCTTGAGTCCTGCGCTCCATGAGGCTGACTCGCCGACAGCGCTGGCGTCGGCGATAATCCAGCCATGCGCTCTCTCTGCACGCCCTGGGCGTCGCTTGTCAGTGTCGAAACGTGGCTTCCAGGGTAGGATCCAAGCTGCGTCCACGGCGGCTTCATCGGTGTTTTCAGGTAGTTGCTGTGGTCTGGCATGGGGAAGTGAACTGGGGTTAGTGGGTGCGTTTCATTCTGCGTCATCGCGACAAGGTTCCGGATTGGGTCGCGCGCTTTACCGCATCGCTCTCGGTGATCGGAGTCCTGACGGGGACCCTGTTCTTCGCCGCGTCGCTGACGCCGAGTCTGCTGCCGCGGACCTACGTCATGCAGGCCCTGCTCTCCGGTGTCTCTCTGAGCGCCGGCTACGGCATCGGCGTGTTCGCAAGCTGGCTGTGGGCCTACGTGGGTCTGCCGTCTCCCCCGGCGCGGATTCAGCGCTACATCCTCTACGCGGCGTCCGCGCTCTGCGTCGCGGTGGCGTTCACGTTCCTGTGGCAGGCCAGCGGCTGGCAGAACTCGGTCCGCGAACTGATGGAGCTGCCACCGGTGGACACCGCGCATCTGGTCCGGGTCGGCGTCATCGCGTTCATCGTGTTCGTGGTGCTGCTGGCACTGGCACGGCTGTTCCATCTCCTGTTCCGGTTCAGCGCTCGGCGCTTCGACCGTTTCATTCCGGCCCACGTAGCCAACGTTGCGGGCGCGCTGGTTGCCATCGCCGTTTTCTGGTCCGTCCTCGATGGTGTCCTGTTCCGCTATCTGCTGCGCATGTCAGACACCGCCTATGCCCAGGTCGATGCCTGGATCGAGCCGGAGCAGGCGCTGCCCTCCGACCCCATGCAGACCGGCAGCAGCGCATCGTTCATCCACTGGGAAGGGCTGGGGCGGCGCGGGCGCGACTTCGTCGTCGGCGGCCCGACGCTGGAGGACCTCGAGGCCTTCCACGATGCAGCGGTGATGAAGCCGATTCGCGTCTACGTCGGACTCAACTCTGCCGAGACCATCGAGGAGCGGGCCGAACTCGCGCTCGCGGAACTTCTGCGCGTGGACGCGTTCGAGCGTTCGGTGCTGATCCTGGCGACGCCCACCGGAACCGGCTGGCTCGATCCGAGTGCCATGAATCCGGTGGAGTATCTGCATCGCGGCGACATCGCCAGTGTCGCCGTCCAGTACTCCTACCTGCCGAGCTGGATGTCCCTGCTCGCAGAGCCCGACCTGGGCGCTCAGACTGCGCGGGCCGTGTTTCGCGAGGTTTACGGCCACTGGACCAGCCTGCCCCGCGACCGTCGACCGGCGCTTTATCTGCATGGCCTCAGTCTGGGGGCGATGAACTCCGATCTCGCGGCCGACCTCTACGACATCATCGCCGACCCGTTCCAGGGTGCGCTGTGGAGCGGGCCGCCTTTCCGCAGCTCGAGCTGGCGCGCGATCACGGACATGCGGCAATCAGAATCAACGGCCTGGCTGCCGCGTTTTCGCGACGGTTCCATTGTCCGCTTCAAGAATCAGTCGCCGCCGGAGCTTCCGGGCGCTGAGTGGGGGCCGATTCGCATCGTGTTTCTGCAGTACGCCAGCGATCCAATCACGTTCTTCGAGACCGAATCGTTCTATCGGCAGCCCGACTGGATGCAGTATCCGCGCGGTCCTGACGTTTCCGCTGAGCTGCGCTGGTATCCGGTGGTGACCATGCTGCAACTCGCGGTGGACATGGGGGCCGCAGACACCGCCCCGATGGGCTACGGCCATGTCTACGCCCCGTCCCACTACATCGATGCGTGGCTGGAAGTGACCGATCCGCCGGACTGGACCGATGCCATGACCGAGCGCCTGAAGGCGCTGTTCGCGCGCTGACGGGAACCTGACCGATTCAGCGCGCGGCGGCCGACGGAGGCGCGTTCGAGGCGTGCTGCCTCCGGCTGCGTGGCGTCAGCCCCTGCAACCGGTGAGCGTCAGCCGCTGACCCGGGCGGATCATGTAGCTCGGTGCCTGGATGTTGTTCTCGCTCGCGACTGCGCGAACGCTAGGGCAACCGTTGCGGGAAACGATGGTGGAGAGCGTATCGCCCGAACGCACCGTGTAGACGCGGCTCGGCGGTCGCCGATCATCCCTGGATTCGTGCAGCACCGAAGCGACGCTGAGGAAGCCGCCTTCGACGCAGCGTGCCTGATAGGCATGTTCGAGCTGGCTCGGCATGACCAACTCCGTTCCCGCTTCGAGGCGATCGAAGGGTTCCTGGCGTGGATTGAGATTGCGCAGGGTTCGGAACCAGCCGTTGCGGCTGTCGTGCTGACCCAGACAGATGGCGAGTTCGCCCAGCGTCGCCGGTGCGGCGAGGGCCACAGTGGTCGCCTCGGCATGGATCTCGGGGAACTCGACCCCGTACTCCTCCGGGTGCAGGAACAGCCAGGCTGCCGCGAGCACATAGGGCACGTAGTCCTGGGTCTCCCGCGGCAGCTGGGCGCGGATTTCCGGATTCCAGAAACTCGCATTTGACGACTGTCGGACCAGCCGCTGGATGCGGTTCTCGCCGCCGTTGTAGGCCGCGAGAGCGAGCTCGAGGTTGTCGTTCAGCGCGTCGAAGCGCTCATTGAGGTACGCGACGCTGGCGCGGGAGGCCAGAGCGGGATCGAAGCGCTGATCGAAGCCGTTGTCGCGGTCGAGGCCGAAGCGGCGGCCGGTGTGGGGCATGAACTGCAGCGGCCCGGCGGCACCGGCGCGGGACACCGAATGCACGCGGCCCCCGGACTCCTTCGCCATGATCCCGAACAGCAGTGCTTCCGGGAGACCGGCCCTCTCGTACTCGGGCCACATCAGGTGGCGCATGTACTGGTAGTTCTCCCAGGCGTCCATCAGGTTCGGCCGCATCCACGTCAACCAGTCGTGCATGGCGGCGTTCACGGGGCCGTTGAGTTCGATGATCTCGCGCAGGTCCTGGCCGTTGAGCAGGTTCACCGAACGGGTCGCGGAAGGGATCTCCGCGAGGACGATGCTCTCCTCGTCGTAGGTCTTCTCCACCTCGACGAACTCTTCCATGGCGCCGGTGAGCACGTCGCTGCGCAGGGTGAGCAGGTTGCCGTAGGCCGACATGAAGCGCTGGGGTTCGCAGCCCCGCGTTTCCGCACACTCGATGCCGGCGGCGGAGAGTGCCGCCACGGCCTCGTTGATCAGCGTCTTGGCCTCGTCGAAGCGACCGACGGCAGCAGCATCGAGACCGTCGTGATAGTCCCGCACGCTCTCGTCGATGACTTCGTAGAGCGCGTTGATGGCCGCTTCGTTGGTGGCGCCGTTGCCGGTTCCGGCAACGCGCCGTTCCGGGTCCGACGTGGGCAGCGCTGCGCAGGCGGCCAGGATGGCGGTGGCGATCAGCGACAGCAGAAACGTCTTCATGATGTTCGTGACTCACGCTGGGCAAAGGGAGAACGAATTTGGGCGGCGCACACCGTGAACTGGAGCCCAAATCCGACAGATAAAGGGTAGCAGGTGCCGTCGATATTCGCGCGGGGGCCGAATGTCGCCCGATCCTCGCCTTGAGGGCACGAATTAACGCATCATATGATGACGTCTGGATGCTGATGAGCACGCGAGGCTGCCATGCGCACGACGCTTAACCTTGATGACGATCTGCTGCGCGAGGCGCAGCGGATGACAGGTTTGACCGAGAAGGCCGCACTGGTACGCGAAGGCCTGCGCGCGCTCATCGAACGGGAGAGCGCGCGTCGTCTGGCCCGCCTCGGTGGCAGCGAGCCGCAGGTGGAGGCGATCCCGCGCCGCCGCTCCGGGCCCGCGTGATCCTCGTCGACACATCAGTCTGGATCGACCACCTGCGAAGCGGTGACGAGATCCTGTCCTCCCTGCTGGAGGGCAACAGGGTGCTGATGCATCCGTTTGTGCTCGGTGAACTCGCATGCGGCAACCTGCGGCAACGCCGCGAAGTCCTCGGCCTGCTGTCCCGGCTGCCGGCGGCGACAGCAGCGGATGATCCGGAAGTGCTGGTGTTCATCGACCGCTACGAGCTGATGGGCCGTGGTATCGGCTACGTCCACGCGCACCTGCTTGCCTCGGCTGCGCTGTCGGCACCGGCCACCGTCTGGACGCGGGACAAGCGCCTGCATGCCGCTGCCGCCGACTTGCGGCTTGCCCATGACGCTCGGTAGTCGGGCCTCTGCGTCCGGTGAGGAGCAGATGTTGAACTGGCGCCGCGCGCTGTGGGTCTGGGGTGTCATCGTCGTCGTGGAAGTCGCGCACGGCATGGCCCGCGAGCTGTTCATCACGCCGGTGCTCGGCGACCGGCCGGCCCGGCAGCTCGGCGTCCTGGTGGGCTCAGGTCTGATCCTCCTGGTTGCGGTGCTGGCGATCCGCTGGATCGGCGCCATCCGTTTCAACGACCAGCTCCGCGTCGGTGCTGTGTGGGTGGCGCTCATCGTCGTGTTCGAGGTGGCGCTGGGACTGGCGCTGGGCTACCCGCCGGCGCGGCTTCTCGAGGACTACGACCTCACCGCCGGCGGCTACATGGGCCTCGGCCTCACGTTCATGTTGTTCGCGCCGGCGCTCGCCTATCAGATGCGCCAGGTGGGATGGCCCGCGCACCTCGCCATGGCGCTGGCGTTCCTGCTGCTGACCATCGCCACATTCATCGCCTTGCTCTAAGGGAGCATTGGGAGCATTGGGGTCGGAGCAGTTCAGGTGTTTGATATAGTTAGCTTTTATCGTTGAGCGTCGCGATGATGCCGGCAACGTCCTGCAGCACAGGATGGCCGCGACGATGAAGGCGGGAAAAGGCCAGCAGCAGCCCCACGTGACCGAGGCCGGGATACACCCGCCGCTCGGCGCGACCGCCGGCGGCCTGCTGCTTCTGCATTAGGCTCTTGGAGTGGCCGCGCCGGACCCGGGTGTCATCGGCGCCATGCAGCAGGAACAGCGGCGGCGCGTCGGCCCGGACGTAGTTGACGGGCTGCGAGGCGGGGTAAGCGGGCTCTGGCCCGAACAGTTCCCAGTGATCGTCCTCCGTGAACGGGTAGAAGTCGTACGGACCGGCCAGCCCCACGAAGCCGCCGATTCGCGCAGGGTCGGAGAGCAGCGAGGCATCGAGCGTCAGCAGGGCGCCGATCTGCGCGCCAGCCGAGTGCCCCATCAGGATCAACGGGCTTGCGGGCGCGAGCCGGCCAAGCACCGCGTCCGTCGCTAGGCGGGCATCGAGCAGGATGTCGTCGAAACGTACGTGGGGATAAAGCCGGTAGTCCGGCACCACTACGTCGCAACCCAGGGTCATCAGCGTATCCGCGACGAACCGATAGTCCTGGCGCCGGCCGCTGCGCCAGTTGCCGCCATAGAAAAAAAGAATGGTGGGCCGGGTGCCCGGTGTCGGGTGTCGATACCAGTCGAGATGGTGACGTGGCGAGTCGCCATAGGCGACCCGCTCGTGCTCCATGGGCACGCTGCGCGCGAGCGCGTTGATCACCCGCAGGCCGATCCATTGCCCGGCGTCAGACCACAGGCGCATGGTTCTTCCGTCCCGACGTTTGCCCTGCAACACGCTTTCTCCGTTGTGTGCGGAAACGCCCAGCGTCGTGCAATCGCCCGTCTGCATTGCTCGGGTCTGGCCAGTTCGGGTCAGCCGCCATTCGATCCGCCGGCCTCCACGATCCAGGCGCGCCCGTCGCGCAGCGCCACCGGCCGTGGCCGCATGCGGCAACTCGCTCCGCTGAGGCAGCGGCCGCTGCGCAGGTCGAACGCGTAGGCATGCCAGGGGCAGCGGATCACGCCGTCCGCGATGGGCGCATCGTCCAACGGTCCGAGCAGATGGGGGCAGCGGCTGTCGAAAGCGGTCAAGGCACCGTCGAGTTCCACCACGCGCCAGCGACTGCCATCACGTTCCACCACGCCGGGCAGATCCGCCACCGGTCCGAGATCGATCTCGCTCCGGGTGGTTCCTCCGAGTGCCAAGGCGCGCTGGCGTTCGACCATCATCGCCTCGTCCTCGTCGTAGAGCTGGCGGTACTGGCGCGCATAACCCTGGCCGACCCGCGCACGATGTTCGGCCGGCACGTTCGGCAGGAAGAAATCCACCACCACGCGCAGCTGCTCCGGATCGAGCACCAGCGCGTGGGTCCAGATCTCCGAGCCGGCGCGCTCGCCGGCGAGGGTGCGGGTGATCCAGCGGCGTTCCTCGGGATAGAGCCTGAGCTCGATCTCGCTTGTCTGCTCACCGAAGTCCAGACGCGCCCGCCAGCCCCAGGACCCGGCCTCGAGGCACTCGATGCCGGAGAAGGATGTGGCGTGCACGTACGGCAGGTGCTCCCAGTCCAGCGCGTTCTCGAACATGCGCTCCAGGGTGACCGGCATGGTCCGCGTGTAGGTGCCGAGATGATCCAGCCTCGAGCGTGCATCCGGTGCCGTGAAACCTGCCACTGCCTGGGCCATGCGTCGTTCTCCGTAGGCGTTCGTGGCCCCGATCCGCTTCCGAGGCCGCAACGTCCGCAGGCTATCGGACCCGGTACACGCAATCCACAGACCCCGAACGGCAGCCGCCTGCCAGGGTGACCTGCAGCAGAGCAGGGGGCATCATCGCGGCCGTGTCCCGAGTGCAGGACGTGTTGACCGTGGGTCCTCAGGAGCTGATTGATCGACTGCTGCCCGGTGCACGGGTGACGGCCTGCGAGCCACTCACCGGCGGCGTGTCTGCCGAAGTGCTGGCCGTCACCGTGCGCCCGCCCTCGGGTCCTGTCGAGCGCCTGGTCATCCGCCGCCATCGTGACATCGACGGCAAGACGGACCGCCGCGACCGGGCAGCCCGCGAACACGCATTGCTCGTGCATCTTCACGCCACCGGCGCGCCGGTCCCGCAGCCGCGGCTGTTCGTTGCGCCGGACACGCTCATTCAGGAGCGGATCGAAGGCAGCACCGCGCTGCCGGACGATGCTGCGAAGCTGATGGCGCAGGCGCTGGCCACCATCCACGCCACCGACCCCACGGGCCTGCCGCCGCTGCCGGTCTGCGATGATCCCAGTGCGGGCATTCACAAGTGGCTTCCGGAGCGGGCGGATCTCGCTGCAGTTCTCGCCGGGATCGAGCCGTACACCGGCAGCCCAGTGCTGCTGCACGGCGACTTCTGGCCCGGCAACCTGCTCTGGCGCGACGGCCGCCTGGCCGCGGTGCTGGACTGGGAGGATGCGGCCATCGGGGATCCGCTCGTCGACGTCGCCTGCGCCCGGGTCGAAATCGCATGCGCGGCCGGCGACGCGATGGCCGAGACGTTCTCCCGGGTCTACCTTGAGCTGACCCATGCCGACGACGCCCGTCTTCCGGCCTGGGATCTGTACGTATCGAGCGCCGCGCTGCACTACATGGACGCTTGGGGCCTTGCGCCGGATGCGCTGGCGGCCCGCAAAGCCACGACCCGGGCGAGGCAGGCGGCTGCGATGGCAGCGCTGGGATTGGCACCGCGAAGCAGTGACTGAAGCGACATCAGTAATTTCACGTCAGCAAGCGAAGTCGCCGAGTTGGTCTGCCCCATGACTCTTGCGAAGCCGTTACGAAGATCGAGCGCGAGACGGGACTGATACTGATCTTCCTGGATACCGCAGAGGCCTACCTCATTCCGGAAGACAAGGTCGCGAATGCAGACAAGCTGTATCAGTACATCTCCGATCGGTACTCGAACGCGTCAAGCAGGCCCAACGGATCTCCTGAGGGGGATCGAGCAAAGCCCGACTAATGGAGCTTCAGCATTGAGTTTCAGCCCTTCATCGGGTCGGACTTTCAAGAGCGGGAATACCCAGCTGCCGTCGTTGCTTGCTTGCATGCATGCGCCCGCTACACGCATGCAATGCGCTGCTGTGTGAGAAACCAACATATGGACTAAGCGGTGCGACGCACTGATGCGCGCGTGGGTCCGTGTCACCCTGCGGCCTCTTTTCGCTTTGGGAACACGACGATGCAACACGATTTTCGAAACTCAATGAAGTTAGCTGCCCTTGCCTCGACTCTGGCTTTCGCATCATCGGTCGCGGTCGCTCAACCCACAACCGTCAGCGGCCCTGCGGCGGGCGTTCAGGAAGTCACCTTGGGCGGGTCCGGTGGCAGCGACAGGAAATTCAATGACACCACGCTGTCAGTTCAGGGCAGTTGGGGCAGATACATTGACAGTTCCGCGATGTGGGGCGTGCGCCAGACCATCAATGTGCGGGATTCGGAAGAGTCGAACACCGTATTCAATGGCGCTACCCGGGTGTTCTATGACTATCACTTCGGCACGGGCGCTACCCGTCCGTTCATCGGTGCCAACGTTGGAGCGTTTTATGGCCGCGACGTTCGCAACACCTTTTCAGCAGGCCCGGAAATCGGAGTCAAGCACTGGCTGCAGAGCAACGTTTTCGTAAGCGCGATGGCGGAATACCAGTTCCTGTTTCGCAGTGGACGTGACGCCCGCGATCGTTATGACGACGGCGCACTGCTCTACAGTGTCAACCTCGGCTACAATTTCTGATCCAGCTGACGAACCAAGGGAGACCGGCGCCGCAAGGGCACCGGTCTTCGCCCTGGATGCCAGGGCTGTGCCCGCTGTGATCCGACCCTGATGCATCCCCTTCAAGACTGAAACATTTCGCCAGTTTTTCTGATCGACTCGTTGCTCACCGCCTCGGGTCCGCGCCGTCGCGTGCAGTTTCATGTCGGTTCAACGCGCCCATTTCTTTGTTTTTTCCATCCCCTCGGGGTGTCGTCTGCGAAGCGCAGGCGTTGGAGTTGCTTGTTACGGTTTGACTTCTATTCTGTAACAGGTTAACAACGCTGAGACTCGTTTAAAGCGAACGAATCATTCCTTGGGTGCAGTCATGCTTCCAAGGGGACAGTGGAGGCGAGCGGGCTCAAGGTCGCCGCTCGGCTTCGCGCTGGAGGGAGTCAGGTTCGAGGTGGCGTGCCAGCGCGCCGGGTCAGAGCCTGTCCATTGCTGAGAGCAGTAGAGGGGAGAGCAGTATGGGCACTTGCGCTAATCGTCGTGGCAGGCCGCCGCGTTCAATCATGGGACTGAGTCTGATGTCGGCAGCGGTGCTCGCAGCGAGCGCAGCGGCGCCGCTCGAAAGTTGGGCTCAGGCCGAGACCCGGGCCATCGAGGAGATCCTCGTCACCGGCTCCTACATCCGCCGGGCGCCGGAAGACGCGCCGTCACCCATCCGGGTGCTTGGGCGCGAGGAGATCGAGGCCGCGGGCATGCCACAGCTGGCCGACTTCGTCCGCCATCTGCCGTCGGTGGTCGGCTCGGAGAACACCACCTCTCAGGAGGTCAGCGTCGGCGGCGCCGGTGCGGCCAACATCAACATCCGCAACCTGGGGCTGTCGTCGACGCTGGTCCTCATCGATGGCAAGCGTCTCAACGTCGGCACGTCCATTTCGAATCGCGGCGAACAGTTCGTCGACATCAACCGCATACCGTTCATCATGGTCGAGAACATCGAGATCCTGAAGGACGGCGCATCGGCCACATTCGGATCTGACGCCGTGGCGGGCGTGGCCAACTTCCGGCTGCGCAACAACTTCGAAGGGTTCGAAATTCAGGCCATGTATCAGGACGGTCTGCGCAGCAGCGAGATGAACTTCGACAGCCTGCAGGAACAGTTCGATCTGCCGGAACGCTTTCGCGAGCCCATGGAGTCGGTTTCCGGCAATAATCACAGCGATCTCGACCTGAGCGCGATCTGGGGCTTCGGTAACGAGCGCACCCACATGGTCCTCGGCATAAACTACTTCGATCGTTCGAAGCTGCAGACGCTGGACCGCCAGTTCGGACCCGAGTACGCGCTCGACGACAGCTTCGGTTCACCGAGCCCGTTCAATCTGCCGCAGGACATGTTTGGCACAGGTCCATGGGGCCCGACCATCATCCAGGACTCGTCCTGCCGCGCGCTCGGCAATTACCGCACCGTCAACAGCGGTCTTTGCAGCACCAAGGCCGACCTGCTCGCGCGCGATATGTACTCCGAGGAAACCCGCTGGCAGGGGCTCGCGACCTGGACCCACGACTTCAGCGAGCGCCTGGAAGCCTACGGGCACTTCGGTTTCGCGGAAAATTCGGTAAGAATCAACCAGTCGCCCTCGTTCCCGCTGACCGCGCAACCCACGTTCAGCGCCGACAATCCCGGCTTTCGCTACGAGGTCGAAAACGGGGTGGCACTGGCCATCGCCAACGAGGACGCCGTCGACAGCCGGTTGATCCCGGTCCCGTTCACGGTGTTTCCGTTTGGAGCGCTCAACCCGGAGTTGGCGCCGCTGTTCGATCTTGGCGATCCCGCGGCCTCCATCGCCGGCGTCGATCAGATCACGTTCAACGGCGTGATCCGGCCTTCCTTCGCTGCGCTGCAGGAGATCGCGGGCATCGAGGATGCAGACGGTAACGTCTTCACGCATCGTAACCAGAGTCAGATTGATCGTGATTCGAAGATCTTCCTGGCGGGGCTGCGGGGTGATCTCACCGACGACTGGACTTTCGATCTCTCCTTCAGCTACAGCGACGAAGAGAACGAGAACCGCTTCCGCGATGCCGTCACCCAGCGGGTGCAGGATGCGCTGAACGGGTTCTTCGGTCCCGATTGCGATCGCTTCGATCCGAATCAGGCTCCAGGCGAAGGTCCCTGCACCTGGTTTAATCCCTTCGGCTCGTCGCTGCTCACGCCCGACGTGGTCTGGGAGGACGGCAACGGCAATCCGCATACACTCGGTAACGACCCGGCGGCCGTTCGCGGCCTGGAGGGGCTCGGTATCGTCAACACCAGAACCCGCCTGAACGTGGTGGACTTCGTGACCTCCACCAACAACTTCATGAATATGCAGATGGGTGGCGGCGGCGTCGGTGCGGCCTTCGGCCTGCAGTACCGGCACGAGAAGATGAGTGTCGGCGGCAACGATCTTGCCACCGACCCGAGCTTCCCGTTCGCGTTCACCGGTCCGAGCATTCCGTTCAGCGCCTCGGACGACGTCTGGGCCGTGTTCGGCGAACTCGCGCTGCCGGTCACGCAGGACCTGGAGCTGCAGCTCGCACTGCGCTACGAGGATTACGGCGGCCAGACCGGAGACACCCTGGATCCGAAGTTTGCCTTTCGTTGGAACGCCATGGACGATCTCGTGTTCCGTGGCTCCGTTGGCACCTCGTTCCGCGGTCCGTCGCTGTTCCAGCGCTTCGGTCGTTCCACCGGGTTGCAGTTCATGCAGCCGCCATCGGCGGCAGTCATCGATGCCAATTTCGGTGAAGGGGCCGCTGCAGCGAGTCCGTTCGGAAGCGGCGTCTTCACGCGCCTGCCAAGCTTCGGCAACCCGGAACTCGACCCCGAGAAGTCCACCAACTTTAATATAGGGGTGATCTGGGACGCGACGGACAGCCTGAGCTTCTCCGTGGATTACTGGAACTACCGCTTCAAGGACGTGATCATCGGTGACGATGCGCGCGGCTTGATCAACGACTGTCAAATCGCGTGGCAGGCAGCGGGGCGGCCGGCGGCCCGCACTGACGGTGCGTTCAACCCCGACTTCCTCGCAGTGGAGGCATGCAACTTCCGCGATCTCGATGGCGATCCCTCCACACCTGACATCTGGCTCGATACGCAAGGTAATCCCTTGACCGCCCAGACCAGCTTCACCAACGGCGACAAGATGAAGGCGTCCGGTCTGGACTTCCTCATCCGCTACTCGCTGGCCACCGACTACGGTCTGTTCAGCTCCACGCTCGATCTCAGCTGGTTCCTCGAATTCGAGGCCGATCGCATCGTGACGCCGTTCGACACCCGTCTCGATCCGGGTGAGCGGGTGGATCTGGTGGGCAAGAGCGAGGCCGTTCTGGTGGCCCGCCCCCTGCCCGAGTATAAGGGCACGCTGTTCAATACCTGGAGCATGGGTAATCACTTCGCCACGCTGTCAGTGAACTACGTCAGCGGCGTCAACGAGACCAACTTCGACGACTTCAGGGTGTCGAGCCACACCACGGTGGATAGTTCCTACACCTACAACTTCGAGCAGATGGATCTCGCGGCCACGGTCGGTGTCGTCAACCTGTTCGACGAGGATCCGCCGCAGGCGAATGGCGGCTTCAACGGCTACTCACCTACACTGCACGATCCGCGGGGCCGGTTGTTCTACGTTCGCGTGCGTTACGGCTTCTGATCCAACTTCACGCTACATCGCAGGGGGTTGCAGCCGCAGGCTGCAGCCCCCTCGCGTTTCCGCAGATTCCGGATACCCGGACCCTTCAGAGAATGTAACCGTCACCGCTTGCGCGTACCGTGATCTCGCCGATGGAGACGCCCCAGGGCTGGTCGATGGCGTGCAGGATCGCGTCTGCGATGAACTGTGGCGCTAACGCGAAGTAGCGGATCGAGTCGGGATCCATCTCCTCGGCGGGCAGCTGCCCCGCCGCCATGGCCTCGAAGCGTGGGAAATCGGTGGCGGCGTTGGCGCCGAGAATGCCGATCACCGCTTGCGGATTGATGACGCCACCTGCGAGGCCCGTAGCCGGGACGCCGGTGGGCTTCACGGTGGTGACCTTGATCCGTCCGCGCGATTCCATGCGCAGGGACTCGGAGAGGAAGTCCACGGCGGCTTTGGTGGCACCGTAGACGCCTGCGCCGACGACAGGAAAGTTGCCGTAGATCGACGAGACGTTGATTACCTGTCCCCGGCCCTGTTCCATCATGGGGTCGTAGGCGGCAACCATGCCGTTCAGAACGCCGCGGAAGTTGATGTCGATGCAACGGTTCCAGGCCGCCATCGCGTTGACGTGATCGGCGAAGAACGCCAAGGGCATCACGCCGGCATTGTTGACCATGACGTCGATTGCGCCGAAGCGCTCCAGAGCCAGGGCCACCAGAGCGTGTTGCGCGGCGAGATCGGTGACGTCGGTGGCCAGGGTGGCCACGTTGCCGTCGGCCGCGACGATTTCAGACGCCAGCGCGGTCAGCGCCGGCTCGTCGATGTCGCCGGCAACGACATGGGCCCCACGCGCCGCCGCAGCGAGGCAGACCAGACGGCCGAAGCCGCCACCTGCACCTGTGACCACCACCACTTTGCCCTGCACGTGATCCGACATCGCTGCTTCCTGTTGCCTCATCCCGGCCGCGTAGTATGAACGGATGAAGCGGATCCAGCGCGGCTAGGTGTCGTTCTGCGGACGGCCGGCCAACAGGCGTACGCTGCTGCGACGGTTGCGGTCGTAAGTGCTGTGAACGGTGAGGATCCGGCCGTCCGGGTGCAGCGCGAGCTTCTGCATGAGCAGCCCCTGGCGGCCTCCGCTGGGCTCTTCGTCGGAGCCGGGAACCGTGCGCAGCGCGGTGAACGTCTCGCCGTCCGCGGCCCAGGCGTGCAGCATGCCCTGGAACCCCTGGCCGGAGTCGTGCACCCGTTCGGCGACCACATGGACCCCATCCCCGTCGGCAGCAAGTGATGGGAACGCGCCGCCATGGGGGACGTCGTCAGCCTGATCGAGCATACGCACGGACGAAAAGTTTTCGCCGTCGTCATCGGAGTGGGCGATGCCGATGCGCCCGAGTCGCGGTGCCTCCGCGTCCCGGTAGCCCCAGGCAAGATGAATGCGACCGTTGCCGGCAACAGCCAGCGTCGGTGCGTCCGCATGACCGGACGAGACATGCACCCGCTGCGGGTCGCTGAAGCTGCGTCCGCTGTCGGTTGAGCGTGCGAGGTGAATGTCGGCGGCAGGGTCCTCGCCCACCGTCCAGGTCACGAGCACGACACCCTCGGCGGTCACAGTCAGCGCGGGTCCTCGCGCCGGTGCGTCGCTGCCCGTCGCCACCACTTCGACCGGTGCCGAGAACTCTGCTCCGTCATTCGTCGAATGCGCGACCCACAGCCCGCCCTCATATTCCGTCCACGCAGCGTACAGCGTTCCGTCTGCGGCACGGTCGAGGTCGAGACTGCCGTTGTGCCAGGACTCGGCGGTGAGGCGTCCTTTGCCGGCGCCGGCGGTGGTCTCAGACAGGTTGATCGGATCGCTGAACGTCCGGCCGCCGTCCTCGGAGCGGGCGAACAGGATCTCGCCACCATGGGAGCCGCCAGTGAACAGGATCTCCTGCCAGAGGACGAAGACGGCCTCGTCGTTGCCGAGCACGACTCGGGGCAGCCAGGAGAACACGTCGGGGCTGCGGGACACGCTCACCGGGCCATCGTCGAAGCGCGGTGTGGCGTCCACTGCGTACACTTGGAGCATGACGTCTTTGCGGGCCTGATCCACCCAGGCCACCGCGAAGGTGCCGTCGGCGGCGGCGGTCACGTTGGGATCGTCCACATAGCGGAAATCCGATTCGTTCATGCGCCAGGGACCCTGCCAGGCTTCGCCTGACGCGAGCTCCAGGGGCGACTCCCAGCTAATGCCCCCTGCGGAGGCTTCGGCCGTTCCCATGTGTCCGCCACAGGCCGTGAGGCCGGCAGCGGTCAGGACGGCAAGCAGGCGCGGAAGTGGAGCCATGACAAACACCCTGCGATCAAACAGCGGTAGCTCCCCAGCCTAGCGTCATGGGCAGCGATCTGCAGGCCGGAGTTGTCCGGCCGGCCTGCGGTTCAGGAGGGGGCGCGCGTCGATGCCAGGGCCGCATCGCGCTCGGCGATCGAAGCGCGCAGGCCGTCGTGAAAGCGCTGATCGATGGGGTAGCCCCACAGTGCCACCAACGTTGCCGCGGCGCCCAATGCCGGGATCAGGCCCATGATTGCCTTCAGGCCGGTGAGCGTGGCCTCGGTCTGCTCCACGTTCGGTGTAAATCCGATCAGGTCCAGCAGTATCCCCAGGAGCAGCGCGTTGAGACCGAGTGCGGCCTTCTGCGCGAAGGTGGCGAAACCGAATACGCGCGCTTCCTGCCGGGCGCCGGATACCCATTCGTCGTACTCCACGGTATCCGGCAGCATCGCCCAGAACATCACCGCGAACGCCGACGCGCCGATGGCAATGACCGCGAGCATGACGTAGATCGCCAACGGTTCATGCATCGGGAGGAAGAAGAAGCCAAGGTAGCCCGCGCAGGCAATCCCGCAGCCGGCCAGAAAAGCCGTGCGTTTGGACGTGGCGCGCGCGACCGCCACCCAGATCGGCGCCATGACGAGCAGGACCAGCGGTGTCACCGCCAGTGCCGGTCCCGCCGCCGCCTCATTGCCGACTGCGTACTTGAACCAGTACAGCAGTGTCTTCGACATCATCGCGAGGCACAGCGACGCCATGATGATGGCGATGAACACTCGCGCCAGCGGGCCGTTGCGTCGCAGCATCGCGGCCGCAGCCAGGATGTCGTGGAGCCCTGGGCCGCGACCGGCGGGTGCGGCTTCGGTGTCCGTTGGTTCCGTGGTGGTGGCGAAGCACAACCAGAGTATCGCAGTAGCGGTGGCAGCCATGACCAGCGCGGCCATGGCCCAACCCAGACGTGGGTCACCGCCTGCGAGGTTGCTCATGAGTTGTACGATGGCCGGCGTGGCGAAGGCCGTGGTCAGTCCGCCGAGTGCCGCCGCCTGCATGCGCCAGCCCGCGAGCGCGCCGCGTTCGGAGCTGTCGGGCGTCATGCGTGCAGACAGCGCTGCGTAGGGAATGGCGAGCACGGTGTACAGCGTGCGCAGCAGCAGATGGGTAATCAGGGCATAGGCCACCAGCATGCCGCCGGTCAGACCGGGCGGAGCCAGAAAGGCGGCGACGAAACCCACCGCCAGTACCGGCGCGCCGAACAGCAGGTAGGGCCGATAGCGTCCGCGCTTCGTTCGTGTCCGGTCAGCAATCGCACCCATCACCGGATCGGTGACGCCATCCCAGACCGAGGCGACGAAGATCGTGAATCCGGCCCACCACACCGGTATGCCCATGACGTCGGTGTAGAAGAAGAAGAGGAACAGGCTGATGCCCTGCCAGTAGACGTTCAGGCCGAGGTCTCCGCTGGCGTAACCGGCCTTGCGCCAGGTTGGAAGGCTTTCGGCCGCTGGTTCTGCTGCCGTCATCGAGCTTCTCCGCGGCGTGATGCCGGCTGCCTGATTAGATTATCCATATGGATAGCAGGCTAGCTGCAATAGGTATGCCCGTCCAGAATCGATCGCGCTATCGTCCGGTGTTGCCTCGATCGCGTGCCCGCCTGCTGTTACTGCAAGGCTGGCGATCCTGCATTGACGACCATGCGCTCCCTGCTATTCAATTGGATAACCAAATTCCGCGGCTGCCGTGCTCAGGGTGGTCGGCGCTTTTCAGGCTGCTGACGCGAGGAACCTCTCCCCGATGACCACTGCCCGCTCGAAATCGGGAAACCCCAAGCGTGACGGTAAGGTCGGCAATCTTCGCACCGAGCAGAAGGCGCAGACCCGCGCCCTGATTCTTCAATGTGCCCTCGAAGTGTTTGCCGAGCGCGGCTTTGATGGTGCCAGCGTCCGTGACATCGCCGGATTCGCCGGCGTGAACCACGGCCTCATCCGCTACCACTTCGCGGACAAGGACGGGCTCTGGAAAGCCGCGGTCGAGTTCCTTTTCAACCGCCTTCACGAAGAAATGGCCGCGCCTCCCGAGGACGCCAAACTTGCTCCCCTGGAGCAGACGAAATCGTGGATACGGCGCTATGTCCGCTATTGCGCACGCCATCCCGAGCATGCCCGGATCATGGTGCAGGAATCGATACGCGATTCGGATCGCTTGCGTTGGGCGGTCAAGCGCTTCATCAAGCCTGACAACGAGGAGACGCGCCGACGCTTCCGGAGGCTCGTTGAAGAGGGCGTCTATCCGGACATTCCCGAACATTCTTTCAACTACATCATCACGGCGGCAGCCCAGTCCATGTTCATGCTTGCCAACGAGATGAAGTACATCTACGGCCTTGATGTGGCCAGTGACGACGTCGTCGATGCCCACGCCGAAGCCATCATCACATTGCTGTTCGATCACCGCGCCAGGCGCGCTGCGGTAAGGAGACCAAAGTCATGAGGCACGCGTATCTTGCCGCGGTCACCCTGATGCTCGCGCTGGTCGCGACGGCTGCAGATGATGCGCCGCCGAACATCATCTTCGTCCTCACCGACGACCTCGGCTACGGCGACCTCGGCGTTTATGGGTCCACGATGATCTCGACTCCGAACCTCGATGCGTTGGCGGAACAGGGCCTGAAACTGACGAGCTATTACGCACCGGCCAACGTCTGCACGCCGTCGCGCGCAGCCCTGCTCACCGGCCGCCAGCCCATTCGCATGGGACTCGCTGCCGGTGTCATCCGTCCCGAAAGCACCCACGGCCTGCCGCAGAGCGAGACGACCCTTGCAACGCTCCTGCGGAATCATGGTTATCGAACGGCGATGATCGGCAAATGGCACCTCGGCCATACGCCCGAGCATTGGCCCACAGCCCATGGATTCGATCGCTTCTACGGTGTGCCTTACTCCAATGACATGATCCCCTTCCCGCTCTACGACGGGGACGAGGTCATCGAGGAGCCCGCTGACCAGGCGCGGCTGACCGAACGCTACACCGACGCGACCATCGCGTTCATCGAAGAGGCTGGCGACGCCCCGTTCTTCGTCTACCTCGCGCATACCTTTCCCCACATCCCGCTGTTCGCCGCCGAACCGTTCCGCGGCCAGTCGGATGCCGGACTCTACGGCGACACGGTGGAGACCATCGACTGGAGTATGGGGCGCATCGTCCAAGCGCTGGAGGAGGCGGGGGTCGCTGAAAACACGCTCATCATGTTCACCTCCGACAACGGGCCCTGGTTCGAAGGCTCCTCCGGGGCGTCCCGTGAACGCAAGGGCGCGACCTGGGAAGGTGCTTATCGCGTCCCGTTCATCGCCTACTGGCCGGCCGGACTGCCGGCGAACCGCGTGATCGACGCTGCGGTCACCGGACTCGACATGTTCCCTACGCTGGCCCGCGTGGCCGGAGCTTCTGTTCCGGAAGAGCTCGAACTGGACGGTGCGGACATCTGGCCTGTACTGAGTGAGGGTGCAGATACGCCGCACGAGGAGATCCTGTTCTTCAACGAGGACCAGATCGCTGCGATCCGCATGGGTGACTGGCGGCTAGTGGTACGTAGCTATTACAAGACATGGGATGTGCCGCTGGCGACTGCGGGCTACCCGTTGCTGTTCGACCTGGCGCGCGACCCGGGTGAGAACTACAGCATGGCTCCGGACGAGCCGGAGCGCGTCGAACGGATGCTGCGCGCAATCGAGGCTGCGAACGAGCGCTTCGAGGTCCCAGAGCCGCCACCCTTTCCGCCGCAGTAACACCTCGCAAAAGTTCAGTATCCACTTGGATACTGAGTTGACATGTCTGTAATGCGATTTTACTCTCCAAGTGGAGAATGTATCGGTCGCCCAGATCGATGCGGCTAGGGGAGAGAGCAGCATGAGCATACCCAGGCATTCAGTCATGGCGACGGCGGTCGCCGTGGCATCGTTCGGTACCGGCGTGCACGCAGTAGCCCAGGCTGGCTCTGCGGACCGGCGCATCGAGGAAGTGGTGGTCACAGCCCAGCGCGTGGAGCAGTCCATTCAGGATGTTCCGATCTCTGTCACTGCAATCGGTGGCGAAGCGCTGAACGTCCGCCAGATAGACGCTTTCGACCAACTCCAGTACGTCGTACCCGGCCTCACGTTCTCAGCCGGCGTCAACGCCCGCCAGTCCGCATCCACCATCCGGGGGATTGGCACCAGTCTGTTCAACATCGGTGTCGAGGGCAGTGTCGCCATTGCGGTCGATGGCGTCATCCTCGGGCGGGAAGGTGCCGGCCTGTTCGATCTCAGTGACATCGAGCGCGTCGAGGTCCTGCGCGGACCGCAGGGTACGCTGTTCGGCAAGAACGCTTCCGCAGGCGTGATCTCGATCACGACACGTGCGCCGAGCGATACGCCGAGTGCGAACTTCAGCGTGTCCTATGGCACGAAGAACGAGGTGAACCTGTCCGGCGCGGTGTCCGGCCCCCTGGGAGACCAGGTCCGTGGCCGATTCAGCGGTTACCGCAACACCCGCGACGGCTTCATCACCAACGTCAATCCCGATGTGCCTCAGCGCAAGGTCAACGAACGCGACGAGTGGGGCGTCCGCGGCCGGCTCGACTTCGATGTCACCGACAGTTTCGATCTGCGTGTCAGCGCCGACTACGCACGGCGCGACCAGGCTTCGGGTGCCCTGACGCTGCGCTCCGCGTCGGAGGGTGGGCCCGGCACCGGTCTGCTCGGCTTCGGCATTCCGGTCATCGGTCCGCAGACGGTTGCCGCCGGCATTACGCCTGGACCCACGAACCGGGAGATCGCGGCCCAGGGCCCGTTCGAGTCGGACATGGAGAGCTACGGCACGCTGGTCGAGGCCAACCTGGACCTGGGTGACTTCCAGCTCGTGTCACTTTCGAGCTATCGGCGCTGGCAGAGCGTCGACAACAATGATGCAGCCCTCATTCCGCTGCCTTTCCTCGCGGTGAACAGTGGCGATCTCGACCAGCAGCAGTACAGCCAGGAACTGCGTCTGGTCTCGCCTCGCGACCAGCGTCTGACCTATACGCTCGGCGCCTACTACTTCAAGCAGGACATGGAGCAGTTCAACACCCAGTCGGGCACGGCCGGGCTGGACCTGCTCGGTGCGCTTCCGCCCGGCTTACTGCTCGGCACGGATCTTGGCAGCAACTTCGACGAGACCAACTACGCGCTGTTCGGACAGGGTGAGTATCGGCTCACCGAGCAGTTGCAGCTCATCGCGGGACTGCGCGTAGTGCGCTCCGAACTCGATGCCGCACTGTTCCGTTCGGTCACGCCGGGCAGCGTCGGCCCCTATGCAGGCCAGAACGTCACGCCCGCACCGCTGACGGCTTCCAACAACGATACCGGCCTGGTCTGGCGCCTCGGCGCGCAGTACTACGTCCACGACGACCTCAATCTTTTTGCGACCGTGACCCGCGGCTACAAGGCAGCAGGTATTGTCAGCGGCCTCACGATCAACGCGACCGAGCCTGGTGGTACCACCCTGCCGACGGTGGACCCGGAAAAGCCGACCCAGTACGAGATCGGCATGCGCTCGCAGGCGCTGGACGGCAGGCTGACCACCAACCTGACCGCGTTCCTCTCCAACATCGACGACTTCCAGGCCCAGGCGCTGGTGCCCGGTCCTGACGGCACCTCGATCTTCTCGGTCACGAACGCCGGCAAGGCGCGCACGTGGGGCGTCGAGGGCGAGATCACGGTGCTGCCGACCAGCCAGCTCACGCTGTCGACCGCCCTCGCCTACACCCGAGCACGATTCAGGTCCTTCGATGGCGCACCCTGCTATGCGCTGCAGCCGGTCGGGGACGACGCCTGCATCGATACCACCGGCAACGGCGTCGGCGAATTCCAGGACCTCTCGGGGGGCAAGCTGGCACAGTCGCCTGAGTGGGTGGTGAATGCGCTCGCTCGTTACGACGTTCCGATGGCAGGCGGCAACGATCTGTTCGGTCAGATCGGGGTCAGCTACCGGAGCTCCACCCTCGGCAGCAACACCAACGATCCGAACACCCGCTTGTCCGGCTACGCCCTGGTGGATGCCCAGGTGGGTGTGGACTTCTGGGACGGCCGCGGGACGTTCACGGTGTTCGGCCGTAATCTCCTCAACACGGACTTCGTCGAAGCCATCGTCGGACAGTCCTTCGATACCGGTGGTTACGCCCAGTTCCTGACCTTCGAGTCTCAGCGCTCCTTTGGCGCGCGCATCTCGCTACGCTACTGATGACCGCCACGGACGCAGACGGCAGCGAGGACTGCGCGCCGCGGCAGGGGATGTCGGCGGCCGAGATCGAGGTCGCCGTGGCCACGGTGCTCACGGCGGCCTCGCTCGAGGAAAAGGTGGCCATGATGTCCGGCCGCGGTTTCTTCGAGCAGTACCGCCGTGCCAAGGGTCGCTGGGGTACGGAACCCTACCGCGCCGGCGCGGGCTGCGAACGCCTCGGTGTGCCGGCGCTTTGGTTCACCGACGGGCCCCGCGGTGTCGCCCGGGGTCAGTCCACCTGTTTTCCCGTGTCCATGGCGCGCGGCGCGAGCTTCGATCGTGATCTCGAACGCCGGATCGGCGAGGTCATGGGCATCGAGGCCCGCGCCCAGGGCTGCAATCTGTCCGGTGCGGTGTGCATCAACCTGCTGCGTCACCCGGGCTGGGGCAGGGCGCAGGAGACCTACGGCGAAGATCCATTTCACGTCGGCGAAATGGGCGCTGCGCTCGCGCGCGGCATCCAGACCCACAACGTCATCGCGACGGTGAAGCACTTCGCGCTCAACTCCATGGAGAACGCCCGCTTCAAGGTCGACGTACGCGTCGATCCGCGCACCTTGCGCGAGGTCTATCTGCCCCATTTCCGGCGCGTCATCGCTGCGGGCTGCGCCTCGGTGATGAGCGCCTACAACAAGGTCAACGGCGAATACTGCGGGCAGAACCGCGCGCTGTTGACCGATATCCTGCGCCACGAATGGGGCTTCGATGGCTTCGTCCACTCGGACTGGGTGCTTGGGGTCTATCAGCCTTACGGTGCGGCTGCCGGTCTGGATATCGAAAACCCGGAGCCGGTTCATTTCGGCGACAAACTGGTGGCGGCGGTGAACGAGGGCCACATCGCGCCGGACGTGGTCGATCGCGCCTGTGGCCGCATCCTGCGTACGCTGTACCGCTTTGCCGCAGCCGAGGATCCGCTCGAGGACTATCACGCGGATCTTGTTGCCTGCCCCGATCATGTCGCGCTGGCGCGGGAGGCGGCGGAAAAGTCTGCGGTTCTGCTCGGCAACGACGGCACGTTGCCGTTGGCGAAGACGTCGCGGGTCGCGGTGTTCGGGCGGCTTGCCGGGTTGGTGAACACCGGGGATCACGGTTCCAGTCGGGTGGCGCCGCCTTATGTCGTGACCGCTCTGGAAGGCATCGGTACCGCGCTCGGCCGGCCCGATCTCACGCTGGCCGGGGACGAGTCCGATCCGACGCTGGCCGCCGAATCCGCCCGCACCGCGGAGGCAGCGGTGGTGGTGGTCGGTTACACGGCCGATGACGAGGGCGAGTTCATCCCCGGCGACATTTCCCTGGGTGAAGTGGACCTCGGCCCTGACGTGGATTCGCGCAAGCGCAGCCGGCCACGCGGTGGTGACCGGGCCTGGTTGCGATTGCCCGACGCCCAGGTGGAACTCATCCGCGCGGTGGCGGCTGCCAATCCCCGGACCGTGGTCGTGGTGGTGGCGGGATCCGCCGTGGTCATGAGTGAGTGGAGCGAACAGGCTGCCGCCGTACTGCAGACGTTCTACAGCGGCATGGAGGGAGGCAACGCCCTGGCCGCGCTGCTGTTCGGCGAGGTATCGCCGTCCGGCAAGCTGCCGTTCACGCTGGCACGGGACGAGTCCCACTATCCGTTCTTCGACAAGGAGGCCGATTCCATCGAGTACGGGCCCCTGCACGGCTACACGCTGCTCGAGCAGGAAGGGAGCCCCGCGCATTACCCATTCGGTCACGGACTGTCCTACGCCCGATTCGTCTACCGGGCCCTGCGCGTCCGGCGGGCGGCGGGAGGCATCGAGGCCACGGTTTCGGTGCGCAACGACGCTGCAGTGTCGGCGGACGAGATCGTCCAGCTGTATGTGAGTTTCCCGGGTACCGTGGTGTCGCGACCGCGTAAGCTGCTGCGCCAGTTTCAGCGCCTCACGCTGGCGCCGGGGCAGACGCGGACCGTCACCTTGTTCGTGCCCGACGAGGATCTGACTTACTGGTCGCAGACGACCGGGAGCTGGCACCTCGAGCCCGGCGAACACCAGGTGCACATCGGCGGCAGCAGCGCTTCGGAAGCGTTACTCGCGGCGTCTGTGGCGGTGATCTGACGCCGTGTGCTCGGGAGACCGCCGGTCAGGTGGTTACTCAGGCTCCCCCAGAAGATAGCGCGGCCCGGTGCCCTGACGCCGGGCGCGGTCGTCGGCGTTGTACAGCGCGCAGTTCGTCAGCGACAGGCACCCGCAGCCGATGCAGCCGTCGAGGCGGTTGCGCATCCGGGTCAGGATGTCGATCCGCGCCTGCAGTTCATCCCGGAAGCCGCGCGAGAGGCGGTTCCAGTCGCGCTGGGTCGGCGTGCGCTTGTCGGCGCGGTGGAAGCGCCGCTGGCCGCCGCTGTTGCGGCGGGGAAAGACCAGTCCCGCCGACTCGTAGAAGCGGATCGCCGAAACGGACAACCCGGTCCGCTCGGCGACTTCACCGATCGAAAGCCAGCCTGCAGCCGCCATCTTCGTCTCCCGCAAAATGCTTGACCTCAAGTTAAGTTGAGATTTCAGAATGCGCGCGTCGAGGGCGAAGGCCCGCGTCATCGACCCAATTTCTTCGGAGAGGAATGGATCATGAGCGAAGTACGCATCGAACACGCCAACATCACTGTCACCGACCCCGAGGCCACCGCAGTGCTGCTCGGCCGCCTGTTCGGGTGGAAGATCCGCTGGCAGGGCCTGACGACGATGGGGGGCTGGACGGTCCACGTCGGCAACGATTTCGACTACCTTTCGCTGTACACGCCGGGATCGGCCGACGATCAGGGCCAGGCTCCGCAGACCAGCGGCTTCCTGAATCACATCGGCGTTCACGTCGACGATCTCGATGCCGCAGAGAATCGGGTCCGGGCAGCAGGGCTCGAGCCCTACAGCCACTCCGACTACGAACCGGGCCGGCGCTTCTACTTCCGCGACGCCGACGGCATCGAGTTCGAAGTTGTCAGCTACGCGTGAACCACGGCATCGTCGTGGCCGTGGGCGCTCGGCGTGCGACTACAACGAGTCGTCAGCGGAGATCGAAGCAGCCACCCTGTCGGATGACGAGCGTGTCCTTGGAGTCATCGATGCTTTTTATGGTGCAGCCATGGACGAAGCGCTTTGGCCTGACGCGCTGGAGAAACTGGCTGACCTGACGGGCAGCTAGGCTGCGAGCTTCTGAGTTCTGGACGGGTCGGAACAGCCCCGGTTGCCGACGTTCACGTACATCAATCTCGAGCTGGGATTCATCCAGGAGTACCTGGACGAGACGGCAGCCCTGGACCCGACCGTCCAGTACCTGATGCGCCATCCGCAGGATCCGGTCGTGCACGACGGGGTGGTGATCACCGAGAGTGAAAAGGATCGCCAATTCAGCGATCTGAGCAGGAGCACCCGCATGACTGCTGCCGCCAGAGTATTCTCCGCGTTCGCCGTCCCCGTCGCCATGCTGCTGGCCGCCTGCGGTCCGGCCAGCGAACCTGTCGAGCAGGCCATGACGCCCGCCGTGCCGATGGCGACGCCCGTCTCCGCACAGCCTGCGCCGGCGCCGGAATCGCACGGGGTTGCTGCACCAACCGCGCTCGGCATCACGGACCCCAGCATCGCCCGCGAGCTTATGGATGTCGCCGGAATCCGCCTTGGCATGAACGAAGCCCAAGCCATGGCCGCCCTCAATGCGTTCGAACCCGCTGCCAAGATCAGGCGCAATACTGCTTTCTTCGGCTGCACCGATGACGCTTCAATGTTCCAGACCGAGGGTTTCATCGACTATGTCTCCGCCCAGAGCGGCACCGGCAACAGAATCAACGTCTACTTCTCCGGCCCGCTCGGCGAACCCAGGGTCATCAAATTCCGTCGCTCATCCACGGTCGTCAACGGGCCGAGGCGGACCGAGTTTCTCAACGCCCTGATCAGCCGGTCATCAATGTTGGCAGAGTGGGGGAGTTCGACTTGGGGCGCATTCAGTACTTCGTCGAGGAGGGGTTGACCAGGCGTATCGGCATCTATACCGCCGGCCGGCTGCCCGGTGAATTCAACGATTGCGGCGGCTTCCTGCGCTACCAAGTTGGCAGCAATGGCGACCTGGTCGTCAGCTTTCGAGCGGTGCTTGTTGACGTCGCCGGCTTCGTGAACGTGGAGCGTGAGCGCAGCGCCTGGGTTGCGTCGCTCACGGAGGAAGCCGTCCGCAGGCGCCAGGCGCAGAGCCAAACGCCGCGCCGGTAGCCTGCGGCGCGGTACGCGCCAGGGAAACGTGTATCGAAGCCGGCGGCTGACCGGGTATGCAATGGGAACTCGGACCCAGCACCTTTCCTCGTAAAGCAATGAGGTGGTGCGTGGTTGGTCTGGTTTGACCGCTATGCATTGGCCAGGGTCGCGATTTGCGCGCGCGCGGTGCTGGCCTCGTCGGCCAGCCAGGCACGAAAACGACGCACTTGCGGACGCAGCAACGCAGCACGGCGAAAACGTACCTGGAATGCGTGCTCGGTCCATACCCCGACGTTGGCACCGAAGGGCAACGACAAACGCTCCTTCTCGACCAGTTCCGTTACCAGCACCAGACCGCAGATGGCCAGGCCGGCATCCGCCCTCACGGCCTCCAGCACTGGAGCGATGCGCTGAAAGCGAATCCCCCGCTCCGGTGCGGTACGTCGCCGGCCATGCCTGGACACCCAGCCGGCCCAGCTCGGTACCGCAGGATCGTTGCGATAGAAGCCCAGATGCAGCAGGGGAAACCCCTCCAGGCTATAGCGCTTGCGTGAACGGGCGACGCGACGGGTGTTCTCTGGCGAGGAGACCGGCGCGACGAAGTCATGGAACAGGACATCGCTGCACGGGTCATCGATCACCGGGCCGAAGAAAATTGCGCAGTCGCCGGGACCGACCCGCAAGGGGACGTCCCCTTCACCGTTGATGCAGAACAACGTGTTGGGATGCACAGACTGGTACTGCGGTAGGCGTGGCTTTAACCACAGCTCGGCGAAGTCCGACAGCGCCGCGACATGGATCTCATGTCCCCGCTGCAGCTCGAGCGCTTCAGTGGCTGCCTCGAGCGCTCGGAAGCCGCGGCGCAGATGCTCAAGCGCGGCTCGGCAGGGCGCCGTCGGCGACAGGCCGCTGCGGTCGCGCACCAGCAGATCCACGCTGAGATAGTCTTCGAGCGTCTTGATGCGCTGCCCTACGGCAGCGGGAGTGATGCACAACTCCGCTGCCGCCCCCTTGAGCGAACCGGCACGAATGGCGGCTTCCAGCGCCTGAAAAGATCGCAGATGCGACGGTGCGGCCATACCTAAACCTAAAGATTTTCTTTGTGTTCACCAAGAAATCCTAGCTTTTTGGGCGCGCGAGTGACAGCGACAATGCAGTCACCATCAAGGGCGTACCCACGGAGGACGTACTGATGACGCAACTCAAGCGATACCTGATCGAACGCGATATCCCCGGCATTGGCGACATGTCCATCGTCGAGCTGTGCGGCGCCGCTCGTGCTTCCAATAGCGCCATCCGGCAACTCGACGGGCGCGTGCAGTGGCAGCACAGCTATGTCGCTGGTGATAAGTCGTTCTGTATCTATCTGGCTGAGAACGAAGCCGCGATCCACGAGCACGCCGAGCTGAGCGGCATCCCGGTGTCCCGGGTGACCGAAGTCTCGCAGGTCATCGATCCGCTCACCGCCAACAACTGAATGCGGCGCCGGCTACGGCGTTCATTCCGAATCGATCGAAGCAGAGGCGGCCTGTCATGGCAGGCCGCCTCCTGGCGCTGGTCCTGCTGTTCCCCACGCCGCTCGGCCTGAATCGTGTCCGGCCGCGGAGCTCGCCCAGCGGCTGACGACCTAGACCCCGACGATCGCTGCCGGGCTAGGACGCGAATGCCAGTTTCGCGAGCGGCGTGAAGACGTGCGATAGGCGGAGCTCCATTGTCCCGAGCTGCTTGGTGCATGGTATTGACTGCTCTTTTTCCGCATCGTAGCGTCATGATTAGACCAGTCGGTTTAAAGGCTGGGCGCGCAAGCTTCGCAGTTTGAGGGGGCGATGACGGCTAACACGCGTCGCAAACTGCTCGAAACTGGTCTGCAGCTGCTGCTGGAGCGCGGCTACAACGGGCTCGGCGTGCAGGAACTGCTGCAGGCGACTCGGGTGCCAAAGGGTTCCTTCTACCATCACTTCGAAAGCAAGCAGGACTTCGCGCTGCGGGTCGTGGATTGCTACATGGCCGAGGTGCACGCTGGTCTCGACGCTTGCCTCGACGACGACACGCGGCCGCCGCTGCAGCGCATCCGCCGCTTCTTCGAGTTGTCCCGCGACAAGTACGGGCGCGAAGGACACTTCGGTTGCATGCTCGGCGGCCTCGGCCAGGAGCTGTCCGGAACCAGTGATGTGTTCCGGCGCAAGATCGAAAACTGTTTCGTAGTCATCGTCGACCGCATTGCCGGGTGCCTGGCGCTAGCGTGCGAGCGGGGCGATTTCGATGCGGAAACGGATCCGCACGCGGTGGCCAACCTCATTCTCAACTGCTGGGAGGGCGCGGCGCTGCGCTCCCGTCTGTGGCGGCATCCGGCGCCGCTCGACGACGTACTGGACTTCTGCTTCCGCTCACTGAAGGCCGGGTCTGCGTTTACGCCATAGGCGTGGGCAAGGCGGGGAGGACTCGAGCATGCCTGCACGAACTACACTGGATGAGGTCGCAAGTGGCCATGGCAGGCGCATAGCCGCGTCGCCACAGTCACGGGAACCGGTCGTGCGCTTCTGCCGGCTGAATAGCGGCGCACGCTTGGCGTATGCCAGTCTTGGCAAGGGACCACCGCTGGTCATGCTGCCTGGCTGGCTGTCGCACCTGCGGGAGCTGTGGACCCACCCGGCTGCAACAAGCGCCCGCGCCAAGCTGTCGCGCGATCATCGCTTTGTCTGGTATGACCGCCTCGGTTGCGGTCTGTCCGACCGCGACGGCTGCAAGCCGTCGCTGGACAACGACGTCGACCAGCTGCGCGCCGTGCTCGACGCGGCCGGCATCGACCGCGCCAGCCTGATCGGCTATTCCCTCGGCGGTCCCCCGGTTGCAGCCTTCGCCCATCGCTATCCGGAGCGCGTAGAGCGCTTGGTGTTCTGTTCCGCATTTGCCCGCGGCAGCGTGATCAGCAGCGGCGAGCAGATGCAGGCACTGAAGCAGATCGTGCGCGTGCATTGGGGGCTCGGCTCGCGAACGCTGGCGGCCATGCTGGTTCCCAACGGCAGCTCGAGAGACATCGGCTGGTTCAGCCGCTTCCAGCGCCTGGCAGCGCGTGCCGATGTCGCCGAGCAGCTGCTCGACCACCTGTGGAAGCTGGATGTTTGCGACCTGCTGCCGGAGTTGCAGGTGCCGACCTTGATCGTGCACAACCGCAATGATCGCGCGATTCCGCTGGCAGCCGCCGAGGAGCTCGCCGCCCTCGTTCCGGATGCGCGCCTGGAAGTCCTTGATGGCAATGAGCACGACCCCTTCATCCGCGACTCCGGCGCGGTCGTCGAGCACATCCTCGCCTTCGTTGGAGGCCACCGTCCCGAATTCGGCACGCTGTCGCGCCCGGAGGGCCAGGAACTCACGCCGCGCGAGCGCGAAGTGCTGCGCCTCATTGCGCTCGGCACCACCAACAAGAAGATTGCCGCAGCGCTGGGTATCGCCGTGTCGACCGTCGAGCGCCACGTCACCAACCTGTACTGCAAGCTCGACGTACGTGGTCGTGCCGACGCGACGATGCGTGCTGTGGCGATGGGCCTTGTCGCACCGATGGCCCACTGAGCGGCTGCATGAGCTCTGGTCTCTACCGGTCCATGGCCTGGCAGCACGAGCTGCAGTGCACTACGCAGCACCCGAAGTGGGTCAAAGCGCCAGTCTCGGGTGCATGCCACCGCTACGGGTTTTCCGGGACAGGTGCCTACCGGGTTTCTGCGATGCTCCGGATCCCGCCAGTGCATAGGATGCATAAAGTGCAGATAGTGGACGGTACGCCTTGTGACCGTCTGCTGCCCATACAGCCCGGACTGAGGGCTCCAGGGCAAACCAAGGGAGGAGTTCCATGCATTCCCACGACATCATCATCCCGCGCTGCCTCGCCGCCGTGCTCATAGGCGCGTTCCTTTCCTCACCTGCGGTGCACGCCGGTGGCGAGGCCTTTATCGTGCATCCGGACGGCGAGGATCTGGTTTGGGCGGAATGCCCGGACTTCTTTCCGGAGGGATGCGGCATGGCCGTGCTGCAGGGCGATCCTGCTGACCACAACGCCGATATCCTGCTGCGTATCCCGGGTCAGTCCACGATTCCGCACCACTGGCACAGCTCGGCCGAGCGTATGGTGCTCGTTGCAGGCGAGTTCCACGTCCACTACGACGGCCAGGAACCGGTGGTGATGCGGCAAGGCACCTACGCCTACGGGCCGCCGCGATTGCCGCACGTTGCCCATTGCCGGTCCGACGAGGACTGTCTGCTCTTCATCGCCTTCGAAAAACCGGTCGACGCGATTCCAGGCGCACCGGAATGAGGGTAACCGAGGTCAGGCTATGGCGATTGGCTCAGTTGAAAGGCTCTTTTGGGATGAGGCGGCTAGGAGTCTGCGCCTTAGCTGGTCAACTCCGCATCGAAACAGAGCACTCTAAGCAGATGCCCTTGTACCACTCGGCGTGGCGATCAGGCAGCCGATTCCGTTCGTTGGCCTGGACGACAATCACACCGATCCCGGTTCATCGCTGATGGCTGGTGTCCAGGATTCGCTTAGCGCCGTGTTTTCAGGCCTGAAAACGCGTTGCCAAGCGCTGGAAGCCGGTGAACTTAGGTCTCGATTTCTCCTGTTATGAGAGACCTGCTTGAGTCAGACTGCGACGTCCTCTTCGAGGAAGTCGGGTTTTTCCCTCACCGCACAGTCAGGGCATGCCCAGTCTTCGGGAATCGCCGACCATGGGGTGCCTGCCGGAAAGCCCTCGTGTGGGTCACCATCGCGAGGAACGTACGTGTAACCGCATCCCGGGCATCGATACCTTTTCATCGGTTCATCAATCATTGCGAGACGAATCTGCAAAGAGCGGCAGCAAACGCGTGCGCTTCGACGGCAGGATATTGACCTTCGACGAGTCACCCCCCGCCCAGGCGACGACCTTCGGGTCCATCACCTTGAACCATAGCGGTGGGATCAGGGCCAGCGCGAACATGAAGGGATAGCCACTCGGAAGTTCCGGAAGCGCTTCGAAGCTGCGCAGGCTCTGATAACGGCGCGTGGGATTGGCGTGGTGGTCCGAGTGTCGCTGCAGGTTGAACAGGATCACGTTGGACATCACGTGGTTCGAGTTCCATGAGTGCTGCGGCTGGCACGGCTCATAGCGGCCGTTCTCCCGTTTCTGCCGCAGCAAGCCGTAGTGCTCGATGTAGTTGGCGCTGCTGAGGATCCCGAACCAGCCCCAGAATGCCTGCAGGAACAGGAATGGCAGCATCACCCAGCCGAAGGCAACCACGAGGCCGAGGTAAAGCGGCAGGGTGATCAGCAGCGGTTGCAGCACCTCATTGTCGAGGCTCCAGGGGCCCTGGTCGCGCCGAGCCAGCCGCACCTTCTCGGACTCCCAGGCGCGGCGCATCGCGCCGGGAATCTCCGAGCGCGCGAAGCCATAAATCGTCTCGCCCATCTTGGCCGATGCGGGGTCCTCCGGCGTCGCGACGTCCTTGTGATGGCCACGGTTGTGCTCGACGAAGAAGTGGCCATAACCGACCACTGCCAGCACCGCCTTTGCGAGCCAGCGCTCCAGACGGGTTTTCTTGTGGCCAAGTTCATGGCCGGTGTTGATCGCCAGGCCGTTGACCACCCCCACCGATAACGCGAGGCCGACAACGGCGTGCCACGGCAAGTCCTGGGTACCGACGACGTAGGCTGTGAAAACGAGGGTGAAGTAGTGAATCGGCACCGTCAGATAGGTCAGGGTGCGGTAGTAGCGGTCGGCCTCGAGCTGTGGGACGACTTCCTCCGGAGGGTTGCTGGCATCGGCTGGCAATACGTGGTCGATGATCGGCACGATCAGATACCACACCATCAGCGTCGCCCAGAACCAAGCAGCGCTGTCCAGACTCAGGGCGAGAACGCAGGCGGCCACCGGCATCAGCGGCCAGACCAGTGAGAGCGACCACAGCAGCCGGCGGCGGTCCTTATAGGTGACCGTGGAACCGTCGTCAGTCAGTGCCTGAATGCTCATGGTTTCCTCTCCCTCCTGAAACGATCGCTGCCGTCGGCGTCGCTGTGCTTCCAGCGTGCTCGAACCCGTCGCGGGAAGTTTTAGCCGAGCGCGTGGGGACACGAAGCGCTCCAAGCGACCCGAATCCTGTTCCAGCTCCCCTTATGCGCCATTGGCGCGTCTTTTTGTACCACGCTTGGTGCTTCACCCGCACTGTGCGAGTGGTCTGCCTGGGCTTTCCAGGTCGGACGCATTCCTTCCGGCCAGCGTCTTAACAGTAGCCGAAGAACTCCCAGCGACTACGGTTGCTCGATCCCCAACGAAAACGCTGCTGAGATCTCGTCGGCGCTCGTCGGCGATCCGCGCAACACGGCGCTCATCGACGCCGTGGAGCGCTGGGGTCGCAGTGTCGCAAGGCACTGAAAGCCTGCAGGGCCACCTCCGCCCCCCGACGCACCACGCGAAGGGACAAGCCGATGTCCCCTCGAGTCAGGTCGACGACGCATGGAAAGCGCTGATCGAAAGCCCGGACTTCGACATATACTCGGCGCGCGGTGTGCGACTACAACAAGTCGTCAGCGGAGATCGAAGCAGCCACCATGTAAAATTAAACAAAATCAGATACTTGATTTGGTCCGACCCCTTTTGTGCACTTTTGTGCCTGATGCCACGACGGCTACGGGCGTGTTACGGGTCGAGGGGCGGGAATCCGGTCGGTGGACGGCGGAGGCCTGTTGCCTGCTCGTAGGCGTAGGCCAGGGCCAGCAGCATGGCGTCATCCCAGGGTCGGCCGGCGATCTGCAGCCCGACCGGCAGCTCGTCCCAGAGCATGCCCATGGGCACCGTCACCGCCGGCAGGCCTGCCGCAGGCACCAGTCCCTGGGAATTGTCACCGCGGTAGTCTTCGACCGCACTCTCCAGTGGGGCCGGCGGGTGGCGCCAGGTCGGGAACACCAGCGCATCCACCGCGTCGGCGTCCATCGCCGCCACCACGGCGGCCAGCAGTGCCTGTCTGCCTTCGTGCGTCGCGAAGTCGCGGCAGTTCGGATTGGCCTCGCCGGGATGGGTATCCGCCGAGGTGTCCAGGGCGCGGCGCAATCCGGCCTCGACATCCGGGCTGTACTGGCCGGTGTCGAGAACGTCCACCACGTCGTGGAGCAGCGCAGCCCCACCCGAGCGCTCGAGGTAGCGGGCCATGTCGTAGCGGAAACGGCCGCAGAACAGCTCAGGTGTCAGCAGGGCATCGAGCTCGGGGATGCGCCACGCTGGCAGCAGCGTCGCCCCGAGCTGCTCGAGATCCTCGAGTGCGCGGGCGAACAATTCGAAAACATCCGTGTCGCCCTCGTCGGGGTCGGCGTGGGGCCAGAGCACAGCGAGGCGCCGCCCTTGCATGGCAGCGGCGTCCAGGCCGCCCGTGTAGTCGTCCGCCCGGCGCGCATCCGCCTCCTGCGTATACGGGTCCTCGGGATCTGAACCGGCCATGACGTTCAGCAGCAGCGCAGCATCGCGCACGCTGCGTGCCATGGGGCCGGCGGTGTCCCGATCGAAGGCGAGCGGGACGATGCCGCTGCGCGACAGCAGTCCGAGCGTCGGGCGCAGGCCCACCAGCCCGAGGTGGGCGGCGGGACCGCGCACGGAGTTACCGGTATCCGTCCCGAGCCCTGCAACCGCGAAGCTCGCGGCGACGCCCGAGGCGGTCCCACCGCTGGAACCGGCCGGTGTCCGATCCAGGGCATAGGCGTTGGCGGTACGCCCATGCGATGAGGAAACCGTCTGCCGTGGGCTGAACGCCCACTCGCCCATGTTGGTCTTGGCCAGCACCACCGCGCCGGCGGCGCGCAGTCGCGAGACGACGAAAGCATCCGCCTCGGGCACATGATCGACCAACGCTACCGAACCGCCTGTGGTCGGCAGGTCGTGGGTATCGAAGTTGTCCTTGATCAGCAGCGGCGCACAAAACAGCGGTCCCGGCAGCTCGTCGCGGGCGAGCGCTGCATCGATCTCAGCGGCCCGTGCGCGCGCGGCCGGGTTCAGCGCAGAGATGGCGCCCAGTCCAAGCGGGGCGTCGAATGCCTTGATCCGCGCGAGGTACTCGTCGACGACCTCGACGCAGCTCATCTGGCCCGCGAGGATGGCTGCCTGCAGGGCGGGCAGGGAGGCCTCGACGACCTGGACCCGGGCTGCGTCTTGGGGCGCCGGGGCGCAGCCGGCGATCAGCGCCGTCGCCAGCAGCGCGGTTGCAGTCGCCCGCAGTGGGCTCAACGCTGGTAGAGGCCGGTCAGGCGGGCCTCACCCAGCTTCGCTCCCTCGACCATGAAGGCCACCAGCGCCGTGCTGGCGCCCTCGGGAATCTCCAGCTGCGCGGTATCGAGCGCTACCAGGGTGAAGTTGTAGCGATGCGGTTCGCGGCCCTCCGGTGGGCAGGGTCCGCCCCAGCCCGGCACGCCGAAATCGGTGACGATCTGGCGGCTGCCCTCCGGCGCGAGGCCCGCTGCTGGATCACCCGCGTTCGCCGTCAGCGCGCGCGTGTCGGCCGGGATGTCGATCAGGACCCAGTGCCACCAGCCGCTGGCGATGGGCGCGTCCGGGTCGTGCACGAGCAGCGCGAAGCTCTCCGTACCTTCTGGCGGATCACTCCATGCGAGTGCTGGCGATTGGTTGTCTCCGCTGCAGCCGAAGCCTGCGAACACGTGGCGTTCGGTGAGCATGCCGCCGTCCTCGAATTCCGGGCTGCTCAGCTGGAATTCAGCGCGGGCGAAGGCCGCCCCGAGGACGAGGGCAGAGGAGAGAAAAAGGAGAACACTTGCACGATGCATGGGGCTGCCTCCATGGCAATACGGAACGTTCTTGGATTCTGCCACAGCAGCCTGGCAGTCGGCTGGGGTAGTCGTCTGACCCCGGCTCCGGACTCCTTGGCCGCGGCGCTTGGCTCAGTCCAGCTTGTCCAGCTCCGCCTTGATTTCTTCCGCCTCCGCGGTCAGTTCCGCGTTCTTCCTGATGTCTCCATTGCGCATGGCGTGCATGGCGGCTTCCAGTTTCTGCTGGTAGGACTTCTGCAGTTTCTTTTTTGGATCGCGTTTGAACAGCGGCATGGATCTATCCTCGGAGAGACAGTTTGAGTGGATTCGTGGTCCGACGGTCGACCGCGAGCTCATTTGACGTGCATGTCTTGACCAGTTCGTACGCATGCATGCGCGATGCCATTCGCATCAACGCTGCGGGCGTCCAGGTCGTGGCGCGCTGCCCCGCGACATGAGGGGTTGAGCATCGGCCGTCGTCAGCGCAGCGTCTGTCACCTCAGCTCGAAGCGCTCGCGCAGGAAGCGCGCGATGCCGTCCTCGTCGTGGTGTCCAATCACCTGCGTCGCCGCGGCTTGCACATCTGCCCGCGCGTTACTCGGCGCGTAGGCTTCGTCCGCAGTCGCGAACATGCTCAGGTCGTTGCTGCTGTCGCCGAAGACCAGGACGCGCTTCGCTCCGAGTTCCTCCCGCAGAAGATCCACGGCATTGCCCTTGCTGCCCGCGCGATGGTGAATGTCGATCCAGCCGAGACCCTCGCCTTCCAGAGCCATGCCGGCATAGGCGACCAGATCCGGTTCGTTCTCGACGAGGCGTTCGATCGCCTCGATGTCCTCGGTGGGCGCGAGGGCGCTTATGCTGGTGATCTCCGCGTCGCCGGGCAGCCGCGAGGCGGGCAGTACCTCGATGCCCATGAGTTCACCGAAGTGATCGGCGAGACGCTTCTCGAATTCGTGACGCAGGGGCAGGTGGTAGACGCGATGGATGAAGCCGGGCTCCAGCGTCGACAGGAATGGGGTGACCCCGCACGCCCTTACGGCCTCGACGACGTGTTCGATCTCGGCGTGGGTGAGGAAGTGATGGTGGCTGTAATTGCTCTCGTTCGGGCGCCAGATCAGGACGCCGTTTTTGTAGGCCTGCGGCAGGACGAAACCCCGGCCATCGATGATGGCTCGGGCGCCATGCAGTGTCCGACCCGTGGCCACGGTGTAGTGGATGCCGCGAGCAGCCAGCAAGTCCAACGTGTCCCGGGTGTAAGGAGAGATCTGCGAGCCTGCGTTGAGCAGGGTGCCGTCCAGATCGAAGACGATGAGTTCCATCGGATTTCCCGGGTGACGTCTTGAGTGGGACCAGCGGGACGGTGGTCGTGCCCGAGCGAAGCCTGCGCCACTCGCGGCTCGTACCGCTCTCCAGACGTTTGAAAATCAAAGCAGTGTGGCGAGGTGCGTGCCGCGATTAGATCAGGTAAGGCGCCTCATGTGCTGCATCGAGAGTGGAGAGTTCCAGATGGAACGATGATTGTCAACCAAATGTCCGGGTATGTTGCGCGTTGTCCATTCTTTGTCTAGGATAGGGCAACTGTATGCTTCAGACGCCCGGAGGGCTCGCGTTGTCATTGCTTACGCTCTTGCGCCCCGATCAGCGAGCGACCAGCGCCCGCATCCACTCCAGCGCCTGCCGTGGCTACGTGGTCGAGCTCGACCCCGCTGATGGCGGTCCGACCCGCCTGCTTGAGAATTTCTCTGGGAAAGTAACCCACTTCGACTCTCTGGCGCGCGCGCGGGAGGCGCTTCGTCGGCGCGGCGTCCAGCAGGCCCAGCTTGTGCAGCATCACACATGCGAGGAACTCGGCTCACCTGACACCGCATCTCCACCCCGCGCGCTCGGGGCGCCCGTGCTGGACGCCCAGGGACGGTGATCTGCGGCGGTTTCACCCCAGCGGCCAGCACGCTTGCGGATCCGAAGTGCTGCCGCCAAGCGCATTTCTCTGCGGTTTAAGGCGAACGTAGCTGGGAGTTCCGGTGCGTAGCGGTGGTCTGAAGGCGTGACCCGCACGTCAGGGGCGATTCTCATCGAGGTAGCGCTTCAGGCGATCGAGCAGGGCCATGAGTTCGTCCATGTCCTCCGCGCGCCAGTCGCCGAACATTGCCGCGATGTCCGGACCCATCAGTTCGATGGCCTGGGCACGCATTCTTTGCCCGCGAGCCGTCAGCTTGAGCCACTTCACCCTGCGGTCGTCCTTGTCGGTCCGCACGCTCAGGTAGCCCGCCGCGACCAGCGCCTTGACCGTCTTGGTGATCGCCGGCTGAGTCTGCTGCATGACGCGAGCGAGTTGGGTCACGGTACGACGTTCGTCCGGACGATGGCTGAAGTGATTCAGCAGGGCGAACTGTGGGACGGTCAGCGCCAGCGACTCGAGACGACGGCTGGCGCGATGAGTCATCAGCTGCTCGATGATGCCGATCCAGTTGAGGATGCGGAATCCGGTCGCGGCGTTCTCTGGATCTGCTGTCATCCGTTCAGGAAGCTCCGATCATCAAGTCGTCGAGGTCCCGTCTCGGCGACGGCGGTACGGCGTCAGCGTACCCAAGTCGGAACAGCATTTGCACAACGCCCGGCTCGTTGGCGCCTACGGCAGACAGGAATGCCTGCTGCAGCGACCGCATTTCCGGGTACTCCTGCAGGAGCTGGCTCACCGGATGCATGGCCACGCCGAGTGCCGTGGCCAGAAGGTTGAGCCGCACATAGACTTCGCCGCTTTCGACCTGCCGCGTCCGGCTGTTGTCTGGACTCGTCAGCCAGCCGAACGAAGGCGTCGACTGGGTCCAGCCCAACGCGTAGTCGAGTCCACCCTGATAAGCCAGCGTACCGGGCGTCATGGCTTTCTCCGGGGTCATCAGCCCGAGGCGCTTCACCCACCAGAACATCGGCCCGTGCAGGTCGATGCCATCGCGATGCCGGGCGATCTCGCGGCTGCCCACCCGGGTCAGCATGACGCTTTCTCGGTGGGTGCGAGGCGTGGCCATCTCGATCCGGATCGCATCAGCCGTAAGCTCGCGCAGGCGGTCGACCAGCGCGCCTTCGCGCGCGATGTCGCAGCGCCAGCCCGTTTGCTGTCCCGGCTGTTGGCCTTGATGACGCAGCGCAGCGGTCAGTTGGTCCGCATGGGCGCTCGCCAAGGGCTCGGGCCGGTAGACCTCCTTGTTGGAGCGCCGCTGCAGGATCTCGGCGAACAGCGGATCCGGTGCGCCTGCCGAGTCGTGTTCGTCTGCGGTAACGAATCGGCAGCGGGCGACCGGCCGGTCGTCGATCGCATCGGTTGCGAACTCACCCTCCGGAAACAGCTCCATGTCGATCCGATAACCCTGCTCCGCCGCCGCGATGCGGAGCAGACCGAGAAATGTCCCATGGCTGATCAGGATCTGACGGCTGAAGGGGTCGGTCTCCGGCAGCAGTCGCTGCCGGTCCACGTGCAGCACGACCGTGTCCGGTTCGCGCAGATCCACAAGCCACGGCTGGATGTTGTGCGCATTGGGCGCGAGCAGCGCGTAGGCGAGAGCAGTGCGGCGCGGATCGGCAGCGTCCGCGCCGGGCCCGCTCCAGCCGCTGATCGCTTCTGCGGGCATTCGGTCGCAACCCGTGAGCCCGAACCCGGCGGCTGCAAACAGAGTGCCCCCTCCCGCCAATCGAATGAATCTGCGGCGACTTGCATCAGTAACGGACATGGCGATTCTCGCAAAATACATAACCAAGAATGCATAAATACATGCTATGGAATGTTTATGCAATGCGATGAATGAGCAGCGTCGAAAGAAGTGCCTGAGGTTTCTCATATGTGCCGAGACGCTGCCCATTGTGGCCACGGCGCCGACGAACGCCATCCAGCCCCAGCTGATCTGACGGGGTCCTGGCGCTTGGGGCCGTCCAGCCGCGGCAGACGGATGGCTGCGTGACATGGTCGCTCAGTCGCGCGACGCAATGCTTTTAGACGGATACTATGCTGGTGCCCTTAAAGCAGCAGAAGGCGTGACTCGATACAGGACAAGGTGGTCTGGGTTCGCCTCTGGCAGGCTTCACTAGCTTTCCAAAGGATGCGCCAGGCAATCCACCCTTCTCAGTTGGATACCGCGGCGGCTTTGGGCCGTGCGTGGTCTCTACGTGGAGACGCGAAGCCGGATGTCTGCCACGTGACTCGCTCACGTAGCGGAGGCGGGTAAGTCTTGTCTGATCCAGACTCTTGGCCACTTGGCCACTTGGCCACTTGGCCGACCCGGATCTTGCAGGTTCGGTGAGACTTGATAAGGAAACGATGATGGCCAATTGTTTTTATAGTGAGCGCTCAGTTAGATCCCTTGCGACGGTGTTCTTTGCCATTTTGGTCACAGCCTGCGGCGGAGGCGGAGGCGGAGACAATGGTAGTGGTGGCGGTACCGGTGCTCCGGGCGGTGGAGGATCAACACCGCCTCCCGTCTCACAGAACCTGAGCGTTGCCATCACCGGCGAGGGTTCAGGTAGCGTTTCGAGTGCACCCGCGGGTATCGATTGCGGCACGCTCTGCGAGGCCGAATTCGATGAAAACGAGGCCGTAACCCTGACAGCAACGGCGGGGCAAAATTCCGTGTTTGGTGGCTGGACCGGCGCCTGCGAGTCGGCGGACACGAGCTGCGAAGTCAGCATGGTGTCCGCACGGGAAGTGACTGCCAGATTCGATCGCACCTTCGAAGTCACGGCAAGCGCAGGAACGGGAGGTTCGATTGAACCGGCGCTGCAGACGGTGACGGAGGGGGAGACGGTCGACCTCATCGTGATGGTGGATGAAGGGTTTGGCATCGAGTCCGTGTCTGGCTGCGGAGGTGCGCTTACCGATGGCGTGTTCACAACCGCAGCCATCACTGAACATTGCGAGGTCCTGGCAGCGTTCGAGGTCACGTTAC